>CAZVCT010000060.1:0-13504 GCA_964625655.1 uncultured bacterium
ATCGTCGGCACGTTCCTGGCCATGGCCTTGTCGGGCCTCAGCATGCGGCGCAGCACGGGCGTTCCCACGATCTTCCCCATGAGCGTCTGCCGGTTCGGTTCGCCGCTCTGGATCCAGCGGTCGAAAAGCTCGCAGTGGCCCAGCATCTGGGCGAGCGTCATCTTGCCCCACCGCCGGACACTGCCGGGCTGCAGTGCCCGGATTCGCTCTGCGAGTAGTTCCCTTTCTCTCGCGTCATGCACGCTCTTGGTGGAACGGTGGACCGTGGTGGCCACGGGTTACCTCCTGGCTTACGGGATGAAAGTAGACTAGACCGTCTCGTATGATAGTGTCAACCATGCTCGGAGGGAGGTGTTGCGGTTGGACGGGAAGCCACCCGTGAAGGCGCCGAGCGCGAGACCCCGCAAGCTGTCGGCCGCGTCCGCCCGCAAGCGCCAGGCGGTCATCGATGCTGCCGCAGAACTGTTCGTGGCCAAAGGCTACCTGGGCGTGAGCATGGACGAGGTCGCCGCCCGCGCCGGCATCGCGAAGCAGACCCTCTACCGCCACTTCGACAGCAAGGAGACGCTGTTCGTAGCGATGGTCCGGACCCTGACGGACGCCGCCAGCGACACGGTGCACGAAGAGGTGCACGGGCCGGGGCCAGGCGAATCGACCGAAGAGTTCCTGGTTGCCCACGCCAAGCGTCAACTGATGGTCGTGTTGACCCCGACGCTGATGGGCCTGCGGCGGCTCGCCATCGGAGAGGCCAGCCGCTTCCCGGAACTGGCGCAGATTCTCTACGAACGGGGCCCAGCGCGCGCCCTTGCTGCCTTGGCCGACCTGTTCGGAAGGATGGACGAACGCGGCTACTTACGGGTACCGGACCCGAAGGTCGCCGCGTCGCATTTCAACTGGCTGGTCATGGGAGACGCGATCAACCGGGTGATGCTCCTGGGTGACGAAGCCCTGCCGAGCGAGGACGAGTTGAACGACCAGGCCCGGCAAGGCGTCGAGGTATTCCTGTCTGCGTACGGGCGTTGAACCGATCGGCGCATGCCAGGTTCAGCTTGTTCGGTTCGGCAACTCTGTTGGACATGGCGCCTTCTCTGCATCTACTTCCGGGAGAGTCGCCCGGTTTCGGTGGCGGCGAGCCGTTCAGGCTCTGCATGAGATGGTGAAGGCCGCTGGCCATACGGTCGAGCGCTATCGTGAGCTCAGATGTTCCGAGAGAAACGAGTCCTAGCTATCCTCAACCCCGCCAGTGGCGCCGGGGCACTGAAGGAGTTCCTGGACTCCGTGGAGCCCGGACTCCGTGCACACGGCGCAGCCCATACCGAGCTGCGCATCACGCGACGGCCCGAGGACGCGTTCGACTGGGCGGTGCGGGCCGAAGACGAGGGCTTCGATGTCGTCGTCGTGGGTGGCGGCGACGGTACCGTAACGGCTGCCAGCCACGGGGTGCTCCGTTCAGGCGGGCGCCTTCCCATCGGAATCCTGCCGCTGGGCACGGGCAACGGCCTGGCGCGCGTCCTCGGACTACCGCTGAACCTCGAGGAAACCGTCGCTGCGCTAGCGCGAGGACGCGTCGTTCCGATCGACGCGATCGACCTTCCCACCCACGGCACCATCTCCCTGCTCTTCTTCGGGGCGGGCATCGACGCCAAGATCAACCGCGACGCCGACACGGAAGAGAAGACGCGGCTCGGACCGTTCGCGTACGTCAAAGCGACCGTGAAGAACCTGCGCCGCGCCCGCAACGGCGACCTCGTGCTCGTGATCGACGGTGAGGAGCGAACGCTCCGTGGTCATAGCGTCAGCGCCTTCAACGCCACCCGCTTCGACGTCCTGGGTATCCAGGTGGGTCCGGACGCCGACCCGCACGACGGCCGCCTGAACCTGACGGTGTTCAGGTCGCGCGACTACTGGCGCACCTTGGGGCAGATCCTGCGGCTCGTCAACCGCACCACCAGCCGTGGCGCGCTGGAACCCGTCCGCCGCCTGCGTCTCGACGCGGTTCCCCCGTTGCCGGTTCAGGCCGACGGCGACGTGGTCGGGATGACGCCCTTGGAGGCCGAGGTTCTTCCCAGCGCACTACGCTTCATCGCGGCTGCACAGTACAGCGGCGATCGGGATGTTCCGCGGAACACGCCGTAGTCCGAACCCCAGGCCAGGATGTGCCCATGAGCCGCACTACGACGGCGCCAGCCGACATCGCTCCTTCGACTTCGACTTCACGGGTCGTCAGCCGCCTCGAGGCGCTGCTCGACGAGCTGGCCTCTCGCAAGAACATCCCGCACGCCGTCATGTCCGTCGAGAGCATGGACGGCTCGTTCCGGTGGTCCGGCGCCCGCGGCGCCGCCCACCCTGACGGAACGCCGATGCGCGAGGACACGCCGTTCTTCGTGGCCAGCATCGACAAGATGTTCACGGCCGTCGTGGTGCTGCAGCTGCACGAACGGGGTGCCCTGGACCTCGAGGCGCCGATCGCCACCTACCTGCCTGCTTCTCTCGTGAACGGGCTGCACCGCGCCGATGGCCAGGACCGCACGAACGAGATCACCGTCCTGCACCTGCTGGGCCACACCTCGGGGCTCGCGTCCTACCTGGAGGACAGCCCCAAGGGAGGCACGAGCCTCGTCGAGGCGCTCTTCAGGGGCGAGGACCGCGAGATGCCGATCGAGGAGATCGCGCGGATCGTACGCGAAGAGCTGCGACCGCACTTCCCGCCCCAGCCCCTGGAGGCCGAGCGGCCGCGTATCCGCTACAGCGACACCAACTTCGCGCTCCTTCACGCCATCGTCCGAGCCGTCACCGGGCGCCCCGTGCCCGAGACGTTCCGGTCGCTTGTCTTCCAGCCTCTGGGCTTGCGAAACACCTGGATGGCGGACGAAGGGCCGGACGCCGGCGGCACGGCCGTTCCCGCGACCCTGTGGGCCCACGACCGTCCCTTCCCCGTTCCTGCCGCCCTACGCTCGCAGTACCCGATCTACTCCACCATTCACGACCAGACCCGCTTCATGCGTTCCCTGGCGAAGGCCGAGCCGTTCGACGACGCCGCCACGTACGACCTGATGCGCTCGCGCTGGAAGCGGCTCGGTTTCCCAACCGACAAGGCCGCAGCGCGTGCGCCCAGTTGGCCCATCGAGTACGGCCTCGGCATCATGCGTCTTCAGCTGCCGCGGCTGCTCACAGGCTTCCGGCAGGTGCCGGCCATCATCGGCCACAGCGGCTCCACCGGCACCTGGACGTTCCACTGTCCAAAGCTGGACCTGGTGCTGTCGGGCGCCGTCGACCAGGCCACCGCCGGGGCGCTGCCTTACCGGTTCCTGCCGCGGGTGCTGACAGCCCTGTCGTGAACTACTGAGTACGAGGTCGGCGGGTTGGGGCGGCCCCCCTCTGCGGCGGTACAAGCCGGGGGTGTTCGACCGCGATCGGCGGCAAGGCGCGCTCAGAGAAACCAACCTTCAACAAGAGCCTCAGCCATCGAGCTGCGGCTCTGCGCTGTAACTGACGCACCCCGCTGTCGGGTGCCCTCAGGCGCAGCAACGCCCTGCCAACGCGTCGCTTCCGGTAGGTGCGCAACAGCCCGCGGCTGGCCGTTGTCCCGCTTCGTCGCCGAGTGGGGGCCTCGCGTGCGCCGCAACGGTAGGAACGTTGTCGATGGTGTGATCGTTGGCCTTGCAGGCCACGGTCGGGGCGACCAACTTCACGGTCACGCCGTCTTCGCCAGTCTCGATGGCGTTCACGAGGTAACTGACGGCGCTGGAGCCGTTAGCGCCGTACTCGACCCGCACCAGAGAGTCGGGCGGGAGGTGGATGTTGCCGGCGACGCGCCCGTAGATGGCGAGGAACTTACCGACGCTCATGGGGACGTCACCCGTGGGCGCGGCGGGCGGCAGCACCTGAAGGACGAGCTCGTTCCAGTGGGCGGCGCGGCCAGCGCAGTCCAGAGCGTTGACGCTCGTGGCCTTGAACTCGGTGACGTGGTAACCGGCTGGCACGCGGGCACCGGCGGCGCTGAAGACAAGGGACTCGTCGGCGTAGGGTTCGAGTCGGGCGATGAACTCCGCGGTGGTCATGGGTGGCTCCCTGCCTGTCCGTGAGGCGTAGGGGCGGTGGCCTGCCGTCGCGAGTCGTTCACGACCCAAGCTATCACTACCCCTTCACATAGACACTAGTCGATACATCGATGCGCGCCAATGCCCATTTCGGCCGACCCGGGGCTCCCGCCCCATAGACGCTCATCCATGCCATCGACTACCATCGATGCCATGGACGAGTTCCCTGACAAGCTCAGGCTGCTGGGCGACCCCACGCGCTTCAAGATACTGCGCTTCCTCGCCGAGCCGGTGCGGAGCTACTGCACCCGCGATGACGGCGTGTGCGGCTGTGACCTGGAGACCTACCTCGAGCTGACACAGCCCACCGTCAGCCACCACATGAAGCAGCTCGTCGACGCCGGCCTGGTGAAGGGTCAGCGCCGCGGCCGCTGGGTGTACTACGAGCTTGTGCCCGCCGCGTTACGCGAGCTGGCTGACACGCTGGAGGGATTCGCCACTGCGGCCGAGACGCGCGCCGAACTGGCCCCCGCATGAGGCGCCGCCTCCTGCCTTGATGACCTTACGACGCCACCCAGCAACCGCCTCGAGGCCCTGAAGGGAGATCGCGCTGGCCAACACAGCATCCGCATCAACGACCAGTGGCGCATCTGCTTCCGCTGACACGCCGACTCCGCCCACGGCGTCGAGATCGTCGACTACCACTAGGAGAAGGAGGAACCATGGCTCCGACCAACAAGCAGCGCGACATCCCGCCGATCCACCCCGGCGAAGTACTCAAAGAAGAGTTCCTCGCTGAGTACGGCCTCTCCCATTACGAGCTCGCCAAGCGCATCAACGTGCCGGCCCCCCGCATCAACGCCATCGTCCTCGGCAAGCGCGGCATCAGCGCCGACACCGCCCTGCGCCTCGGACGCTTCTTCAGCAACAGCCCCCAGTTCTGGCTCAACCTACAGAACCACTACGACTTGCTGGCCGCAGAAGAAGCGCTAGCCGAAGGGCTGGAGCACGCCGTGCCCGTCAATGTCGATGAGCTCAACCACAAGGGCCGCGAGCAACCCCGCTAACCCACATCGATCAGCGGATGCGAGGCTTCGAGCCTCGAGGTGTCACCACGCCAACCCGGCCAACAAGGCTCACTTTCTTGCGCCCTTCGACCGCGAAGCGAGCCATTCACACCATGATTCCGTCATTGCGAACGTCTTGGATAGTACGTTGCTTCGACGAGCTCTAACTCCTGTTCGGCTTTACGTTCAGCGCGACAGAATTTCTAGCGGTGCCCGATTGAACGCTCCCCGGCGTCTCCAATCGGCGTTCGAGCACTGGTACAAACCGCCTGCGTCAGTATAGTAGCGTCTATTATGTGTTGACAGATATACTTGCCCCTGCTATGTTTACATTGTGTCAAGCCATCCTCTACCCACCGTCAAGCCTGCAACCCCTCCACTTGGCACTTCGCCTCTTCGATTCACAGCCGACGACCGCACTGTCACGCCGATTTCACTTGTGCCCTTGACGCACATTGAGATGGTAGGCCGAGGATGCAGTGCATGTGAGTGCGCCCTCAGCACAGAAGCGCAAGTTGGCATCCCTACAGGCGCGCTCGCGGGAATCACCGTCCCCATCGAAGCCCACACCCCTGACTCCGAGAATGCGTTGCGGCACTAAGGTGAAGCGACCCGTCAGCCTGTACCTCCCTGCGATAGCCCACAACCGGCTCGCCACATACATTGCGAATTCCCTAGATGGCAGGGGCAGCTTCAGCGGGTTCATTCGCTTCATCGAAGAGCAGAACTACAAGGGCAACTTCGAGAACGCCGGCGACTATAACGACACCTCTGAAGCCGATGGACCCTACAGCCAGATTCCCCATCTCCCGGCTAAAAAGTACTGGCAGCCCCTCGACGCGTACGTGAAGACCTGGACGCATTTCACGACCACACTTCCCTGGTACGAGAGCAATCCAACTGCCGCCCACGTGCTGGCCCTCTACGCGCTCCGGTACCACGCCGACCTCTGGACCACCACTTACGAAACCAAGCCTGAAGGGCCTCCGATCGGCTTGATCGACACTTGGGGTGGCGTCGCAGGGACACAAACCTCGATGCGGCACGATGCCTCCCAGAACTTCGGTTCAGCCGAACCAAGCGGCGACGTGGCCACGCCACCGCAAATTCTTCGTCCGATCCTTCGGCGGAACCGGATCGAACTGACCGACCATGAGGGTTCCGAGCCGGTCAGCCTCCACCTCGACACCGAACATCACCGGATGTTGCATGGCCCGCTCGGGAACCGCTTCTACGAGCGACTGGTTCACTCGCTCACTACGCAACTCGAAGACACTCCGGCTGAAATCGACATCGAGCCCGCTGCGCGATTCCTCGAGCTTGGACCGGACGGAGTATCCACAGCCGCCCTCGAAGCTGCCGCCACACGCATCGCAGAGGACTACGCAACTGTTCGCCTCGCATCTGAAGGCGAGAGCCTGGATGTGGCGCTCAAGCGTAAGGGGTACGCGAGCACGGCCGATCCCAGGCTGCTAAGCCTCGCTCTCAAGGAAACCTACACCCGCATCGGTGAAGAAGAGAGCATCGCTCATCTCGACTCCGGCCTTGTCCTCGCCGAGGACCTGAACGTCGACGCCCTAACCGTGCTTCGCTTGGGCAACCAGCTTGGCTTGATCGACGGACACCCCATCGCCGCGCTTCCGAAGCGCATCACCGAAGCACTGAGAGATCGCTACGGCATAACCGAAGTAACGCCAAGCCGGGAGAACGCCTTCCGACTCCTTAACAGGGCTGTGGTGGACGACGCGACACACACGTTCCGGAACGCGGTCGACATGCACATGTGGGGTCTCTTCCACCTCTACGCTCAGCACTACCTGGCCACTGCTACGTCGGACGACCCGCGACTCTACCGCTCCACCCTCTCCGCTCTCTCGGAACCTCGCCTGTTCTTGCGCCTAGCCACGCTCGAGGCCTTCACGGGTGCCACGGTCAGCAAGGAACGTAGCGGCGCTTGGACGTTCCGCAAAGGCAGGACCGTCGTTCGGCGGCTCCAGAACGACGATGCCATCGCCATAGGCAACGTCCTAGCGGCAACTATCAACGTTCACGACCCGATAACCGAGCCCAGTTGGGTCGGCGCCGCCCAACGACCGCTTCTTGATACCAGCCGGCGCGGACGTAGCCGTTCGATTCCCATAAACCTGGAGATCCTCGACATAGCTCAGCGGCATCTCGACATGCAGGGAGGAGACACGTCTCGGGCCGCCCAGAGCCTGACCGTCGAACTCCTTGCCGAAACTCGCCGTAGCTCTGGGACCGCACATACCAGGAAGTGAAGCCATGACTTACTCGCCACCTCTCCCCTCGCCGACACACGATGTCAGGAACCTATCCATCGGCTCCTGGAACATCAACAGCCGGTCCGGCAGCATCGTCCTCCGGCATCTCGCCTTCCTGCGACAGACCGGCGTCGACGTTGTAGCGCTGCAGGAGGTGACCGAGCCCTACTACCGCGCACTCGCCGAAGCCTTAGGGGAACTCAACGTCGCCTACTCGCTCGCACTCCAGCCCCCCGAGCCAGGTGCGCCAAGGAACCGCAGACTCGGATGCGCTGTCGCAGTCCTGAATCCAGCGCTCGCCATCGGGAAGGCTCACCTCCTTCAGACAACGGTCTGCCCTGAGAGAACGATCGTAGCCACCCTGACGCTCAACGGTCTGCCATTTCGGATCGGTAGCTTCCACTCCCCGAACGGCTCGAACTGGGGTTCGAACAAGGCCCTCTGGTTCAACGACATCACCAACTGGGCGAACCAACAGATGGAACCGACGACCTTCGGAATCGACGCCAACACGCCAAGACGGGCAGAGCTTCCGGATACCGATCCCAAGAAGTGGTGGCGCGAAGACAGCCATCCGCAAGTCGGGAACGCCGCCCAACGCCTCGTCGGCGACGAGCCGAGCCACAGCTTGCGGGACGCCTGGAAGGCAGCCAACCCGAACGCGGCCTTCACTCCGATCTCCTACTACAGAGGCCACAAGACGGATCGGGCGGAACTCGCGTCCCGGTACGACTTCATCTACACATCCCACCACTTCAGGCCAACTGCTTGCCACTACTACTACGACGAGGTCATTCAGGCCCCGCAGCCGTTAAGCGATCACGCTCTCGTCGTAGCCCAACTCCGGTTGGAGCAACCCAGCCGGGTCGAACCGGTACCCACGAAAGAGGTCGTCTCGATGCCGCACCCCACCACACAGGCCACCGCACAGCCGCCTAAAGCGGCTCGCACCCAGCGAGACGCTGGCTCCGTACCCGATGAGGCTGCTTACGAAGTGGCCTTCCGCGAGCTACTCAGTGGAGGGAACAACAGCTATCGCCGGATGCTCGAAGCGAACCTCAGTGCACCCGGGCACGCCATGACTCCTCAGGAACTCGCCCATGCAGCCGGCTACGCCCACTACTCGACCGTGAACCTACAGTACGGAACGCTTGGCGCGAGACTGGGACGCCTCCTTAACTACAAACCGACGAAATTGAGCCTCCAAGGCAAGGAGTGCCACACGTTCACGTTCGCAGATTGGGAGGCTGGCAAGTGGGTCCTGCGCCGTGACGTAGTTGCGGCCCTAACGAAGCTGGGGCTCGGCCACTGATCGACGACATCGCAACGGTCAAAACCAACGAAGAGCGTGCACACCGTACGTCAGATTCCTGAAAACCACCGATCGCGCCATCTGTCAAGAAGGCGCGATCGACATCTGTCCTGGCCAGCACGGAGCCCAAGGAAACCTAATGGCGCTGATCAGCATACGGCCGACCGCAGCCCTGCTGACATCCGGAGCTTCAGCCGCTTGCCGCCTCGCGCACCACGTCTTCCAAAGGCTTGCTTCCAGTGTTCGCTGGCCTCTGGAACATGGCGAAGTACGTCTCGCGGCCGAAGATGACCTCAGCGTCGAAGTTCACCATGGTGAAACCGGAGCTTCCAATCACCTCGAGCAAGCGAAACAAGTTCCGACCGCGCACGATGGGTGTCTCGTTTACGTAACCCCTCTCGACCACGGCATGGTTCTCGCCATGTATGAACCTGATGCGTACTAGAACGAATTCTGTCATCCTGCCAGCCCCCGGCGCATTCTAGGCGTGCCCGAAACTTTGCATGCCAGCTTGTCCTAAAGAGATGGCGAAGGGCAACGTGGCGAGATGGCCGCGCTTTCCCGCTGTATCGGAAAAGACCCTCCAACGGTTGTACCGCACGAGCTAGATTGACCGCCTCCTAGAAAAAGCGTCGCGTATGCGCCAACTACACTCACTGCCCACGGACCGTCGGCGCCTCGTGCTAAAGCACCTGCACTAGATGGGCGCCGCCCACGGCGGGCAAACCCGCGCCACCCGCGTCGAGCGGCTCCTCAAGTAGCACGACGACTACCTGCGGCGTCGGCGGCGAGCAACGGCTCCTAGGGTGCGCGGCAGAGGGTCAGATGGCGGGTGAGTCCGCTCGGCGACTGACCGTTGCTTGCCAGGCCGAAGACACGGTTGTCGGTCGTGGCGAGATACTGCATGGACATGCCTCTATAAGGGCGGACCGGTATCAGGTCACCGTGCTGCATCATCAGTGCGGCGCTCAACATCATCAGAGCCTGATCGAAGCGCATGAATGCACCGGGCAGATCGGCTGGCGAGTCGATGGAATCGAGCTCCCAGGTGAAGCCCTCCACCAGCTCGCATTCGGCGTCATGTCGACCGGCCAGTTTCTCTAGCTCGTTCCGCGCGAAGTCGTCGACGACCGCCTCGGAATCCAGAGACCAGCCTGCCACTTGGGGATCCCAGTCCGGCGCGATCGCTGACTCCACCTGCCCCGCGGCGGTGCCGGCGAGCACAAGAAGTGTCGAAACTACCAGGACGTGCGGGATCGAGCGTGACCAGCGAACACTCCTGGGGCTCTGGCGGAACTTCGTGCTCAACGGTTTCACAGACACACCTCCACGAACGGCTCGAACTGTTTCGGGAACGCCTGCTCGAGCGTGAACTCGTACTCTCCCGTGCGAATCGCGAATCGCACGCTTAGGTCTCCCCCGTAACCTACGAGGTCCTGCTGGAAGGCCGCTGTAGTCTCGACCAGTGCCGACTCTCGGAACAGCAGTGTTCCCTGGATATCCTCGGCGCTACAGTACTGGGCGGCAAGCGGCACCATGAGGTCGTCGCCATACTCGGCCGTAGCGGGCATATCCTCCTCATTCGGGGGCACCAGCCTACCTGAGCCTCACCCTCGTATCCGCCAACCGGAGCTGAAATGACGGCTGGCGTGAATCATGTAAAGCCGTGTAGGACTCAGGTAGAAACGTTTTCCCGCCGATGGCTTTCAAACAGCGGTAGTAGCGACCGATTCGTCTTCTCGGCACCATAAACATTCACCTCGACACCGTCCATCTCATGGGTCTACACGCCAGCCTGATACGCAACAGGCGCGAAGCGGTGCACCGAGAGTGGCGGGTGATCGAGTTTCGGCGTGTCGGCCCCCCGCGGTAGGGCGATCCAGACGGCGTGGGGAACTTGGGTCGTGAGGTCGTGGAAGGCCAGCGCCGACACCAGGTACACGACCGCCCGCGGAACACGAAGCGACACCCCAGCCGCCAGGACCTCGCTCATCCGCACCTGGCCGCCGTGCTCCTTGAATATCGCCACGAGGTCGATCTCTCACCCCTCCAGACAAACACCCTACACATGTTCACACGTATAGAGGTTTCGTCTGGACGGCAGCACCGGTACCGGAAGTGCGCTTTGGCCGTGCCAAGTGCCGATTTTGCCAGAGATAGATCGGACGGCCCATATCTACCGGCAGTAGCAGTAGTATCAGTCAGTTGTTTCGAAGCCAGACCTCGGCAGAGACGCGGTTTCCGACTCTTCCTTCGGAGCAACCGCTACGCCTTGCATTCGAATCCTTTTGACGGCACATAGAGCCGGATCCAGAAGATGCGTCCACGGAGGTGTTCTCGTCTCGCCTCTACGAAGCTCAGGAGTAGGCCGGCCGACTTGAATGATGTAAGGAAACTCCTTACGATGGGGTCAGGAGGCCGACATGATCACCAGCCGCCTTACCAGCAAAGGCCAAACGACCATCCCGAGAAGCGTGCGCCAGGCGCTGAACCTAGGCGAGCGCGACAGCCTCGAGTTCGAGCTCAGGGACGGATACGTCATCCTCAGGAAAGCTCGGCCGGACCACGGCGAAGACCCGTTCGCGACCTTCGAAGAGTGGGCCAGCGAAGCAGACCAGCGCGCGTATGCCGACCTTTGAACAGGGTGACGTAGTCCGCGTCCCCTTCCCCTACACCGACAGGCCCATCCGACAACACCGTCCGGCCCTAGTCATCTCCCGCAACGGCATCGGCGACGGACAGCAACTCCTCTGGATACTGATGATCACCAGCGCGGACAATAGGCGCTGGCCAGGTGACGTTGACCTCGCAGGCCGCTACGCGGACGCGGGGCTCCCCGCACCCTCCATCATCCGCGCCGCCAAGATAGCCACCATCGAAAGCGCACACGCTGGCCGCATCGGAAAGATCGATGAAGACCTGCTGGGCCACGTACTCAAACTGGTCAACAACACCATCCACGCGGAAGCTAGTGCACCGGGCCAAAGCTAGGACTCACACTCTGCCTTGGAAAGCCGCTTACTCCAGGGCAATTCTGGCATCGACATGACACCCTTTGTGTCCGTCGGTGACGGGCGGTTCGCGATGTGCTCACTGGCCCGCAGGTCTGCCGACTGACGCAGATCGGTTTCCGGCGCCCGTTGCCATCGAAGCGGCACGGGAGTTCGCACCAAACGCCGCAGCGCACCGCCATGGGCTGCGTAGTTGGACGCTTTCGTCTCCTCCCGGGCATCGGAGAAGCGGACTAGGTTATTGAGCCCATGGGATACACGGGAGCTTCGTTAGCCTAATTCGTGTACCAGCACACCGAAAGGCTCGGACGGGTCCAGGAACGCCACCACAGTTGTGCTGCGTTCAACCAGCTACCGCGAAAGCTCTCGCAACACCTCAGGGTGCCTGACCGCCACACGCAACAGAGTCCGCGCCGCCCCCGTCGGCTCCCGCCGACCCTGTTCCCAGTCCTGCAAAGTACGCGGAGAGACCCCCAGCAACTCGGCGAACTCACGCTGCGACATCCCAACATGCACCCGTGCCGCCGCTACTGGAGAAAGCTCGACCCCGGTCTGGCGCGCCGCCTCGCCACGCTTCATCTGTTCCACCGAAGCCAGCAGATCAGCCTGGAACCTCTTCATCTCATCATCCATCTTCGATGCTCCGTTTCAGCCGCGCCAAGAACTCCACCGGCAAATCGTCGAACTTCGCCTTCGTGTAAGCGATGAGCAGCCAGATGGTGCCATCCCGGACGATGAAGTAGATGACCCTCGCGCTACCACGCTTCCCACACCCTAGTAAACGGCAGTGCCGTACATCCTGCAATTGAAAGTTGGCCCTCCGGACAAGAAGACTAAGGGCGTTTTACAGAGTAGACCAGAGGCTAAGGAAGGACCGGGAACATTTCCCGCCAGTGGCTTACTACCAGCGGTAGTAACATGCGATCTCAATCAATCCGGACTCAACCTAGCGACTGAATAACATACGTCATGGGACATGTCGGCCCGCGTTTGGCATACCATCTCACACAGGGCTCGGCCTGGAACGCGGAACGCAACCACGAACAATGGCGCAAACGTTAAACAGTGTTTAACATTGGTGCATGGATTCGCGCTGGCAGCAGCTACAGGAACTGGCCACCCGACAACACGGCCATTTCACAACCAGCCAAGCCGAAGCGGTCGGCCTTACGCGGCCAGCGATCCATTACCAGCTTCGGCAGGGCCGGCTCGCACGGCCGGAGCGCGGGGTGTACCGCTTTACCGCCTACCCACCCACCGATCACGAGCGCGAGGCGGTACTGATGCTCTGGAGTCGCCTCGACCCGACAGTAGCGTTCAGCCACGAAACGGCCCTAAGGCACTTCGAACTGAGCGACGCGTTCCCCGACAAGCTCCACCTCACCGTTCCCCCAACCTTCCGAATGCGGCCGCTACAGGACGTCATCCTGCACAAAGCGGAACTGGCGCCGTACGAAGTGCACGTGGAAGGAATCCTCCGCTTCACGGACCCCACCAGGACCCTCCTGGACCTTGCGCGCGACGGCTATCCGCTCGAACAGCTCCAGCTCGCCTACGAGCAAGGGCTGTCCCGTGGGCTCATCAGACAACGAGCGCTGGCGCCAGACTCCGAGTGGCTGGCCGCCTATCTGGAGCTCATCCCCCGCACCCGCCGACCGGAGCTGATACAACGGCTGGCATGGATCATGGAAAGCCGTGTAGGACTCAGGTAACAACGTTTTTCCGCCAATGGCTTTCTACCAGCGGTAGTAGTTGCCTATTGTTTTCTTATAGAATCGCGTCTACGACAGCA
>CAZVCT010000061.1:0-13052 GCA_964625655.1 uncultured bacterium
CCGTTCGATGCACTGATCCAGTGGCCGTGGCTCGACTTCGAGGCGCCCGGCGTCGACAAGCAGATGGAGTCCTTCGACATTGTCGGCTACGGTGAGGCGGACATCGAGTTCGGATACGACCAGACTGCGCCCGGGTACTTCACTGAGCCCTACCGGGTCATCCCCGATACCGTGCCGGGGACGACCATCCCGATGCCGCTCAACGCACCGTCCTACAGCGTGCGCCTGCGGTATCATGGCTGGAACCCTGAAGATCCGGAAACCGACATCAACAAGGAGTGGGGCTTCAACGCCCTCGGGATCAACTTCACGCGATGAAAGACAACGCTGCCCGCATCTCTCCGTCCGCCCCGCGCTCCGTCGTGAGGGCGGACCTGAGCGTGCTCGACTACCTGTGCGCCCGCGCACGGCCGGACGAGATCGACCAGTTCGAGGCCCTGACCGGGACCAAGTACAACCCGGAGGCTGCGGCCGTTGGGTTCTGGAGTTCCGGGCCGTGGAGCATCGCGGTCGCGCACCCCAGCGGAGAGCCGGCGGCGGCCGGCGGGTACGAGGAGGTTTCCCCGGGCCTGTGGCAGTCGTGGATGGTGGGCACCGAGAAGGGGTGGGACGAGATGTGGATCGACATCCACCGCGCGACCCGGTTCCTGACCGAGAAGCTGGTCGACTCGGGCGTGGTGCGCCGGCTGCAGACGACCGCGCTTGCTGAGCGCACCGAGGCCCGGCGCTGGTACGAGCGGCTGGGGCTGCATCACGAGGGCACCATGCGCGGGATGGCCTACGACGGCCGCGACGTGGTCATGTACGGCCGGCATGTCCCGGCGGAGGAGGTCCAGTAATGGGCGGTGGAGGCGGAAGCAGCGAGCGGATTGCTCGCGAGAACCAGCAGATGGAGCGCGACCGGCTGGCCGCGATCACCCACGGCACGCAGGCGGTCAACCGGGTGTTCGACGGCGAGGGCCGGCAGGCGCAGTACGACGAGTACCTTGGCGCCCTTCGAGAGATGAACTTCGACGAGCTGTCCAAGCAGCAGCAGGAGGCGCAGCGCCAGAACAATTTTGCGCTCGCTCGAAGCGGTCTGGTCGGCAGCCGCCAGCAGGTCGACGTGGGCCGTGATTTGGGAGAGTCCTACAATCGCGGCGTGGTCGATGCCGACCGGCTCGCGCAGCGCGGTCTGGCGGACCTGCAGGGCGCCGACGAGAGCGCGCGCCGCACCGCGATCCAGATGGTGCAGGCCGGCGCTGACGCAACCACCGCATCGTCGTCCGCGCTGCGCTCGATGCAGACCAACCTTGCCGGCGCGCGCAGCGACATGAACGCGGACGCGCTGGGTCAGGTGTTTGGTTCGTTCGGCGACATGTACAAGCGCAGCCGGGACCGGGCCGAGGAGCGCCGGGCTCAGAGTGATCTCGGGACCCTGTACGGGACCGCGAGGCACTGGGGATACAACGCACCGCAGAGCACAGGAGGGGGCTGGTAATGGGCGCAGAAGTCATCATTCCTCTGGCGATGGCCGCAGTTTCCGCGGGCGCCCAGTACTACGACAACCGCCAGCAGGTCAAGCGCGCCGACCGGGCGACCTTGGCCAGCATGCAGGAAACCAAGACCCGCCAGCGCAGGGCCGACGAGCGCACGCAGCAGCTCACCGACGAGCTGGCCGCGTCCACGCCGGACGAGGAGCGGCAGGGCGCCCTGCAGGGCTACATGGATCAGCTTCGCCGCGCGCAGCCGGACGCTGTCTCTGGGGTTCGAGACATCTCCGGCGCCAGCGATGCGTACCGGCGAGACTCCGCTGACGCCGCGCTTGGCATCGCCGGTCAGGGCCAGCGGTACGCCGACCTCGCCAGCCGTCTGGAGGCTCCGGCCATGCAGCGGCAGCGTGAGGGGCGGGTGTTCGCGGACGCTGGAAACGACCTCGGCCTGATCGGCCGGGAGCAGGAGGGCGCTGATCGCACGCACAGGCTCACGCTGCAGGGCATCCGCAGCAACCCATGGCTGCAGGCGCTGTCGACTGTGGCCGGCGGAGCGGCGAGCGCGTACAGCGGAGGCGCGGGAGGAGGCGGCTCTGGATTCAACGGAGCCGCCCAGACTTCGCCCATCAGCGGCGTTACCGTGTCCGGCGGCGGCACCGGCTGGCAGGGCGACAGCGCGTTCGGCCCGTGGGGCTCGCTCTGGGACCGGAGGGGGCCCTGACATGGCAAGCATGTACGACGTGATGACTGGAGGCGCGCAGCTCGGATCAGGCGGCTGGGGCTCCGTTGGGCAGGCGCTGGGTCAGGCCATGTCTGGCGGCCGCGGCAACAGCGATGTCTACGACCAGACCATGCTGCGCGGGCACCGCACCCAGAAGGCGCTGATCGACGCCAAGCGCGCCACGCAGGAATACAACGCCCTGAACGAGATCGACTTCAGCCAAGCGCTGGGGCCGGGGATGGAGCATTTCGGAGGCATGCTGAAGCAGACCGCGCTCGCCGGCCTGAACCCGGACCAGTACGCGAGGTCGATGAACCAGCTCCACGACTACCAGTCCATCACCGCCGCCCGGGACGCGGCCGCGGCCGGCGACTACGAGGGCATGCGGGACAACATCGCGATCTCCTCGCGCAAGCCAGTGACCAGAACGCAGATCACGGGCAACGTCGCGTTCGACCCGGGAGCCTCGCCGTCCGAGCAGATGATGCAGGTCACGCCATACGGGCAGGGCATGCTGGAGAACAACGCCGAGCGCGTGCGCGGGCAGAACACCGCGGCCATGGTGCGAGCCAACAACGTCGGGCGAGGCCGGACCGCGCCGGCCGGGGATAGCGTTGAGGATCAGGCGCAGGCCGAGTACGAGAGCATGCTCGACGCGGCGGCCAAGGAAATCTGGCACGACGCACGTCTGGACGACCGCGACATGTACGGCCTGAGCGAGAAGGACATCCGGCACTCGCTCGCCACGCGCGGGGAGGCATACGACCGGAACGGCAGGCTGCTCGGCAGGTTCGATGTCACGCCGGAGTCGCTGCTCAACCCGCCCCCCGACTTCAGCCGGGTTACCGGGGGAGTCGTGAGGCCGACCGCCAGCCCGTCCGCGGCGATGTCCGGGGCGCCGGTGACCGAGCCCAAGGGTGCGCCCAGCGCGCCGGCGAGCGGGGTGATGTCCGGGGGCACGAACGCAGACTCCTCGATCCCCGACGCGGCCATCTCGTACCTGCGAGCAAACCCTAGCCTTGCCGGCGCATTTGATGCAAAATACGGGGCAGGAGCATCAGCTCGGTTCTTGGGCCAGTAATGTCCAACCCGTTCGATCAGTTCGATGCACCCGCCGGCCGGAAGGCGCGGGGCACCAACAACCCCTTCGACCAGTTCGACGGGGAGCAGCAGGCCGCGCCGACTCCTTTTCTTGACGCCTCCGGGCTTGGCAACGTAACGCCAACCTACAGCCGGGACAGCGCGCTCAGCTCGGCGATGGCCGGCGTCCCCGACTACTCAGCCTACCCCGCCCCCAGAATCCGCCCGCGCAGCTCCGTCGAGGGCGCCCAGCAGTTTGCCGATGGCACGCTCGTGGGCCGGCCGGCGAGCGAGATAGACCGCACGTGGGGCGAGGCCTTCAGCGACACCGGGCGACAGGTAAGCTCGACCGCCAAGCGTCTGGTCGGATCGTTGCCGGACATCGCGGCCGGCGCCATCAGCGCCCCGGGAGCCGCGTACAACTGGTACGCGGACCAGTTCGAGCGTGCCGGCGGCCCCGAGACTTGGCGCATCCCGACCGTGTCCGGGCGCGATGTCGAGCGAGAAGTCATCGACTCCCGGCTGGGGCTGGGCAACCTGTCCCGGTCCCTGTTTGGGGCCTTCAGCGATGGTATCCCGCAGAGCCTCGCCGAGACCATGGCGGGCTCCGCTGAGGCCGACTTGGCTGGCATGTCCCCGAAGGCTCAGGCTCAGCAGCAGGAGTTCGAGGGGGAGGACTCCCTGTTTGGGGCCCTGTCGTACCTTGCCACGAACCCGTCGTTCACCATCCCCCAGCTGGTCGGGCAGGCCCCGCAGTTCGCCGCCCTGTTCGTCCCGGGCGGGGTGGGGACCAAGCTCGTATCTCAGGGCGCTCTGGCCGGCGGGATGTCCGCGTCAGAGGTCAGCCTTGCGCTGGCCGAGGCCGTGGAGAAGGGGGAGATCAGCCAGTACGACGCGGATCAGGCCGCGAACCTCGTGTTCGGCGCGTCGACCGCGATCAACACCAGCATCCCGGCTGCGATGGGCCCGAGTGGTCGGGCGCTGGAGCGGGTCGCCGCCGGCACCCCGCGGGTGGCCGCTGGCCGCGGCGCCTCGCACGTTGGCCGCGCCACCGCCGTGGAGACGCTGGGGGAGGGCGTGGCCGAGTCCGCGGACCACGAGCTGGTCAATATCGCGACCGGGGAAGAGGGCGGCGGCGCTCAGGCAGCGGCCCTTGGTGCAGCCCTCGGCGGCGTCGTGGGCGCCGGTGGCGCCACGGCAGAGGTGGCCATGGCCCGCCAGCAGGGCGCCCCGCAGCGGCGACTGCAGCGCGATCTTGACGAGCTGCGCCGGGCCTTCGAGGCGCAGGCAGCTCGCGCCCAGACGGCTGCCCCCGAGGCGGCCCCGTCCGAAGCCATGGGCGCACGGCCCGACCCCGCCCCGGCTCCCGCCCCAGAGCCGGCCCCGGAGGCCGCGCCCGCCCCGTCCGAAGCCATGGCCGGCGCCGAGCCGGGCCTCGCCCCGCGCGCGCCGGAGCCCGCGGACCAATCCGCAACGATAGGAGAAGTGACCCGTGAACAACTCATTGAGCAGTGGAGAAACGCCCAGACCCCTGAAGCCCGCGCCGCCGCCGCTGCACGGATTGCAGAACACGATGGTCGGGCCAACGACGCTGGCGCACCTGTTGCCGGACCCGTGGACGCTGACGGAGCGGCAGGAGCGGAGGCTTCGGAGGCAGGACTTCCTGCGCAGGATCGTGGAGCCCCTGCGGGCACGCCTCTCTCGCCGGACCTGATCGGCGCTCCGGCCCCTGAGCGTGGAGCCACCGGGTACGTCCCGTCCGACACCCCCACGCCGAGCAGCCGGGAGGTCGACAAGGCGTACCTGAAGCAGAACATCGACACGATGCCGGACCCGACGCCGGAGCAGCTTCCCAACAACCCGGGGGCCTATTTCGACCTGCGCTCGGCGGACGCTGTCGTGCCGACCTCCAGCTTGGTTCCGTCAAAGAAGGAGAGGGCCAGCGCGACCGCGCTTCGCCGCATGGCCGCCAGCGCGGACGGCTTGATTCCGCGCCGCGGGTCCATCGACGTTCGCGACAACGGGGACGGCACCTACACGATCCTCGACGGCAACGGGTCGCATGCCGCGGCCGAGGCCATGGGCCTGACCGAGATGCCAATCCGGATCGTCGAGGCGCCGGCCGGCCGAGAGGGATGGAGGAACCCGCGCGGATACCTGCAGGGCGAAGCGAGCGAGCAGCTGACCGCGCTGTACGAGCAGGCCGCAGAGTCGAAGCCCGAGTTCGACGACATCATCGCCGGGGTTGCCGGCGAGTTCGGGGCCAAGCCGATCACGGTTCCGCTGAAGGGCAGGACGCGCTCGGAGCAGAAGACCCGGGACGAAAACAACGGGGATGTCAGCAAGCTCAACGACGTGCTGCGCGGCAGCATCATCCTGACCAACCCCGGCGATGCGGCCCAGATGATCGACCGGCTGCGCCAGTCTGGCAGCGTCATCAAGGAGAAGAACGCTTTTGACATGTCCAAGCCCTCCCCTTACTGGGGCGGGTACAGGGACGCAAAGGTGATCTTCGAGATGCCCAACGGCGCGCGCGCCGAGGTCATCCTGATGACCGACCAGATGGAGGCCGCGAAGGCCAAGGCGCACGAGGACTACGAAATCGCGCGCGTGGCCTACGCGGACCTGTCCAACGGGGTCAACGCATCGGACAACATCACGGCGTTCGTTGAGTCCGTCCGCCGTATGGTTGAGACCTACCGGCCGGCCGAGGAGGCGCTGCGCAGCGCGGCAAACTCCTCCTCCGAGAGCCGCCAGAGCCCGTCCGGGGAGAACGCTCGGTCGGCCTCCGCCGATGTCAGCATGCGGGGCGAGGGGTCATACGCGACCAGCACCGGGGTGCCGCCGGGGCCGGGGACGAACGCCGATGGAAGCTCGTTGTCCGGGGGGCCGCCGAACAGCTCGGAGCCGGGGGGTGGGTCTGCCGGGATCGGGGTTACCCCGTCACCGAACAGTCCGGGCTTGGGTTCTGCCACTTCTGGTTCTCCTTCTGCTGAGGGTTCTACTTCAGACACAAGTGTACAGCAAGGGGCCGCCAGTGAGAAGGTGCGGTCTGCAGCGCGGGCGGCCCTGCCGAGGAAGGCGAAGCTGGTGGCCGTGCGCTCCATCCCCGACCTGTCCGCGGAAGTCAGGGAGCGGGCCGGACTGACCGAGGCGGACGGTGATGTCGAGGGCTTCTACGACTCCGACACTGGCACCGCCTACATCATCGAGGACAACCTTGTCCCGCGCGCCGGCCAGAGCGTCGAGGCCCGGGCCGCGTGGGTCGCCGCCCACGAGTGGGTTGGGCACCATGGGCTGCGTGGTCTGGCTGGCGATCAGCTGCAGACCATCCTGCGCAGGGCCGCCAGCAACGACACCGTCGCCGCGGTGGTCCGGGCGCTGGAGCGCGAGGCCGGGCGTCCTGAGCGCGGCGACCGTCTGGTCGAGGAGGCCATCGTGGAGCTGGCCGCCGCGGTGCGCACCGGCGACTTCACCGAGATCGCCGACCGTTACGGGGTCACGTTCACGCCAGACTCCCGCGGCGAGCTGCGCGCCCTGTTCGACCGCATCCTCAACGCGCTGCGCCGCGCCCTTGGCAGCAACCACGACTTCACCAACGCCGAGCTGTACGACCTGATCTCGGACTCCGCGGCCTACTCCGCTGGTGGGGCAGAGACCGCGCTGACCGGGGACCGGGTTCCGTTCAGCCGCCCCCGAAGCAGGGCGGAGGGTCGTGGCATCAGCCCGGACGCTCAGGCCACGGTCAACATCGGCCTGTCGACCAAGGAGGTCACGGGGAGCGACAAGCTGCTGACGCCAGCGAGAGTGCGCAGGGCTCTGAAGCAGGCCACCGGGATGGTCCCGCTCAAAGACACCAAGGTCACCAGCCAGAGCGAGCCGACGCTGGTGGTCGATCTGGAGCGCCCCCTTACCGCAGAAGAGGGCAACGCGCTCAGCGTAGCGCTGGACCAGCAGGCTATCGCTCAGCGCAACGTGGCCGGAGGCGGGGACCTGTTCGGGCCCATGGCCGATGCGTGGGGGCCCTACGACCCGGCCATGTTCATGCTGCACGACGGGCTGGACGCTTCCGTCGAGGCGCCTGCCACCAAGCCGCCCACGCTGGTCGACATCCTGTACGGGGATGAAGAGACCCCGAACCTGCGCAGGAACGACAACATCGCCCGCTGGCTTGAGCAGCGCACGCTGGACGTCATCGGCGAGCCTCTGGATATTGGCGACCCCGCGGCACGCGATCTGGTGGCGGACGCCATTGCTGACGAAGCCATCGCCGCCATGGGCGAGGAGGGGAGCGCGCTGGAGTGGTACGACTCCACCATCCGCCGCACCATGGGCATGCTCGCCCTGAAGCACCCGGAGATCGAGACGGACCCGGATGCTCGCACTGCCTACACGATTGCGCTGGCGATCACCTCGTTGAACATGAGTGTCAGCCAGAACGTGCAGCTTGCGGACGCCGCATACGAGAGCTATCAGCGAGACGGACGATTCAGCTCCCGGGGCGCCGGCAAGGGCGCCTCGGTCATGGAGTCCAGCTTCGAGAACATCAACGCCCTGCTCGACGAGCTGGGGTCCGTGGAGGCGCTTCGAGACTTCATGGATCGACCCTTCACCGTGCGCGAGCTTCGCGACATGGGGTACACTGTATCTGGCGAAAATATCGACACGCAGGTGCAGGGCTCCGCGATCCTCGGGCCCAAGATCGGGACCGGCTTCTACCAGAACCTCAACGGCAACTTCAGCCCGGTCACTATCGACCTGTGGTTCATGCGCATGATCGGCCGCCTGACCGGCCAGATTCTCAACTCGTCGGTAGACTCTGGTCGCATCCAGAGGGCGGCCGATGGGTTCCGAAATGCGATGTCCTCGCGCGAGACCGGGGCCATTGGCGTCCGCAAGACCCTCGGCATCGACCCGGCGTCGGTGACCGAGGACCAGACGTTCGACGTCGCGATGCAGATTGTCGCGGCCCACGAGAAGGATTACCGAAACAACCGAAAGCAGTACGACAGCGGGCGGCGCAAGAAGTCCAAGCAGGTCTACGCGGCCGAGGCCCTGAAGACCGCGGCGACCGGTCTTGTTGCATCTCCCCGCAGCGGCAACGAGCGCAACAACCTGCGCGACATCGTGGGGATGGCCGTTGACAAGGTGCGCGAACGAACCGGTCAGGACATCCCCGCCGCATCGCTGCAGGCCGTGGTCTGGTATCCCGAGCAGGAGCTGTACCGGAAGCTGGGAAGCAAGCAGCGCGAGACCAGCGTCGACTACGCAACCGCCGTCAAGGCGCTACTGGAAAAGGAGGGCTACGATGCCCAGCAACTGGAACGAGCGGCAGGACCCGGCGCAGAGCCTGCACAACGCGGAGCTGGCGGCGATGTCGACGGAAGCGATGCGCAAGGCCGCGCGCCTCGCAGCCGCAGCCGTCGCACGGCCGCCGGCCGACGAGGACGCACAGCGCAGGCCTTCAGCGCCAAGCCCCGCCAGCCGGACGCGGTAAGCGCCGACGCCTACCACTACAGCAACACGCCGGGCCTGACCGAGCTGGACCCGACCTTCGCCGGCACCGCTGGCGCGGGAAGGGAGCGGCGCGCGTTCGGCATGGGCCGGTTCGGGGAGCGCGGCGGAACCTATGCGCGACTCAACTTCTACGTGCGCGACCCGGGCGAGGGCGTGCCGGGCGCAGAGGACGTTGTGCGCGGGGCCGGCGGCTCCAACCTGTACCGGGTCCAGCTCGACAACCTGTACGACCTCGACAACGATCCGCGCGGCATTGCCGAGGAGGCCGGGAGCAACTCCACCCTGATGGAGGAGATGGTTTCCGAGGCAGGCTACGACGGGTTCCTCGCCGGCCGTCAGCCGGGCATCGACTCCCGGGTTGCGGTCGTGTTCGACATCGGCCAGAGCGTGCCGGTCGAGAACGTGGACGGCAGCCAGCCGCTGCCGGAGCCTGCGGCCCAGCCCGAGCCTGACGACGCTGACGCATGGTGGGAGCAGTATCAGGCCCGGCAGCGCGCACCGCGGAGCACTGCGCGCCGGACTCGGGAGGACGCCCTTGGCGAGCGCGGCCAGCTGTTCGGCAGGCTGGCTGCTGATGGCTACCAGCAGGGCAGCCCGACCCAGCCTCAGCCGCGCACCGGTGGACGGTTCGTTCGGGTCGAGCGCGCAGCGGACGGCCTGCGCGAGGGCGTCCACGACAAGATGCTGCCGATCCTGCGCATGCAGCAGCGTGTGTCCAGCGACAGCCCGGCAATCTCCAGCGTCACGCTCGACGACGCGATGAACGTGTACCGCATGGAGAACCTGATGCACGGCGCGGTCAAGAACGAGCTGGACCGCCAGCACCAGAAGAACATCCAGCCGATCCAAGACGCGATCCGCAAGTCTCCGTTCACCATGGCTCAGTTCGAGGACTACCTGTACGCGAAGGCGGCTCCGGAGCGGAACGCTGAGATCGCCAAGATCAACTCAGCGATGCCTGACGGCGGCTCTGGAATCACGACCGCAACTGCCAGCGCAGTCCTCGATGGTGTTGCCGATGGCCCGATCAGCGGCAAGCGCCTGACCCCGGAATCCATCGAGCTGTTCGAGAGCATCGAGCACCACGTGCGCGACATGCGCGACACCGCGCTCAACAACATGGTCGAGGCCGGCCAGATCAGCCAAGAGCTGGCGGACGCGCTGCGCGAGAAGTACCCCAACTACATTCCCATGCGCGGGCGGGATGGCGAGCTGGACGAGGGCAGGGAGCCGGGTCGTGGTCGGGGGCTCAGCCAGCGGGGCTCCGGCATGCAGCGGGCTCTGGGTCGCGGCGAGGACAACATCCCGAAGAACATCATGGGCGAGCTGGTCGGCGACCTGCAGCGCAGCGTCGTGGCCGCCGGCAAGGGCAAGGTCGCGCAGGGCATGCTCCGGTTCGCGCTCGCCAACCCCATGCCCGATCTCTACACGGTCGAGCCGGTCGACATGGAGTGGAAGTTCAGCGAGGCCACGGGAGAGGCCTACCTCGGCGTGGTCCGCCGCGGCGAGGATCAGGACTCGACCATGGTGGTCATGCACAACGGCAAGCCCGTGATGATCCGGTTCCACGACGCCGGCCTGCGGGACGCGGTGCTGAACATGACCGCCAACGACATGGACGCGCTGACCAAGTACCTCGGATTCATCAACCGATGGCGATCCGCTGTGCTGACCCGGTACAACCCCGCCTTCACTCTGGTCAACGTGGCGCGCGACTTCCAGTTCGGCGTGGTCGCCATCGCGGCCGAGCACGGCGCCGCCATCGCCGCGAAGACGGTGATGGAGTACCCGGCGGCCGCGGCCGCCTCCTACCGGCACGCGGCCAACCAGAGGGGAGATGCGAGCGTTCCCGCAGAGCAGCGCACCATGGACGACTGGGCGGCCGCCTTCTACGGGCAGGGCGCCAGCACCGGCATCACGATGACCGACGACGTGGTGAAGCTGCAGCGCAGGCTGGTGGATGCGTCCAGCTCGATCATGCAGCTCGCTGCGCAGGGCAGGCCTTGGGCCGTGGCGCGCGAGAGCGTGTACCGCGCCGGCAAGCCGATCATCGACGTGATCGAGACCGCGAACGAGGCGAGCGAAAACTCGATCCGTCTGGCCGTGTTCAAGACTCTGGTGCTGGACGGCATGACCGAGCAGAAGGCGGCAGAGTACGCCAAGAACGTCACGATCAACTTCAACCGCAAGGGCAAGTACACGGGCGTTCTGAACGGGCTGTTTCTGTTCTTCAACGCGGCGATGCAGGGCTCGCACGCAGTTCTCCGCGTGCTGAAGAACCGCAAGGTGATGGCGTTCCTAGCCGGCATGGCATCGCTGCAGGGCATGCTCGCCGCCCAGATGATGGACGACGACGACGGCGACGGAATCACCCGATGGGACATGGTGCCGCCGTGGACGCGCCGCACCTCGCTCGTGATCCCCATCGGGGAGGACGGATACTTCGCGCTTCCCATGCCCTACGGGTTCAACTTCTTCACCTACCTCGGCGGCCGCGGAACGCAGCGGATGATCCTCGGGGACCGGCCGACCGACACCAGCATCACCTCGGACCTTCTGTCCTCGATCACCGAGAGCTTCAGCCCGATCCCGTTCCACGACGGATACCGCGGCATGTTCGGCGACCAGATCGGATTCATCATGGGGCTGGCCTCGAACCGGGACGACTTCGGGAATCCGATTGCAGCGTCCAACCCCTACGAGCAGTACGACGTGCCGAAGGCCCTGACCGGGAACGTGAACACCCCGAGGGTCTACCACGCCACGGCCCAGCTTGCAGCCAAGCTCGGGGGCGGAGACCTCGACGAGCGCATCCCGCCGGTTGGGTATCTGGACTTCGCGCCTGAGCATCTGGAGCAGGTCACCAACTACCTCGGCGGCGGCGTGGCCGGCGTGGTGAACAAGGGCATCCGTTGGTGGGAGAACATGGACGCCGGGAACATGGACGGCGCCATGGATACCGTGTCGCAGCTCCCGATCCTGAGCCGCCTCATGGGAACCACGAACGCGAACCGGGCCATCGCGGAGCGCTACTACGGGGAGCGCGGCGAGTTCCGCCGGCACGCGGACATCGTCAAGGGCAGGATCGACAGCGGCATGGAGCTGGAGGAGGCGATTGCGGACAGGCCGGCCGAGTTCCGGTCGGGAATCCAGCAGACCACGTACCAGCGCCACGGCCGCACGCAGGACGGGCGCCGGTATCGCAGGGGGCAGCCGAGGGTCGACGCCGAGGGGCGCCCGATCACGGAGTACGCTGAGGGGACGCCGGGAGATGTCCTGCGCAGGAGCGAGCGCCGCGTCACCGACATCAACTCCACGGTGCGAGAGATTCGCGCCGCGACCATGACCAACGAGCAGGTCTTCAACGCCTACGAGAGCCACTACCGAGCGGCCATGGTGGAGCTGGCGCGGGCGCCGGAGAGGACGGAAGGGGCCCCTGCCGACATCGGACTGCCGGAGGGGTACGACCCCGACGCCGTCGCGCCGGCCCGAATCAGGAACAGGACGATCCGGCTGCTGCAGGAGATGCGCTCGATTGAGCAGCAGCGGCTGCCGCGGGCGATTGAGTACGAGCGCACTCTGGATCGCGCGAGGTCATCCCGTGAGTAAGGTCAGGGTCCAGATGTTCGGGCAGGGCCGCGGGATCACCATCGACTCCGAGGCGACGTGGGGGGCTGTCGTGGGGGAGAACCTGCGCTGGCCGGACGGGTCGGTGGTCACGGAGCAGGAGCTGCGCGCCGCGGCGACCCCGCCCGGGGATGGCGGAACTGTCTACTGGCGAACGATCATGGAGGTTCCGCCCAACGTCACGGCGCTTGCGGATCAGGCCGGGACCGGGCTGTACGTGCTGACCGGAGAGGGGTCGAGCGTGACCCGCGCGCTGGCGGTGGAGCCGGGCGAGCTGACGCTGGACAACGCCAGCGGGGTGGACGGAAACCCGACGCTGGGCCTGCCCACGATCACGCCCGGGGACGGCGGCACCCTGCAGCGCTACGGCTTCGACGCCAAGGGGCGCAGGACGCAGGAGGAGTCGGCGGACACGGACGATCTGCCCGAGGGCACCAGCAACCTGTACTTCACCGACGCACGCGCCATCGCAGCGGTTGGCGGACTGGCGGGCGGCGAAATCCTCGTGACCGGCGAAGTAGGCCCGGTCGCACTCACCACGAACGACGAAACCGACTGGCTCTACACATGACGAAGATTCGGGATTATCCAAACGATAGCCTGCTGTTCGAGGAGGGCGCGGAACCTGCCACGCC
>CAZVCT010000062.1:0-2492 GCA_964625655.1 uncultured bacterium
GCGCTCGGCACCTTCGCCGTGCTCAGGCGCCAGAGCCTGCTGGGCGACACGATGTCGCACGCGGCGCTCCCGGGCGTCGTGATCGGCTACCTCGTGGCGAGCGGGCGCAGCCTGCCAGCCATGCTCACGGGCGCGCTGGTGACGGGGCTGCTCGCTGCGCTCGTCTCCATGGCGCTGTCGCGCCGGCGCGGGGTCAAGAGCGAAGCCGCGCTGGGCTCCGTGCTCGGCACGGGCTTCGCTCTGGGCGTCGTGCTGTTGTCGTTGGTTCAGAGGCAGCCAGGAGCGGGCAGCGCCGGGCTCGAGCAGTTCCTGTTCGGGCAGGCGGCAGCCACGCTCCGCTCCGACCTGCTGCTCATCGGGGCCATAGCCTTCCTGACGGTCGCGGCCGTACAGCTGCTGTTCGAGCGGCTCAAGCTGATCACCTTCGACCCGCGCTTCGCCCGCGCCGGCGGCGTCGCCGTCGACGCTTACGGGACGCTGCTGACGGTGCTGCTGGCCGTAGCGATAGTCGTGGGCCTGCAGTTCGTGGGCGTGGTGCTGATGTCGGCACTGGTGGTGGCGCCGGCCGTCGCGGCGCGGCAGCTGAGCACGTCACTCGGCGGCATGTTCTGGATCGCGGCCGCTGTCGGTGGCCTCAGCGCAGTGGTCGGGGCGCTGGCCAGCGCGGCCGTGCCGGGCCTCTCGACGGGGCCGGCCGTGGTGCTGGTGGCCAGCGCCGTGGCCGCCGTCTCGCTGGCAGTGGGGCGCCGCCGCACGGTGCGGCTCGAGGGGGCATGATGCAGGCCATGTTCGACAGCGTCCCGTTCACGGTGGTCGCCACGGGCATCCTGACCGCGGCCTCCACAGCGCAGCTGGGCACCTTCCTCGTAGTGCGTGGCCAGGCGATGCTGTCCGACGCCATCAGTCACGGCGTCGTCTTCGGCGTGGCCATCGTGTTCCTGCTGACCGGAACGGTGGCCGGGCCGCTGCAGCTGCTGGGCGCCGCGGCCGCGGGCCTCCTCACGGTGCTGCTGACGGAGTGGCTCTCGGGCTCCGGCAAGGTGCGGCGCGACGCCGCCACCGCCCTCGTCTTCCCCGCCATGTTCGCCGCCGGCATCCTGCTGCTGAACCTGTTCGCGCGCGACGCGCACGTCGACGTGCACACGGTCCTGCTGGGCGAGATCGGCTTCGTCTGGCTCGACCGCGTCAGCCTCTTCGGACTCGAGGTGCCGCGCGCCATGGCCGTGCTGAGCGTCGTTCTGGTGCTGAACGCTGCCTACGTCGCGCTCTTCCGCAAGGAGCTGACGGCCGCCTCGTTCGACCCGATGATGGCGCGGCTGCAGGGGTTGCGGCCGCGGCTCGTGACCGGCGGCCTTCTGGCCCTGACCTCGGTGACAGCCGTGGCCGCCCTCGACGCCGTCGGCGTCGTGCTGTTCGTCGCCTTCACGATCACGCCCGCGGTGGTCGGGCGGCTTGTGCGTCAGCGCCTGCCGGGCATGCTGGGCGTAGCGCTGCTGGTGGGCGTCGGCGCCGCGCTGGCGGGCTTCCCGCTGGCCGTGAGGCTCGACGTGTCCATCGGCGGCACGATGGCGCTGCTCACCGCCGCGCCGCTGCTACTGCTGCCGTTCGTCCCGGCGCGCGCGTCACGCTGACGCGTCGGCCGCACCTAGCCAGCTCAGGATGTCGCGGCCGTGCGCCTCGAACGCCTCGTCGCCGTGCTCGCGCGCCCAGACGACGGTCGACAGCGCCGCCAGCGGCGAGGTGCGCTCCAGCAGTTCCAGCTCGTCACCCGAAAGCGGCCGGCCGTAGCCTTCCATGAACGCCTCGCTCAGCTCCGGCTGCCTGCGCCAGAGCCCCGAGAACATCCGTTCGAAGTCGACGAGGTACAGGTCCGGGCGCGCGTGCTCGAAGTCGATGACGCTCAGCTCGTCGGCGGGCCCCACGAGCCAGTTGCGGGGCGTGTAGTCGCGGTGGCAGGGGCGCCGCGCCAGCTGCCGCAGCGCCGGCACGGCTTCCCGGGCGCGCCCACCCACGTTCGCGATCACGGCGTCCGGCAGGATGCCCCGGGCGCGGCGCGACCACTCCTCGAGGCGCCTGACGAAGGCGTCGGCCAGAGGTAGAGGATCTTCGTCCACCACATCCAGGGCGTGAAGGGCAGCGAGGAACGCTCCCGCGCGGCGGTGCAGTTCCCGCACTTGGTCGGGCTCCGGCGCAGCTTCCAGGAGGGTGCGTCCTGGAACGTACTCGAACAGCAGCGCCCACGGCGCCTCGGTGCGCCATCCGAGGAGAACGGGCGTACGGGACGGCAGCGCAAGCGCGCGCAGCGCCGGCAGCCAGTCGCGGTTCGCGGTCAGCTCCTGCTCGTACTTGCGGCGCTGCCCGTGCGCCTTGAGAACCGCGCGGCCGGCACGGGAAGCCACTTCCCACACCGCAGACTCGCCGTGGTCCCATGCCAGGTCGCGCACGACTTCGGCCTCACCCAGGCGTTCCGCTACGAACCGCAACAGCGCCGG
>CAZVCT010000062.1:2592-12992 GCA_964625655.1 uncultured bacterium
ACGGGCTTCGGAGTCAGCTCGGTGATGGGAGGCAGGACGGGCTGCTCGATGACCGGCTGCTCGCCCGTCAGAGTGTGCAGGAAGGCGGTGATGGCGCCCACCTCCTCGTCGGTCAGCTCCTGCCCCAGCTGGGCGGAGCCCATCACGCGCACCGCGTCCTCGAGCTCCCACACGACCCCCGAGTGGAAGTAAGGCGGGGTCAGGGCGACGTTGCGCAGGGTCGGCGACTTGAACGAGTAGCGGTCGGCCTCGACGTTGGTGACCGCAAAGCGGCCCACGTCGCCGGGCGGCAGGATCTCGGCGTCCGGCCGCTCGATGACGCCGAAC
This sequence comes from uncultured bacterium, assembly GCA_964625655.1. GTDB lineage: Bacteria > Deinococcota > Deinococci > Deinococcales > Trueperaceae > JAAYYF01. Next base: position 2,920 of record CAZVCT010000062.1, read on the forward strand.
GGGTAGTAGTTCGTGCCGCCCACGTTGACGCCCATGTGACAGCCGGCGCAGCCGCGGTTCATGAACAGCTCGAGGCCGGTGCGCTCTTCGTCGTTCAGCGCCGTGGCGTCACCCCGCAGGAAGAGGTCGAAGCGCGAGTCGGGCGTCAGCAGCGTCGACTCGAACACCTCGATGGCGTTCGCGATGTTCTCGAAGGTCACCGGGTCGTTTTCGTCGGGGAAGGCCGCCTCGAACCGCTCGACGTAGCCGGGCATGCTCGAGATGGTGTTGATGACGCGCTCGGGCGTGTTGTTCATCTCGAGCGCGTCCTGGATGGGGCCCATCGCCTGGGCCGCCAGGTCCTGCGCGCGCCCGTCCCAGAACTGCGCAAGGTTGAACACCGCGTTCAGCACGGTGGGCGAGTTGCGTCCGCCGCGCTGCCAGGCGTGCCCGATGGAGCGCGGCTGCAGGTCTACACCCGCCGTGCCCAGGTTGTGGCAGCTGTTGCAGCTGATGAACCAGCTGGAAGAGAGCCTCGGGTCGAACCAGAGCATGCGGCCCAGCAGTTCCTTCTCGTCGGAGTACGGGTTGTGCTCCAGCATGGGCGTCTCGTGGGGGATGGGTTCGAAGATGTTCTGGGCACGCACCATGAGCTGGTCTTCGGCCTGCGGCGCCTCTTCGGTGGGTGGCGCCTCTTGCGTTGGCGGCGCCTCTTCCGTCGGTGGCGGCGGAGGTTCGGCCGCGGTCCCCTGCAGGAACGCGATCCCGAAGAGGCCCAGGATCAATGCGAAGGCTATCGTTACGAGCGCGGTTCTCATCCTTTGATACTCCTGTTCACGTGCGCGTTCGACGATTCCAACGGCTTCGAGCCGCCCGATACGCCGGGGCCGGTTGCCGGCATTCTAGGAACGAACGAGGGCTACACCCTCATCTCCGTCACGCCGTGTAGATCGCGCGTGCAGTAAACGAACCTGGGCCACGCAGGGCCGAACGAGGTTCACACAACTCAGGGCCCCCTGAGCCTCCTCATATCGCCTGCCTACCTACTGAGCGGGTCGCAGGAGCCACGTGGCATGACGGCCACGGGCCCACCGCGCCAGGGAGGTAGACCGATGCCCAAGTTCCTACGTTTCGCCCCGCTACTCGCGCTCGTAGCGCTCACGCTCACGGCTCTAGCTCAGGAGGGTTCGCAGGAGGGAACGGCGCAGCAGGAACCCCAACTGGACGAACTCTTCGTGCCGGTCGTAGCTGACAACGATCTCTACGAGATCCGCTCCTCCGAGCTGATACTCGAGCGCGTCACCGACGATCAGGAGGTCGTCGAGTTCGCTCAGCGCATGATCGACGACCACACGGCCAACAGCCAGCGCCTCATGGAGCTCGCGGGCGGCATGAACGTCGAGATGCCCCAGGAGTTGAGCCCCGCCAACCAGGCCAAGATCGCCGAGCTGAACGCCCTCGAAGGCGCCGAGTTGGTTCAGGCCTATCTGCTCCAGCAGCAGCTGGCGCACATCGACGCCATCACCCTCTTCTCGGCGCAGGCCGAGCTCGGCCAAAACGAAGAGCTGCGCGCCTTCGCTCAGGAAGGACTGCCGATCCTGCAGGAGCACCTCGAGATGGTGCAGTCGATGCGTGACGCACGCGAGGGGAACGGCAACTGACCGCCACCTACGTGGAGGCGCGGTCTAGCTGACCGCGCCCCAGACGCCAGCTAGAGATTTAGCGTGAGCCGGGCCCACGAAAAGTGGGGCCCGGCTTACCTACGGCTGGGAACCGAGGGCCGGGGCGATGGCCGTGGCCGTCCTGCCGTCGCCAGGCTTCAGTCGATCGGTTCCAGGCGCGCCTCTATCTCCGCGCGCCGCGCCTCGAGGAACGGTGGCAACGACAGCGCCTTCCCGAGGTCCTCGTCAGACTCGTCGACGAGGAAGCCCGGGCCGTCCGTGGCCAGCTCGAACATGACGCCTCCGGGCTCCCTGACGTACATGCTGCGGAAGTAGAAACGGTCGACCGCGCCGCTGAACTGCAGGTCGGTGCCCTCCAGGCGTTCGGTCCACCAGTCGAACCGCTCGTCAGGGACGCGCAGGGCGACGTGGTGCACGCCGCCCGAGCCGTAGCGGGCGCGTGCCAGGTCGGGTCTTACCGCTACGTGGATCTCTGCGTCCGGGCCTTCGCCGTCCATCCGGTAGACGTGCACGGTGTCGCCTGCCGTTCCGCCCGGGGCGTCGTCGTCGCCTGGCGTGTCGTTCGGCGCGTCCTGCTCGGCGTCCGGGTGCAGGTAGCTGCGCTCCGCGACCATGTTCAGAACGCCCGTCAGGAAGTCGTGGGTCGGCTGCAGCTCGGGCACGGTGATCTCGCTGTAGCCGAGGCCGCGCAGCTGATGCCGGGCGGGAACGGGGCTGCCGTCCCAGGGGTGGGCCTCGCCCCGGCCGCCGTCGTCGACGAGGCTGGCTGCCAGGCCGGCTGGGTCCTCGAAGTCGAGGTGAAGGCGTCCGCCCTTCGTCACGAGGCCGCCGTGCGCCACGCCGTGCTCGGCGAAGCGCTTGGCCCAGAAGCGCAGGCTGGCTTCGCCGTCCACCCTGAAGGTGGTGCGCGAGATGCTGTTGTTGCCGCGCCGTTCGCGCTTCGCGAGGGGCATGTCGAAGTAGGTCATCTCGCTGCCTGGCGAGCCGAGCGCGTCGGCGTACAGGAGGTGGTACATGCTCGGGTCGTCCTGGTTGACGGTCTTCTTCACGAGCCGCATGCCCATGACGCGCGTGTAGAAGGCGTGGGTGCCCCGGATATCGTTGGTTAGGGCGCTGACGTGGTGGATGCCGGTAAGCCTATGCATGCCGCTCCCTTCCTGCGGTGGGCCCCATGGCGGTGGGGTTCACCGCCGCTCGGTCGCTTCCAGGTGGCTGCGCAGTGTCGAGGTCAGTTCGTGCAACGTGTCCAGCTGTTCGGGCGACAGTGCCTCGACGAACAGTTCGTGCACGGCCTGCAGGTGGGGCACGGAGCCGGCCCTGAAGGCTTGGAAGCCTTCGTCGGTGAGCACGGCGAAGGCGCTTCGGTTGTCCTGCGTGCACGCCTCGCGGCGCACCAGGCCACGCCGTTCCATCCGGCCCAGATGGTGCGAGAGGCGGCTGCGCTCCCATCCGACCCTATCGGCCAGTTCCGACGACCGCAGCCGCCGGCCTTCGGCCTCGCTCAGGGCCAGGAGCACCCTGTAGTCACCCAGCGACAACGACGACTCGTCCTGCAGCCTGGCGCCCAGCCGGGACCTCAGGTCCTCGGCTGTCTCTATGTAGTCGCGCCATGCCCGCAGCTGCTCTTTCGTGGGCAGGCTGCGACGCTTCTTACCGGTGGTTCGCGTGGCTTGCATCGTCATCCGTCACGGCCTCCTCTGCTTGACATGTCAATCATATTGGTGCATCATTGACATGTCAACTACCGCCCCGGCCCGCCATGCGGTCGCCTCGGGCGCAACGGGTACGGAGGCGCAGCCGCCCCACCCGAAAGCCATCCGCCGAAGAGGAGAACCGACATGAGCACCAACCAGACGGACGCCGCACTGGAGTTCGGCATAGACAGCTTCGGAGACCTGCCCACCGACGACAACGGTCGGCTCGTCTCCTACGCGCAGGCCCTACGCGCCACCGTCGAGGAGGCCGTGCTGGCCGACCAGATCGGCATCGACGTGATCGCGCTCGGCGAGCACCACCGGCACGAGTTCGCCATCTCCTCGCCCGAGACGGTGCTGGCCGGCATCGCCACGGTCACGGAGCGCATCCGCCTGGCGTCCGGGGTGACGGTGCTCTCGTCGGACGACCCGGTGCGGGTGTTCCAGCGCTTCGCCACCGTCGACGCGCTCTCGAACGGCCGCGCCGAGGTCATCCTGGGCCGCGGCTCGTTCACCGAGTCGTTCCCCCTCTTCGGCTACGACCTGGCAGACTACGAGGTGCTGTTCGACGAGAAGATCGACCTGTTCCACAAGCTGCTCGACGAGAAGCCGGTCACCTGGCAGGGCACCACGCGTGCCCCGCTGGTCGACGCGGACGTGTTCCCCAAGACCGAGTCGGGGCGGCTCACGACCTGGGTGGGCGTCGGCGGCTCGCCGCAGTCGGTGGTGCGCACGGCGCGCTACGGCTTCCGGCTGATGCTCGCCATCATCGGTGGCGCCCCCGAGCGGTTCGCTCCGTACGTCGAGCTATACCGGCGCGCCACGGCGCAGCTGGGCACCACCGCACATCCGGTGGGGATGCACTCCCCTGGCTTCATCGCCGAGACCGACGAACAGGCGAAGGAGATCTTCTTCCCCGGCTACAAGAAGCTGATGGACTCGATCGGCGCCGAGCGCGGCTGGCCGCCCCAGAGCCGCCAGCAGTTCGAGGGCGAGGTCGCGCGCGGCTCGCTGTACGTGGGTTCGCCCGAGACGGTGGCCCGCAAGATCGCCCGCGCCGTCAGGGCGCTGGGGGTCGGCAGGTTCGACCTGATCTACACCACTGGCGGATCCGTGCCGGCCAGCGCCCGCCTGCGCTCGGTCGAGCTCTACGGCACCAAGGTGATCCCGATGGTGCGCGAGCTGCTGGCGGAGCAGCCCACGCCGGAGGTCGTCGCTCGATGACCCCTGGCGTCCGCAGACTGGGCATCCTCGGCGCGGGCAAGCTGGGCACGGTCCTCGCGCGCCTCGCGCTGGCGGCGGGCTACGAGGTGACGATCTCGGGCTCGGGCGACCCCGAACGGATCGCCCTGACCACCGAGGTGCTGACGCCCGGCGCGCAGCCGGCCTGGCCCGCCGAGGCCGCCGAGGACGGCGACGTCGTGATCCTGGCCCTGCCCCTTGGTCGGTACGACGAGGTGCCCGCCGACGAACTTGCAGGGAAGCTCGTGATCGACGCCATGAACTACTGGTGGGAGACCGACGGCGCGCGCCCCGACCTGGACGGCTCGCGCGGAACGACCAGCGAGCTCGTGCAGCGGCACCTGCCGAGGTCGCGCGTGGTGAAGGCCCTGAACCACATGGGCTACCACGACCTGGAGGATGGCGCGCGGCCGGCCGGCGCCGAGGGCCGGAAGGCGATCGCGATCGCCGGTGAGGACCAGGGCGACACGGACGTCGTCGCGGCGCTCGTCGACGACCTGGGGTTCGACCCGGTCCTGATAGGCCCTCTGGCCGCCGGCAGCAGCCTGCAGCCGGGGAACCCGGCCTTCGGGGCGAACGTCGACGCCCGGACGTTGCGAGATCTGGTCGCACGGGCGGCACCCCCTCCACGCGAGCGGCCGATGGAGCCGAAGGAGCAGGTTCCGGCGTGACGTAAGCGGCGGGTTGATGCCGTCCAGGTGCTAACTTCTGGGCCTAGAGGCACGCCCGATCACGTTTCGAGACCACGATCCGGAGGGCTCAAGATGGCTAATGGCGACAAAGAACTCCAAGATATGCGCAAGGACCTGGACGAGCTGAAGAAGCAGCTGAAGAACCTCTCGGAGGACGGAGGCGACCTGCTGGCCTCCGCCCGCGGCAAGCTCGAAGCCGAGGCGGATAGGCTCATGGCGAACCTCAAGGGCGCCGGCGCCACCGTCACCGAGAAGGGCGAACAGCTTCTGTCCACGACGGAGTCGAAGATCGAGGAGCACCCCTGGGGCACCGTGTTGCTGACCCTGGGCGTTGGCGTCGCGATCGGCATGCTCATGCGGCGTAGGTGAGACAAGACCGGTGCTCAAGCGGGTAACCGACTACTTGATAGCGCTTCTCGAACTGCTTGAGGCCGAAGCCAGCAACCTCAAGGCCGGACTCCTGCGAACCGGCACCGCGCTCGGGCTCGCGCTGGTGGGGGTCGGCCTGTTGGCCGCCGCCGCCGGCGTGCTCGGCTGGTCGGCCTACGCAGCGCTCGTCCCCTACTGGGGGCGGTCCGGAGCGGCGGCCGCGTGTGCCGGCGTGCTGGCGCTTCTCGGAGGGGTGTTCCTGTGGGCAGCAAGATCGCACGGCAGCAAGAGCTGAACGATTCCAAGGCGCGCGCCCGCCTGCTGGCGAGCCAACTGGACGCCACCTTCAAACGCGACCGGAAGGTCGGGTCGCTCGTCCTCGGCCAGGTCCGCCAGCTGCGGCGTCGACCAGGCCGGGCGTTGGCCGTTCCCGGCGGCCTCCTGGCACTGTTCCTGATCCGGCGCCTGATAGGCGGCTCGCGGCGCTGACGCCCCCGTAGCTCCGGGTCCTGTTCGATCGACCTTTGTCGACTTACCTTGCCAATCACACGGCCGGGTGCGGGGACTGATCACCTTGCGGAACCCGCAGCAGCGGGCCGGTAGGTGAGCACTGCCACGCCGCTCCGGAGCCGCTCGGAGTCGACTAGCTCGAGATCGATGCGCTCGGTGAACAGCGGCCGGCCCCGACCCAGCGCTACCGGGTGCACCATCAGCCGGTACTCGTCGATCAGGCGCAGCGCGCTCAACTGCTGCACGACGCTGATGCTGCCGTCGAGCTTGATGCCCTTCCCCGACCCGGCCTTCAGCCGGCGGATCTCGTCGGCGTCGATGGCCGGAAGGATGCGCGTGCCTTCCCACTCGGCCGACTCGAGCGTCCGCGAGAACACGACCTTCTCCATGGCGTTGAACTTCGCACCTATCACCTTGTCGACCTCGGGCGCCTCCGGATTCTCCGGCGCGTGCGGCCAGTAGGCCGCGAATCCTTGGTAGGTCTTGCGCCCCAGCATGAGCGTGTCGGCGCGTTCGAGCGCATCGACCATGTAGTCGGCGCGCTCGTCGCCCATGATGATCCAGTCGAGGCTGCCGTTCTCGGCGGCGACGAAACCGTCGAGCGTGGTGGCGAGGATCACGTGCAGGTCGGCCATGACGACTCCTTGATAGCCGCAGCTGGTGGCGTCTATTGTGCCCGAGCGGCTTCCAGGTACTCTCGCGTGCGAAGCGCGGGTAGGAAACTACGAGCTTGGAACGCGTGCAGGACGTGCTCCGCCTCGCGCCAGGCGTTGGCGTACTGGTCCGGCGTAACCACTCCCGCCAGCAGCGCTGCCTTCAGTTCCTCCGCGTCTAGGACCTCGGCAGTGCTTGGTGTGCCGATCACGTCCAGGAACAGGTCCGTGTACTCCGGGAATCCGTCGGCACCGACCCTCCACTCTTCCACCACGTCGACGTACCAGTGCACCGGCGTGCCGGAGGCGTCGCAGTGCGCCGTGACGACGTGCCGCGCGCCCTCCTTCAGGACGAACAGCCACGCGTAGCCATCGTCCAGGATCTTCACGCGTTCACCCGCGCAGGTGACCCAAAGTGGCTCGACGACCTCGTAGGCCTCGAGGAGAACGAGCAACATGTCTTGGTGCGGTACGACCCGCGAGGACGAGCGGCGCAGCCGCCACCATCCCTGCCTGTTGGTGCTCCAGACCTTCAGGCCGTCGACTCGGGGTAGATCCATGGACTTTGGTTCTGGGCTCACGTCACCGCCCCTGGGAAGGCTCGCACTGGCATCGACCGCGTGCGGTCAGGACATGCAGTTCAATCATTACAACGCGACCGTAGCGCAGGTGCCTAGCAGCCGGATGCTGAATCGAGGGCTAGACCAAGTGTATCTCGACCTTGCCGGTGCCGCCGAGGCATTCACGATGAACGGCCTGGAGCATGCCGCCCCCGTTACGACAACCTGGGGACAGGTCTTCGACGGTGTCGTCTATATCGCAGAGATGACGGGCCCGGAAACCTGAACGTGCAACGCGACCCTTCCGGACCACGGTACTCAGCGGCCTTTTCCACGTCCCGGTAGGATATCTAGACGTTCCCGACCCTGTAGCCATAAGGAGCCGATCGCTATCAGAGAATTACCCGCGAGGCTGGCCGAGCTGACACGCGGTCGTACGGCTGCACCCGTAGCCCATGGCCGCTCGGACGCCCGTGTCTTCAAGCTGGAAGACTCAGGCCGCGAGACCATGTACCTCAAAGCGGTCCCGGCGTCGGAATCTGCGGAACTCCACGGTGAAGCCGAGCGCCTGGACTGGTTACGCGGCAAGGTTCCGGCGCCGCAACTTGTCGCCTTTGCCACGGACGAGGACGGTGCCTACCTACTAATGACGGCCGTGCCGGGCGTCCCGCTGATCTCGTTCAACGCTTCCGGTGACGACGTGAAGCGGAGCATGGCGGCACTACTGGGCGAGTCCGTCGCGATGCTCCATTCGGTGGACGCTACTGGGTGCCCTTTCCTGGCCAAGCGAGGAGCAGAGCCGGCTGCCGAAACTTCCTCTCCCGTTCTACCCAACGACGTTAGAAAAGCAGCCATCCTGCACGAGTTGTAGACCCGCCTCCCGACACCGACTCGGAAGGTCTTGACCCACGGTGACCCCTGCCTTCCCAACGTGCTCGTTCTGAACGGCGAGTTCTCGGGCTTCGTCGACCTCGGGAGCGCGGCCGTGGACGACCCGGTTCAGGACCTGGCGCTGGCGCTGTGGAGCCTCGAGTACAACTACGGAGCCGGCTGGGGAGAGACTCTCCTACACGCTTACGGCGTCTGAATCGACCCTCGAGCGGCTCAGAAACCAGGATCGCTACGTTGTACGTGGGTCACTCATATCTGGAAGATCAGTGCGGATCTTAGGGATGGCCGCCGCCGCGGAACGGTCGACTACAATCAGGCTTCATGACGGTGCTTCATGACTAAGTCAACGCGAAGCGGCAACGCCGAGTGGTACGAGAAAGTCGCGTCCACCCAGGGCGGCTACGTCGAGAGTTGGAACTCCGTGGTCGACGGCTTCTCCGGAGAAGCGGCGTTCGCCGAACGGATCTTTAGCCTCCTCACTCCGACGATGAGGGTGCTGGACGCCGGTTGTGGGAGCGGCGAGTTCACGCTTGCTGTCGCGCCGATGGTGGCGGAGATCGTCGGCTTCGACTTCGCCGAAGGGATGATCGAGTCCGCGATATCCAACGCACGAGCCGCGGGCGTCGACAACGCCGCGTTCGTACACGCCGGTTCGCGCGATCTCGATGCAACCCCCGGCAGCTTCGACCTCGTCTACTGTCGTCGTGGCCCCACCAGCATCCTGCTGAGAACCGAGCTGCTGAAGCCCGGCGGCTGGATGGTAGGCGTCCACAGCCACCGGCGGGACCTCGTACGCGAGCGGCTCGAAGCCAGCGGCCTGCAGGACGTCAGCATCGACGAGTACGAGACCCTCGAGCGCTTCCCTACCCTCGGCGACTTGGCGCGCTACCTGTCGCGCGTCCCAGGCAATTCCGACTACCTCTTACCTGAACAGGATGCCGCACTGCGGGCGACTGCCATGGAGTACCGGGATGGGGACGAGTACGTAGTGCCCCACTACCGTTTCGTGTGGCAGGGACGGCAGCAGCCTTGAAGCGGCCACTCGTTCCCCGTAGCTAATCGTTCTCTGGCGCAGGAGGCCACGCCCCCAATTGCTGCCGTAGAAGCACGATCCTGCCGAGGTGATACGCCGAGTGAACGGCGAGGAACTCGAGGGAGTCGCGCCACGTCAGACCATGCTCCTCGTACCCAGGGTCGGGCGATTCCAGCCACCCGGGCCACTTGGCGCGCTCGACCGCTTCGCTGGAAGCGGCGAGGTAGTCGCTGACCAGAGCGTCCCATGCAGCCTGGTCGGCCGGTTCGGGTTCGGCCGGGAAGTGTTCGGCGTGCGGCCAGGACTCCAGGACCACCCGTCCGCCATCCAGCGACTTCCGCAGCACCGTCGTCGCGTGCCACAGCTCCTGGTAGATGCTGTGCGGCGCACTGGCCGGGCGTGCACCGACCTGCTCGAGCGTCAGGCCTCGCAGCAGCACCGCACGCGGCGCGAAGGCGCCACTCAGGAACAGGTCATCGAACTGGTCGAACACGGCGTCTCCTCGTGACATCAGTTGTGGTCACGCGCCGAACTGCTTCAGGTGGTGATCCGCATGCTTCCATACGAAGGCGCCGACCTCTTCGTACGAGAGGGGGCCGAAGAAGTCGTGCACGAAGGTGTCTGTGCTGTACTGCGAATAGCCCTCCAGGCTCGTCAGCCACGCGTCGCGGGCGGCAGCGAACTCGATCCCGACAGGCGGAATCAGCTCCGGCATCGTCGGCACGTTCCTGGCCATGGCCTTGTCGGGCCTCAGCATGCGGCGCAGCA
>CAZVCT010000063.1:0-4199 GCA_964625655.1 uncultured bacterium
TGCAGCCCAACGACGCCCGCGTGCTGACCCTGTTCGGCACCTACGTCGGCAGCCAGCGCAAGAGCGGCTTCTGGTGGACGAACCCGTTCACGAGCAAGAAGCGCGTCAGCCTGCGCGTGCGCAACTTCAACTCGGACCGCATCAAGGTGAACGACGCCGACGGCAACCCCGTCGAGATCGCCGCCGTGATCGTCTGGCGCGTCCGCGAGTCGGCGAAGGCCGTCTTCGACGTCGACGACTACGAGGAGTTCGTGGGCATCCAGGCCGAGACCGCGCTGCGCAACCTCGCGACGCGCTACCCGTACGACTCTGGCGGCTCGGAGCGCGCCAGCCTCCGCGAGAACCCCGACGAGCTGGCCAGCGCCCTCAAGATCGAGCTCGAGGACCGCCTCGAGGTGGCCGGCGTGGACGTGCTGGAAGCGCGCCTGACGCACCTCGCCTACGCTCCCGAGATCGCCCAGGCGATGCTGCGCAGGCAGCAGGCGCAGGCGGTCGTATCGGCGCGCCGCCTTATCGTGGAGGCGGCCGTGGGGATGGTCGAGGACGCCCTCACCGGCCTGTCGGAACGCGGCGTGGTCGACCTGGACCCCGAGAAGCGCGCGGCCATGGCCAACAACCTCATGGTCTCGCTGACGAGCGAGCAGGCCAGCACCCCCATCATCAACACCGGTTCGCTTTACACCTGATAGCCGAGGCTCCGAACCCCCACCAGAACGACCACCACACCTGAAGGAAGGAGACTCGACTGATGGATAGTCAGCTGACGAACGCGCCCGTGACCAGTGCGCTCCCACTCCCTGCTCTAACGGCCTTACCGAGGCTTCTGGCGGCCCTGGCCCTTGCCGCGCTGCTCGCCCTGACGCCCCTCGGGCTGGCCCAAGACGGTACGACCGGAGGGCAGGACGCCGATAGCGAGGCGCGCCCCGCGGCAGACCTCGTCTACGACCTCTACCAGGCGGGCCAGAACCTGGGCGAGACGGGCATGACCATCACGCGCGGTAAAGACGGCACGACCATCGACTCCTACGTATCGGTCGGCGGCTCGTTCGACGCCGACGCCACCCTGGTGACGGGTCCGGACGGCGCCACGCAGAGCTACTTCCTGCAGGGATGGGTGCAGGGCGTGCCCTTCTCCATCGACGTGACGTTCACGGACGAAGGCGCGCAGATGGCGCTGCTGCAGGGCGGCGGACAGCAGGCGCTGTCGGTGCCCTCCGAAGAGCCGCTGTACGTGTTCGACAACAACTTCCTCGACGGCTACCAGATCGCCGCCGACCAGGTGATGGCCGAGGGTCGAGGCCGCACGTTCGCGGTCCTGGTGCCCCAGGCGGGTATCTCGGCCAGCATCACCTTCGAGGCGCCGGAGGCCACCACGGTGGAGTACCTCGGCGAGAGCGTCGACGCCATGCTCCTGCGCGCCACCTACGAGGTCGGCTTCCAGCCGCTCGCCATCTCCGTCTACCTCGACGAGGCCGGCGACATCCTGGTGCTCGAGCAGGAGCCGGGCGCAGTGCGCTTCGAGAGGCGCGCCGAAGGCGGGCAGGCGCCGTCCGGATCCGCGACCGGCGCCGAAGAGCCAGCCGCCCCGAGGGCCGAAGCGCCGGCACGCACCAACGCCGTCGAGCGTTCGCTCGAAGAGGCCTCCGCCTGCGTAGAAGAGCGCGCCGTCCAGATCGGCTCCACCGGCGAGACGCTTCACGGCAAGCTGACGCTGCCGCGCGCCGCTGCCGATGGTTCGGGACGCCCGGCGCCCACCCTCCTGCTTCTCCCGGGCTCCGGCAGCGTCGACGTGGACGGCAACGTGGCGCCCATCATCACCAACTCGGGCTACAAGCAGCTGGCTTACGAGCTCGCTTGTCACGGCTACGGCGTTCTGCGCGCGGCCAAGCTGGGCATCCCGCCCTCCACGGGCGACGGCAACGCCGTCACGCTGGGCACCTACGCCAGCAACGCCGGCGACTGGATGCTGTTCCTTGCCGAGCAGCCTGGCGTCGACCCTGACCGGCTCGGCGTCATCGGCCACTCCGAGGGCGGCCTCGTGGCGCTCTACGCCATCTCGGAAGGCGTGATCGACCCCGCCGCCGTCGTGCTCATCGCCGCCCCCGGCCGCCCAATGGACGTCCTCCTGCGCGAACAGCTGCGGGCGTCGTTCGAGCGCTCGGGCGTGACGGGCGAGAGCCTCGAGGCGCTGGAAGCGGACGTGGACGCTGTGCTGGAGGCGGTGTCCAAGGTGGAAGGCGTCACGCTCCCGCTCGAGGGCGAGTTGGCCGGGAACCAGATCGCCCCCCTCTTCGCACACGCCGCCGGCCTGCTGCGCAGCGAGATCGAGCAGGATCCGGCCGCCCTCGCCGCCACCGTCGAGGCGCCCGCGCTCGTGATCCAGGGCCTGAAGGACGTGCAGGTGCGACCGGTGGACGCGCGGAACCTGGCGGAGGCGCTGCCGCGCCCGACGCTGCTCGAGTTCCCCGAACTGGGGCACAACCTGAACTTCGTTGCCGGCGACCCGCTGGCGGGCGCGGTGCCCGCGGCCGACGAGGTCGTGTCGCCCACCCTCGTCCAGGCGTTGGCGACCTGGCTGCACGGCTGGCTGCGCGCGGCGCACTGAGCCAGGCGGAGAGCGGTCGATGTCCGAGAAGAAGCGTTTCCTGCTGCGCCTGGACCCGAAGGTCTACGCCGCCGTCGAGAAGTGGGCGGCCGACGACCTGCGCAGCGTCAACGCGCAGATGGAGTACCTTCTCTCGGAAGCGCTGAAGCGCGCAGGCCGCTTCCCCCGCCCGCAGCCGGCGGGCGAGGGGAAGGCATCGTCCGAACCCGGGACCTCGTCGGACGAGCGTTAACGCCGGCCGTCGTTGCGCAGGTAGGTGACCACGTCGCTGTTGTGGTCGTCGAGGTTCGTGTTGGGCCGGAAGACGGGCACGCCGCCGTCGGTGCCGTGCAGGAAGTAGAGGTACGGCACCCCGTCCAGGTTCACGCGCTGCGGTGCCAGAACGGCGTGCAGCGCGTCGGCGCCCGGGTTCGAGATGGGCGTCTGCGGCAGCCCGGGGCGCGTGTACGTGTTCCAAGGGGTGTCCTGGCGCAGGTCGCCTTCGACCGCGCTCAGCGCGGGCAGCGGCTTGCCCAACCCGTATGCAACCGTCGGGTCGGACTGCAGCAGCATCCCATCGTCTAGGCGGTTGAGGAAGACGCCGGCGATGATCGGCATCTCGTCGGCCGAGGCGGCCTCGGACTGCACCATGCTGGCCAGCGTCACCCACTCCTGCACGCTCATGTCCAGCTCCTCCAGGGCCGCGGTCACCTCCGGTGTCAGCTCCTGCTCGAAGCGCGCCAGCATCGCGCCCAGCACCTGCGCGGCACCGTCGCGCACCGGGATCTCGTAGGTGGCGGGGAAGAGGTAGCCCTCCAGGGTGGCGCCCTCGGGCAGGAACTCCGGCGCCAGCTCGCCCGGTTCGCTGATCAGCGCCGCCAGTTCCTCCTGCGTCGCGATGCCGTTCGCATCGAGTCGCTGCACGACGTCGGCGGCCCGCCACCCCTCCGGGACCACGATGCTAACCGTGCGGGGGCGCCCGCCCGCTGCCAGCGCCGCCGCCACCTCTTCGCTGCTCATGTCGGGGCTCAGGTCGTACAGGCCCTCGCCGAGGCGGCGGTCGGTGTCCGTGAAGCGCAGGTAGTAGCGGAACGCGAGCGCCGAACGCACGAGCCCAACGTCCTCGAGCTCGGCGGCGACGCGCGCCCCGCCCCAGCCCGGCAGCACCTCGAACTCGACCTGGCGTTCGGTGGCGCTGGGGGCCGACAGCAGGAAGCGGACGATGGCGTAGGCGGCCCCGGCCAGCAGCAGCAGCACCACGAACGCGATCGCCCAGGGGCGGCCGCGGCGTCGGCGAGGTTGGGGCGCCGGCGTGGAGGGTGGGGCCACAGGCGGCGCCTCCACGGGTTCCGGAGCTACCTGCGTTACGGCGGCTGGCTCGACCGTCTCTTCTTCCGACCCGTCGCCGGGCGCAGCACCAGGCTCGGAACCCGGTTCGGAACCCGGTTCGTAACCCGGTTCGGAACCAGGCGTGGCTGCAGGGTCTTCGGACGGCGCGGAGCCCAGTTCCGTACTCGACTCCTGCGCCTGCTCCTCCCCCTGCTCGGCCGCCGGCTCGGGTTCCGGCTTGGGCTTGGGTTCCGAGTCCGACTCCTGCGCCTCGTACAGCTTGCCG
>CAZVCT010000063.1:4299-12819 GCA_964625655.1 uncultured bacterium
TTCCGGCTTGGGCTTGGGTTCCGAGTCCGACTCCTGCGCCTCGTACAGCTTGCCGCGCTCCTCGTCCGAGCGGCTCACGCGTCGTCGCTCCGCTGCGCGCCTTCGGCCTCGCGGGCCGCGCGCGCCAGGTACGACTCCAGGATCAGCACCGCCGACGCCTCGTCGAGGCGCCCCTTCTGCTGCCGGCTCGAGCGGGGGAGGGCCGAGCCGCCCACCTGACGCTGCGCGATGCGTGTCGTCAGGCGCTCGTCCTCGAGCACGACCTCGATGCCCTCCTCGGCGGCGGCCGCTTCGAGCGCGGCCGCGAACGTCCTAACGCGCTCCGTCTGAGGCGATTCGTTGCCGTCCAGCCGCACGGGCAGGCCCACCACGATGCGCCCCGCCCGCTCGCGCGCGGCCGCCTCGAGCACGGCGGGCACGTCATGCCGCGTTCCCTGGCGGTCGATGTGGCCGCGGCCGAAGGCGAAGCTGGAGCCCAGCTCGCCGGCCGCGAGGCCGATGCGGGCGTCGCCCACATCGAGCGCCAGCACTCCGAGCCGCGCGGGCGCCGTGCCCTCGCCCACGCCGAACCCGGGGGAGTTCACGCTCAAGGCTTGGCGGCGGCCGAGAGCGCCTCGTCGACGGCGTCGAGCGCCACCTGGAGGCTGCCGGCGTCCTTCACGCCCGCCTGCGCCATGTCGGGTCGGCCGCCGCCGCGGCCGCCGGCCGCCTGCGCCACGTGCCTCACCACGTTGCCTGCGTGGGCGCCGCGTTCGCGCGCCGCGTCCGACGCCTTCGCCACCAGCAGGGTGTCCGAGCCGACCACGACCACGTCGGCGCCGCTTCTCTCCAGCAGCGTGTCGGCGGCGTTGCGCAGGGCGGTGGCGTCCAGTCCCTCCAGCAGGGCGGTGGCGTAGCGGAAGCCGCCCGCCTCCTTCACCTGGCTGGCGGCCCCGCCGCCGGCGGTCTGGGCGGCGGCCAGCTTGTCGCGCAGGGTCGCCACCTGGCGCTGCGCGTCCTTGAGGTCGGTCTGCAGCTTCGCGACCCGCTCCTCGAGCGTCGCGGCCGTGCCGCCCAGCTGCGACACCAGGCGCCGTTGGGCGCCGCGCAGCTCCTGCACGTAGCGCACGGCGGCGTCGCCCACGCGCGCCTCCAGGCGCCTGACGCCCGCCGAGACGGCCTCTTCGGCGGTCACCACGAACGGCCCGATCTGGCCCGTGCGCGCCACGTGGGTGCCGCCGCACAGCTCGACCGACACGGCGACGTCCGCGCCACCGTCGGCGCCTTCCTCGGCGCCCATGCTCACCATGCGCACGGCGTCGCCGTACTTCTCGCCGAAGAGCATCATGGCGCCGGCCTTGCGGGCCTCCTCGAGCGGAACCACGCGCCACCGCACGGGCAGGTCGGCCTGCACCCAGCGGTTCGTCAGGGTCTCTAAACGCTCGATCTGCTCTGGCGTCAGGGCGCTGGTGTGCGTGAAGTCGAAGCGCAGCCGGTCGGGCGCAACGAGCGAGCCCGCCTGGGTGACGTGCGTGCCCAGCACGCTGCGCAGCGCGGCGTGCAGCAGGTGCGTCGCGGAGTGGTGCTTCTCGGTCTCGCGGCGCGCCGGGTCGACGGTCGCGCTGACGTCCTGGCCGACCGCCAGCTGGCCGCGCACCACGCGCACGCGGTGGCGGTAGAGGCCCTGGCCGGTGCGGCTGGTGGCCGACACCACGGCGGCTCCGCCGGGCCACTCGAGCTTGCCGCTGTCGCCCACCTGGCCGCCGCCCTCCGGGTAGAAGGGCGTGCGGTTCAGCACCACGGTGCCGGCGGCGCCTTCCGTCAGGCGCTCGGTCTCCTGGTCCTTGTCGTCCACCAGGGCGGCCACCTGCGCCGTACCTGCGAGTGTCTGGTAGCCGAGGAACTCGGTCTCGGGCACGCGGTCGGCGATCTGCCCGTAGACGTCGGCGCCGCCCGCGAACATCTGGCCCTTGCCCTCGCCGCGCGACAGCTTGCGCGCCTCCTGGCGAGCAGCCTCGTAGCCCTGACGGTCTACCGTCACGCCGCGTTCGGCGGCCATCTCGACGGTCAGGTCGAGGGGGAAGCCGTACGTCTGCCACAGGTCGAAGGCGACGTCACCGGGCAGCGTGCCCCCGTCCAGCTGGCCGAGCAGCGTCTTCACGCGCTCGATGCCGCTGCCCACCGTGCGCAGGAACTGCTCCTCCTCGGAACGGATGGTCATGACGATCCGCTCGCGGGCCGCCTCCAGCTCGGGGTACGGGGTCTTCATCGCGTCGACGACGCCTTCCGCCAGGCGGTAGAGGACGGGCTCTTCCAGCCCCAGCAGGAACGCCTGGCGCGAGGCGCGGCGGATGAGCATCTTCACCACGTAGCCGGCGCCGTCGTTGGCGGGCGGGATGCCGTCGGCGATGGCGAAGCTGATCGAACGCACGTGGTCGGCGATGATGCGGTGCGGCACGCTCTCGATGTCCTGGTACTCCACGCCCGACAGCTCCTCCAGCAGCCGGATGGCGGGCTGGAACAGCTCGGTGGCGTAGGCGTCGCGGGCGCCCGTCACGACCGTCGCCATGCGCTCGAGGCCCATGCCGGTGTCGATGTTCTGCTGCGGCAGCGGCTTCAGCACGCCGTCCTGCAGGTCGAACTGGGTGAAGACGAGGTTCCAGATCTCCATGTAGCGGTCGCCGGAGCCCGTGTTCGGGCCCGTCTCGTCGGCCGAGCCGAACTCGGGGCCGCGGTCGTAGAAGATCTCGGAACAGGGGCCGCAGGGGCCCTGGCGGTCGTCCTTGATGGCGTTGGCGGGCCAGAAGTTCTCGGCCTCGCCCCAGCGGCTGAGCCGCTCGGGTGGGATGCCCACCTCGTTGAGCCAGATGTCGTACGCCTCGTCGTCGTCGATGAATACGGTGACGTGCAGGCGCTCGGCCTCCAGGCCCAGCCACTCGGGCGAGGTCAGGAACTCCCACGCCCAGGCGATCGCCTCGCGCTTGAAGTAGTCGCCGAACGAGAAGTTGCCCAGCATCTCGAAGAAGGTGTGGTGCCGGCGCGTGCGGCCGACGTTCTCGATGTCCGAGTCCTTGCCGCCCGCCCGCATGCACTTCTGCGCGGTGGCCACGCGGTGCCACACGCCGTAGCCCGGGAAGCGCGGCGTGGCGCCCTGGAAGTACGGCTTGAACTGCTGCATGCCGGCGACGTTGAAGAGCAGGCCGGGGTCGGAGCTCTTCAAGGGCGCGCTGGGGTAGGCCAGGTGCTGCTTCGCTTCGAAGAACCGCAGGTACTTCGAGCGTAGTTCGTTGATCCGTTCGATGCCGTCTGCCACTTCGGGCGCCTCCAGGTGTCGGCCAGCACGTGTCGGCCGACTCGTGTCGCCCAAGGAGTATAACGGCCGTCGCCGCACGGCTCAGGGTGCCACGACGCGACGTTCAGGCGCGCCTTCGGCGCCGCGCGGGCGCCCGGACGCGCGCGGCTGCGCCCGGCCGTTCGAAGCGGTATCTTTCCAGGACATGTCGGCCAACCCCCTAAGCGACCCGCAACGCCGTCCCATCCTGCTCGTCTGCTTCGCGGCGTTCCTGCTGCTGGGGGCGCTGCAGGCGCTGTACGGCCCGTCGTTCCCCCTCTTCCGGGCCGCTTTCGGGCTGGCGCTCGACGAGGTCAGCACCGTCGTCAGCTCGCAGTTCCTCGGCGCCTTCGTTTCGATCGCCGGGGCGGGGCTGCTGCTGCGGATGTTCGGCTACCGGCGGCTGCTCGTGTCGGGGGCCGCCGCCATGGTCGTCGGTTGCCTTGCGGTGGCGGTCGCGCCGGCGTGGTGGCTGCTGCTGGTGGGAGCCTTCGTGGCCGGTTTCGGCTTCGGGCTGCTGAACGTTACCTTCAACCTGCTCGTGGCGCTGGCTTACCGGCCGAACGCCGCCCCGGCCCTGAACCTCATCAGCGCCGTCTTCGGGGTGGGAGCCGTGATCGGGCCGCTGCTCGTGGCCGTCAGCGACCCGAACTACGCCATCCCGTTCGTGATCCTGGCGGTGGTGGCGCTGGTGGTGCTCGTGCTGGTGGCGCGCATGGCGCTGCCGCCCCTGAGCGCCCCTACGCAGGGCGCGGTGCCCGCCGCCTGGTGGCATGTCGGGGGTTTCGTGCTGCTCTACTTCTTCTACGTATCGATGGAAGGGGGCGTGGCGGCCTGGGAGACGGAGTACCTGGCGCCCGCCTTCGGCGCCGCCACCGCGGCGGGCTTCACCTCGCTCTACTGGGGCGCCCTTACGGTGGGGCGTTTCCTGGCCGCGCCGCTATCGGCGCGCCTGCGGCCCTCGACGATGGTGCTGGGCTCCAGCGCGGCCGCTCTGGTGTTCCTGATCCTGGCGCACCACGTTCCAACGGCGCCGTACGTCTACGCGCTGGCGGGCCTGAGCATCGCGCCGATCTTCGGCACGGGCCTCGCGTGGCTGACGCAGGCGTTCCCCGAGCGCGCCGAGCAGGTGACGCCCATCGTGATGGCGGCCGCGAACCTCGGGCCCGTCCTGACGGCGCCGCTGATCGGCGTGGTGGTCGAGCGGGGCGGCACGCACCTCATCCCTACGGCGCTGGCCTTCCTGGGGCTGCTGCTGGTGATCGTAGCGGGCGCTCTGTACCGGCAGACCGGAAGCCGAGCCTGACGAGGGCGACCGCCGCCACGAGGATCGGCCCCAGGCTCGTGTAGGCAGCGGCCCGCAACACCCAGGGGCCCGCCAGCGTGCGCGGCCACAGCGGCGTCAGCGGCACGAGCGCCGCCACCATCACGAACACGGCCACGGCGAACAGGGCGGCGCCGCGGAAGGCCTTCGGCCCCAGCTCCGAGCGCATCGCGGCCACGACGGAGAAGCTGACGGCCCCCAGCAGGAACGCGTGCAGGAAGAGGATGCGCAGCGGGGCCTGCGAGAACAGCTCGGAGAAGGCGGGCAGGGCCCCGACGAGCTCGACCCCGCCCTTCACGGCCAGAAGCGCGAGGGCCAGCTGGCGCAGGACGAGCGCGCTGCCCGTGGGTGCCAGCGGCGCAGGTAGGGCGTCTTGCTCAGCGGCCATCACGGAGCCGCCCGCCACGGCCCGCCCGTGCGCCACCGGCCACACCGCCGCCACCAGCGCCAGCCAGAGCAGCGCCGCCAGCGCCGCGGCCACCCCTTCCAACGGCCCGGCCCACGCCAGGCCAAGGGCGTCGTTGGCGAAGCGCCCCACCGAGCGCGCCAGCATCGCAGCGGCCAGCGACCACGCCAGGGCGCCTATCGGCCAGCGCGCCAGCCGCTGGGCCGGGGCGTGGCAGGCGGCCAGCCCCAGGATGGCCAGCCCGAACCAGCCGTCGGCGAAGAGGGTCAGGAACCAGTCGACCAACGCCAGCATCACGCCGCGCTCGACGCCGCCGCTGACGCCCAGGTAGGCCAGCGCCGCGATCGAGATGGTGCTGGCCACCATCAGCGCCATGGCCGCGTCGAAGAGGCGCACGGGGGCGTCGCGCCTCACACGCCACGCGGCCACCACGTAGAGGAGCGCGGCCAGGTACCACACGAAGCCGTTGGCGCCCGACGCCATCATCGAGATGGGCAGAAGCCTGTCGCCCACGGGCGTGAGGTGGTAGCCGCTCATCAGGAACGGAACGTAGGTGGCCAAGCCGCCGACGGCCGCCAGCAGCGCCGCCACCGCGAAGCCGCGGGGCCGGGCGCCGCGGCGCGCCAGGGCGCGGCCGATCAGCAGCACGAGCGGCGGGGTCACCCACGAGAAGAACATCAGGTGCGAGTGGGCGTGCCGCACGTTGTCGAGCACCCCCGGCAGGGGCGTGACGAGCGAGAAGCGGTAGTAGGCGCCCGTGGCCGCCGCCAGCACGAAGCAGGCGAGCGAGAGGCCCCAGACCCAGCTGCCGGTGAAACGTTCCGTCATGTTCGTGACCGCGTTACGTCTGGACGTGAGCCGGCTCCTCAGGCGGGCTCGGGCCGCATGCGCAGCAGGCGCCGCAGCTCGGCCAGGAACGCCTTCTCGTCCTCGCTGACGCGCGGCTGGAAGAGGCCGCCGCTGGCGCGCGCGACGTGCTCGGCCAGTTCGAAGAGGAACGTCTTGAACTCTTCGGCCTCGTCGTCGTCGCCCAAGATCTGGCCGATCTCGTCGAGGCGTTCCAGCAGGCGCTCGCGGGTGAGGGTGCCGCGCGCCTCCTCGGCGGGCAGCTCGCGGGTCTCCTGATGAGCGAAGAGTTCCTGCACCAGGCGGTTGTGTTCAAAGCGCCGCTGGGCGTCGTAGAGGTAGCGCCCAGCGGCCATGATCTCGCGGAAGTAGCCGACCAGGCCGGTGCGGTCGGCGGCCACGGTGGCCAGCAGTACCTCGGCGGCGGCGTCGAGCAGGCGGGTGCGGTCGGGTTCGGGGTAATCCATGACTGACCTCACCGCCAGTGTACGGCGCTCAGACGAGCCGGCTGCGTATCCGTGAACTGATGGCGTCGACCACGATGATGAACCCCACGATCACGAGCAGCAGCATCGAGACCTCGTCCCAGCGGCGGAACTGCAGGCGCTGGATGAGGGGTAGGCCGATGCCGCCGGCGCCCACCATGCCGAGCACGGTGGCGGCGCGCAGGTTGATCTCGAAGCGGTAGAGCACGTGCGACGCGAACTCTGGAAGCACCTGCGGCACGACGGAGTAGAGGAAGGTGTGCAGCTGGTTGCCGCCCGCGGCGCGGATCGCCTCCATGGGCCCCTGGTCGATCCCCTCGATGACGTCCGAGAAGACCTTGCCCAGGTAGCCGATCGAGTGGATGCCCATCGCCATGATGCCCGCCGTGGGCCCGGGGCCGGCGGCGGCCACGAAGATGATGGCGAGCACGAGCTCGGGGAAGGTGCGCACGGCCACCAGGATCGCCTTGCCCGGCAACGCCCAGCGGGTGCCGCCCAGCAGGTTGCCGGCCGCGAAGAAGGAGATGGGGAAGGCGAGCAGTGCGCCCAGTGCGGTGCCCAGGATCGCCATGAAGAACGTCTCGGACATCGAGCGCCAGGCGAGGCCGAACGTCTCGGTATCGGGGTTGACGAGCCCGCGCATCAGCGGCATGAAGTTGCGCTGCAGGCCGGTCAGGAAGCGCTGCCACGTGGGCAGGTTCATCGTCACGATCGCCAGCACGAACAGCGCGACGAGCAGCACGACGCCGGTGACGAGGAGGGCGCGGTTGCGCCTCACGTGCGCGGGAGCGCGCGGGATCTCGGAAGGTACGTTGGGAGCGTTGAGCATGACGGGCCTCAGATGAGCTTCGAGCGTGCCCACACGCTGAAGCCGTCGATGAGAAGCACGACCGCGAAGATCACGACGATGATCGCGGCTACACCGGTGTAG
This sequence comes from uncultured bacterium, assembly GCA_964625655.1. Classification (GTDB taxonomy): domain Bacteria; phylum Deinococcota; class Deinococci; order Deinococcales; family Trueperaceae; genus JAAYYF01. The sequence goes on from CAZVCT010000063.1 coordinate 11,602, forward strand.
TCGAAGAAGTTCAGGTAGCGCAGGAGGAGCTGCCCGATACCGCCAGCGCCCACCAGGCCGATGACGACCGAGGCGCGCACGTTGATCTCGAAGACGTAGAGGATGTACGAGACCATAGTGGCGGCCACCTGCGGCACGACCGCGAAGACGATGGTGCGGTTGCGGCCGGCGCCCGCCGCGCGCAGCGCTTCGAGCGGCCCGGGATCGATGGCCTCCACCGTCTCGGAGCCGAGCTTGGCCAGCACACCCATGGTGAAGAAGGTCAGCGCCACCACACCCGGCAGCGCGCCCAGGCCAAGGACGGCTACGAACAGCGCGGCCCACAGGAGATCGGGGATTGACCGCAGGATCGTAAGGAGGGTGCGCGCGATCCAGAGGGTTATCGGGTCCGTGCTCGTGTTGGAGGACGCCAGGAAGACCAGCGGCATCGCGAGCAGGCTACCGACGACGGTAGCGACGTAGGCGATCTGGATCGTCTGGATGAGGGGCGCCCAGATCTGCGGCAGCGCCGACCAGTCCGGCACCAGGCGGCCGAAGAAGCGGAAGAAGTCTGCGGTGCCCGAGAAGAGCGCTTCGAAGTTGAAGCCGGTCTGGCGGAAGGCGAGGAGGAACAGAGCCGCCACGAGCACGACCGTGATCGCCGACTTGATCCGGCCGGCGGCCGGGGGCCGTGGCACGGTGGCCGGCTCAGGCACCACGTAGGTCCTTCTGCTCCAGGGGGCGGCCGTAGATGTCCTCGAACACCTGGTCGGTGGCCTCGCTGGGCGTGCCGTCGAACACGACGAGCCCGTCGCGCATGCCCACGATTCGGTCGGCGTACTCGCGCGCCATGTCGATGAAGTGCAGGTTGACGATCGTGGTGATGCCGTCCTCGCGCGCGATGCGCTTGAGGTCGGTCATCACGGCGCGCGACGTGGGTGGGTCGAGGCTGGCGACGGGCTCGTCGGCGAGCATCACGGACGGCTTCTGCGCCAGGGCGCGGGCGATGCCCACGCGCTGCTGCTGGCCACCGGAGAGCGCGTCGGCGCGCACGAACGCCTTCTCGGGGATGCCCACGCGCGCCAGGCAGTCGTGGGCGTACGCCACGTCCTCGCGGGGGAAGAGGCCGAACACCCCGCGCCAGGCGGGCAGGTCGCCGAGGCGGCCCGCCATCACGTTGCGCAGGACGCTCGAGCGCTTCACGAGGTTGAACGTCTGGAAGATCATGCCGATGTCGGA
>CAZVCT010000064.1:0-12762 GCA_964625655.1 uncultured bacterium
ACCGCCGACCCTCCGCTTGTAAGGCGGACGCTCTCCCGCTGAGCTAATCGCCCTCGTTCTTGCCTCTGCATAGCAGGAAGGGGCGCCATGATGGCGCCCCCTTCTTGGTGACCCCTACGGGATTCGAACCCGTGCCGCCACCTTGAAAGGGTGGTGACCTAACCGCTAGTCGAAGGGGCCGAACCGGCCTTGCTGCGCGACCTGGAGGGTCGTGGTGGGTCGTGTAGGACTCGAACCTACGACCCGCTGATTAAAAGTCAGCTGCTCTACCGACTGAGCTAACGACCCAACAGCCCGAGCAGTATATAGGTGCGGGGCGGAGGCTTGTCAAGCGCTGCTGCGACCCGCGTTGCCGACGGCGAAGGGAATCGGCGGGCCTCGCCTTCGCGGCTGTAGCGCGCGGGTTCGGTCGTACCGCCGGGGCTGTACGGCCGCGCTAGATTCGGCTTGTTGGGCCGGTGGCCCCACTGCTAGACTGTTGGGACTACTGGTTGTGAAAACGCGCACGAGGGCGCCCTTCGCCGCCGTGCGCGCCGTTCGCGACCCCGCGCCGCCCACGGCGGCAGGTTCGAAGGGAGTAGGTGCTTTGTACCTAGAGGCTCTTATGATGTTCCTGGCGGCCGGCTTCATCGCCGCGGCCGCTTTGGTGGCTGGGGCCCTCATCGGTCCCAAGAAGGGCGGAGAGGCCAAGCTCTCCGCGTACGAGTCCGGCATCCCGGCCAGCGGCACCGCGCGCGAGCGGTTCCCGGTGCACTTCTACCTGGTCGCGATGATGTTCATCATCTTCGACCTCGAGACCGCCTTCTTCTACCCACTGGCGGTCAAGTTCGGCGCCGCCCCGCAGTTCCTGTTCGCCAACGCCATCATATTCGTGACGATCCTGGCAGTCGGTTACCTCTACCTGCTGCGCAAGGGCGTCCTGAACTGGAAGTGAGCATGGGTCTCAGAGATCTCTTCGAGAAGGACGTGCAGGAGCTGGAAGCCGAGGGCATCCTCTTCTCCTCGTTGCAGAAGCTGGTGGCGTGGGGGCGCTCGAACTCCATGTGGCCGGCCACGTTCGGCCTCGCCTGCTGCGCCATCGAGATGATGGCGTCCACCAACCCCCGCACCGACATGGCGCGCATGGGCTCGGAGGTCTTCCGCGCCAGCCCTCGCCAGGCGGACGTGATGATCATCGCCGGCCGCCTCAGCAAGAAGATGGCCCCGGTCCTGCGGCGCGTCTACGAGCAGATGCCCGACCCGAAGTGGGTCATCAGCATGGGCGCCTGCGCCAGCTCGGGCGGCATGTTCAACAACTACGCCATCGTCCAGAACGTAGATTCGGTGGTGCCGGTCGACATCTTCGTGCCCGGCTGCCCGCCCCGCCCCGAGGCGCTGATGTTCGGCGTCATGCAGCTGCAGAAGAAGGTGCGCGGCGAGGCGTTCGACGAGCGCGGCGTCAAGCTGCCCATGGTCGAAGGGTGGTCGCGCGGATGAACGCGGACGTCAGCGTACCGGCGGGCCGCCCGCCGTCAGCGGGGCGCCCGCTGGCCGCGGCGCTCGAGCGGCTGGCGGCCCTGGACGGTGTCGTCAGCGAGTTCAAGGGGATGATCAACGTCACCCTGCCGAAGCGGCACATCATCGAAGGGCTGGCGCAGGCCAAGGACGCCGGCCTCGTGATGCTGACGGACATCTTCGGCATCGACTACCTGCTCTACCCCCGTCACCGCGGCAAGCGCTTCACCGTCGTCTACAACATCCACGACATGAGCGGCCGCGAGCGCCTCTTCGTCCGCGTCGAGCTGGACGACGGCGAGACGCTGCCGACCGCGGTGGAGGTGTGGCCCGGCGCCAACTTCTTCGAGCGCGAGACGTTCGACATGTTCGGCGTGGTCTTCGACGGCCATCCCGACCTGCGCAAGCTGCTGACCCCCGAAGACCTCGAGGGGCACCCGCACCGCAAGGACTTCCCGATAGGCGAGACCCCCTCGCTGTTCAACGACGGACGCTTCATCGACCCCGCCACCTTCCGCGCCGGCCTGGTGGGCCGCGACGGCGGCCTCACCGGCTGGAAGGGCGGCGCGCGGGACGGGGTGCGCAGCACCCAAGGCGCACTGCCGGTCGAGCCGAAGGAGGGTGAAGCATGAGCCTCAAATCGCCCCCGCGCTCTGCCGAGACCGCCGAACAGGGCAGCTTCTCGACCGAGTACATGCGCATCAACGTGGGCCCGCAGCACCCCAGCACCCACGGCGTGCTGCGCCTGGTCGTCGACCTCGACGGCGAGCAGATCGTCTCGCTCAAGCCGCAGATCGGCTACCTCCACACGGGCTTCGAGAAGACGTTCGAGCACCGCACCTACCAGCAGGGCGTCACCTACTCGAACCGCATGGACTACCTGCACGGCTTCGGCCACGACCTGGCCTACGTGCTGGCGGTCGAGAAGCTGATGGACGCCCGCGTGCCGGTGCGCGCGCAGCGCGTCCGCGTCATCCTCAACGAGCTCAACCGCATCGCCAGCCACCTGATCTTCTTCGGCACGGGCCTGCTGGACATGGGCGCGCTGACGCCGTTCTTCTACACCCAGCGCGAGCGCGAGAAGATCCTCGACATCTTCGAGCTCGTGTCTGGCGTGCGCATGAACTACGGCTACTTCCGCATCGGCGGCCTTCACCAGGACACCCCCGAGGGGTTCGAAGAGCGCGTGCGCGCCTGGCACGCCGACTTCCTGAAGCACCTGGACCAGTACCGCAACCTGTGGGTGGCCAACCCCATCGTGCTGAACCGCACGAAGGGGATCGCCGTCGTCAGCAAGCAGATGGCCATCGACTACGCCCTGACCGGCCCCAGCCTGCGCGCCAGCGGCGTCGACCTCGACTTCCGCAAGGCCACCCCCTACTCGGGTTACGAGGAGTACGACTTCGGCGTGCCCGTCTACGAGGAGGGCGACCTCTGGGCCCGCATGGTCGTGCGCTTCGACGAGATGGTCGAGTCGGCGTACATCGTGAAGCAGGCGCTCGAGATGCTGGAGCCGGGGCCCGTCAAGGACCCCGACCGCCGCATCAGCCTGCCGCCCCGGCACGAGCTCGAGAACTCGATGGAAGCCGTCATCTTCCACTTCAAGCTCGTGACCGAGGGCTTCCACCCGCCGATGGGCGAGGTCTACGTTCCCACCGAGTCGGCCCGCGGCGAGCTCGGTTACTACATCGTCAGCGACGGTGGGTCGATGCCGTACCGCGTGAAGGTACGCGCCCCCAGCCTCGCCAACCTCCAATCCCTCGAGCCATCCAGCATCGGGGGACTGTTCGCCGACATGGTGATCAACATCGCCAGCTTCGACCCGGTGCTGGGCGACGTGGACAAGTAAGTGAGCCGATGATCGAACTAGAGACGACCACCCCGTTCTTCCAGGACAAGCAAGAGGTGCTTGACGAGATCCTCTCGCGCTACCCCGAGGAGGGGCGCCGCAGCGCGCTGATGCCCCTGCTCTGGGAAGTGCAGCGCGCCGAGCGCTACATCAGCGAAGCGCGCATGCACGAGATCGGCGAGATCGTAGGCATCACCGCCACCGAGGTCAGGGGCGTCCTGAGCTTCTACTCGACCTATCACGAGCAGCCCGTGGGCCGTTACCACCTGCAGGTCTGCTCGACCCTGTCGTGCGCGCTGGCCGGCGCCGACGAGATGTTCGACTTCCTCGTCGACGAGCTGGGCATCGTGAACGGCGAGACCGACGCGGAAGGGCGCTTCTCGCTGCAGAAGGCCGAGTGCGTCGGCTCGTGCGGCACCGCGCCCGTGCTGCTGGTGAACGACACCTACTACGAGCGCGTGACGCAGAGCCGCTGCCGCCACCTGATCGACGCCCTGCGGAAGGACGAGACGCCCGAGCCGTGGCGCGAGCGCGGCGGCGACATCGACGGCGCCGAGAAGGCCACCCCGTTCGGGCGCACGGCCGCAGCTCCCGCTCCCAACCAGGCAGAAGGAGGGGAGGCGTGAGCGACCAGGCAGCTTCCGGAAGCAACCAGCCGACCAGCATCGTCAGCCGCCACGACGAGCGTTACGAGGTGACGATGTACCGCAACGTCGGCATCGACGGGGCGCACACCCTGAACCACTACCGCGACAACGGCGGCTACGAGGCGGCGCGCAAGGCGCTGACGACCATGACGCCCGCGGCCGTCATCGACGAGGTCAAGGCCTCGGGCCTGCGCGGCCGCGGCGGCGCCGGCTTCCCCACGGGCGTCAAGTGGTCGTTCATGCCCAAGCCCGACGGCGGCCCCCGCTACCTCGTCTGCAACGCCGACGAGTCGGAGCCCGGCTCCTTCAAGGACCGCTACTTCCTCGAGGACGACCCGCACCAGCTGATCGAGGGCATGATCATCGCCGCCTTCGCCATGCAGGCCAACTTCGGCTTCATCTACGTGCGCGGCGAGTACTTCCTCGGCTACCAGCGCACCGTGGCCGCCATCGAGGAGGCGCGCGCCGCCGGCCTCCTGGGCGCGAACATCTTAGGCACGGGCTTCTCGTTCGACCTCACCGTCCACCGCGGGGCGGGCGCCTACATCTGCGGTGAAGAGACGGCGCTCATGAACTCGCTGGAAGGTCTGCGCGCCAACCCGCGCCTCAAGCCGCCCTTCCCGGCCGCGGCCGGCATGTACGGCCGCCCCACCACCATCAACAACGTCGAGACGCTGACGAGCGCGGTGCACATCATCAACAAGGGCGCCGCCTGGTTCGCCTCCATGGGCACCGAGGACAGCAAGGGCACGAAGCTCTACCAGATCTCGGGGCCGGTGAAGCGCCCGGGCGTCTACGAGATGCCGATGGGCGCCACCTTCCGCGAGTTCATCTACGACTTCGCGGGCGGCCCCACCGCACCGGCGAAGGCGTTCATCCCCGGCGGCTCCTCGACCCCCATGTTCCCGTGGGAGGACCGCTTCCTCGACATGCCGATGGACTACGGCAGCGTCGCGAAGAACGGCTCGATGCTGGGCACCGGCGGCGTCATCGTCATCCCGCGCGACAAGTGCATCGTCGACGCGCTCTACAACCTCGTGCGCTTCTACGCCCACGAGTCGTGCGGCAAGTGCACCCCCTGCCGTGAGGGCGTGGGCCACTGGCTGCCGCGCATGTACCAGAAGCTGGTCGCGGGGCTCGGCCGCCCCGAGGACGTCGACCTGCTCGAGAACGTCGCCGGCAACATCCGCGGCACGGCGTTCTGCCCCCTGGCCGACGCCTGCGTTATGCCGGTGCAGGCGAGCCTCAAGTGGTTCCGTGACGAGTACGAGTACCTCGCGACGCACGGCCGGCCGAAGTACGCGAAGAGTGACTGGTGGCAAGCATGAAGGTACGCATCAACGAACAGGAGCTGGACCTGGCGCCGGGCACGAGCGCCATCGACGCGGTCTTCGCGGCGGGTCACGACGTGCCCTACTTCTGCTCGCAGGAGTACATGTCGCCCATCGGCGCCTGCCGCATGTGCCTCGCGCGCGTCGGCTCGCCCCGGAAGGACAAGGAAGGCAACTGGATCCTCGACGAGGAGACGGGCCAGCCCAAGATCTTCTGGTTCCCCAACCTCATGGCGACCTGCACCACGCAGATCACCGAGGGCATGGTCATCGACACCGAGTCCGAGGCGGTCAAGACGGCCCAGGGCTCGATGGTCGAGTTCACGCTCATCAACCACCCCCTCGACTGCCCCGTGTGCGACAAGGGCGGCGCCTGCGAGCTGCAGGACCGCTCCTACGAGTACGGCGACGGCATCTCGCGCTTCGAGTTCGACAAGCGCCGCTCCGAGAAGCACCACGAGCTGTCGGAGCTGATCACCCTCGACCGCGAGCGCTGCATCCACTGCAAGCGCTGCGTGCGCTTCTTCGAGGAGGTGCCCGGCGACGAGGTCCTCGACTTCATCGACCGCGGCGCCCACACCTACATCGGCACCGTCGACCGGGGGCTGCCCAGCAACTTCTCGGGCAACATCACCGACATCTGCCCCGTGGGCGCGCTGCTGGACGCCTCCAGCCGCTTCCGCGGCCGCAACTGGGAGTACGACCACACCCGCAGCACGGGCATGGACGACGCGAGCGGCTCTGCCGTCATCGTCGACGCGCGCACCGGCCGCATAGAGCGCGTCAAGGCCGCCCTCAACCCCGCGGTCAACAAGACCTGGATCGACGACGGCACGCGCTTCGGCCACGAGTACGTCGACTCGCCCGACCGCCTGACGCGCCCCCTGGTGCGCAAGGACGGCGAGCTGCAGCCCGTGACGTGGCCCGAGGCCGCGGCGTACATCGCCGAGCGCCTGAAGGGCATGTCGGGCAAGGACGTCGGCGTCGTCATCCGCGCCGATTCGACCCTCGAGGAGGGCGTGGCCGCGCAGGCGCTGGCCGAGAAGCTGGGCACCGGGCAGGTAGACCACGCGCCGCGTCCCGCCGCCTCGGTCGTGCCGACGCGCCCCGCCACCCTCACCGACCTGGCCACCTCCGACGCCATCTTCGTCCTGGGCGACGTGACCGAAGAGGCCGGCATCCTAGACCTGCGCATCAAGGACGCCATGAAGGGCGTCACCCCGCCCGAGCTGCTGCCGCACGGTGTGCCCATCGCCGACCTGCGCCTCAAGGAGCGCATGCCGTTCCGCTCCGAGATGCTGGGCGTGGCGGCACCGTACCGGGTCGACCTGATGCGTCACGCGGGCGCCTCCTTCGTCTACCCGGCAGGTGGCGAGGCCGCTCTCTTCCGCGCCCTGGGCGCGCTGGCAGACGGCGCCGAGCTGAACGACGACCAGCGCGCCGCCCTTGGTGGCGACTTAGGGGCCGCCAGGCAGCTCGTCGACCGCCTGCGCAGCTCCACTAACGGCGTGCTCGTGCTGGGCGGCTTCGCCCTCGCGCGCCGCGAGGCGGCCGAGGCCGCGCGCGCCTTCGCCCGCGCCGTCGGCGTCAAGGAGCTGCCGGTGGGGCCGATGGCCAACAGTCACGGCCTCGAGCTGCTGGGCGTGCTGCCCAGCCACGAGCGCTACTCGTTCCCCAACATGCTGGGTGAAGCGAAGGCGCTCATCGTCTCGGGCCTCGACCCCGCCAAGGACCCGGACGTGGCCGCCAAGCTGCAGGAGCGCGAGCTGCTCGTCGTCCACGACCTCTTCCTCACCGAGACCGCCCGCCTGGCCGACGTGGTGCTGCCCGCCCGCAGCGTCTACGAGAAGGACGGCACCGTCGTAAACGTCGAGGGGCGCTTCCTGCCCGTGCGCGCCGCGCCCGTCGAGGCCGGCAACGCCGAGGACTTCACGGGCGTGGTGCGCTACCTGGGCGAAGCGCTCGGCGAGCGCCTCGAGGGGCGCAGCGTGCGCAGCGCCCGCCGCGTCATGAAGAAGCGCTTCGAGCTCGACCTGGCGGAGCTGCCCGACCACGGCGTCGTGCCGCGCCTCAAGGCGCGCGCCGCCAGGGTGACCACGAGCGAGGCCCCGGCCGCCGAGGGCAACGTCCTGATCGTTCCCAGCATGGCGCGCGTCGAGTACCTGGCGCGCAACCCGCACCTGAACGCGGCACTGGGCGGACCCAAGCTGCGCGTCAACCCCGCCGACGCCGACGGCGCCAAGCTCGTCGACGGCGCCGAGGTGCGCCTGCGCGTCTCGGGCCTCTGGCGCGACGCCGTGGTGCAGGTGACCGAGCACGTGCCCGCCGGCCTGATGACGCTGCCCACCCTGCCCGAGCAGGGCGTGGGCGTGGCGCAGGCCGACCTGGGCAGTCTGGTGGTGGAGCAGGTGCGGCTGGAGGTGGCTTCGTGACCGGTCACGACCCCCTATGGGTCACCTTCGTCAAGGCGCTGGTGCTCTGCGTGGTGCTGCTGGGCGCCTTCGCCTACATGACGCTCGTCGAGCGCAAGCTGCTGGGCCGCTTCCAGCACCGCTACGGACCCAACCGCGTTGGCCCCTTCGGCCTGCTGCAGCCCATCGCCGACGCCATCAAGTCGATCTTCAAGGAAGACATCAACGTCACGGCCGCCGACAGGTTCGTGTTCGTGCTGGCGCCCGGCATCAGCATCACCTTCGCGCTCGTCGCGTTCGGCGCCATCCCCGCCGGCCCGGCCGGCAGCCTCTTCGGCCTCAACCCGTGGGTCATGGACCTCGACATCGGGCTGCTGTTCATCCTGGCCGCCACGGGCATGGGCGTCTACGGCATCTTCCTCGGGGGCTGGGCGTCCAACAGCAAGTACTCGCTGCTGGGCAGCCTGCGCTCGACGGCGCAGATCATCAGCTACGAGCTGGGCCTGGGCCTGTCGGTGCTGGCCGTCATCATGGTGGCGGGCACGCTGAACCTGCGCGAGATCGTCGAGCTGAACATCTGGTCGGTCAGCCCCTGGCTGTGGCCAGGGCTGCTGCTGGCGTTCGGCACCTTCCTGATCTCTGCGACCGCCGAGGTCAACCGCACCCCGTTCGACCTCCCCGAGGCCGAGCAGGAGCTGGTGGCCGGCTACATGACCGAGTACTCCTCGCTCAAGTGGGCGCTCTACCAGATGGCCGAGTACGTGAACATGATGACCGCCTCGGCCTTCATCAGCACGCTCTTCCTGGGCGGCTACAAGGGGCCCGTCTTCCTCGAGGGCGTGATACCCGGGATATCGGAGTGGCCCATCATCTGGCTCGTCGCCAAGATGGCCATCTTCATGTTCATGTTCATCTGGCTGAAGGCGACGCTGCCGCGTCTGCGCTACGACCAGCTGATGCGCTTCGGGTGGCTCTACCTGTTCGAGTTCGCGCTGCTAAGCGCGCTCATCACGGGGGCGGTGATCGCCTTTGTCATCTGAGCCAGTACTCATCGTCGGCGGCCAGCCGGCCGCGACGCCAGTAAGCGAACCAGCCCGCACGCGGGCGGAAACGAACGGAGGAAGACCATGAGTGTCCTCGAGATCGCAAAAGGTATGGGGGTCACCCTGGGTCACCTGTTCAAGCGCCCCTACACGGTGCAGTACCCCGAGGAGCGGGTCGACATCAAGCCGCGCTTCCGCGGCCGGCACCACCTGCTGCGCCACCCCGACACGGGCCTCGAGAAGTGCATCGGCTGCAGCCTCTGCGCCGCGGCCTGCCCCTCGTACGCCATCTACGTCGAGGCGGCGGAGAACGACCCGCACAACCCCGTCTCGGCGGGCGAGCGCTACGCCACGATCTACGAGATCAACATGCTGCGCTGCATCTTCTGCGGCTTCTGCGAAGAGGCGTGCCCCACGGGCGCGGTCGTGCTGGGCCACGAGTTCGAGCTGGCCGACTACCGCTACCAGGACTTCGTCTACCGCAAGGAGGACATGCTGGTAGGCACCGAAGGCAGCAAGTGGCAGCGGCGCGAGGCGGCCGCGAAGGGCAAGGACGTCCGCCTCGGCTTCGAGCCGGCGCACCGCCCGGAGCTGGAAGGCGTGGATTACTGAGATGATCGCGTTCATCGTTCTGGCAGCGTTGCTGCTGGCAGCGGGCATCGGGGTGGTGACGTTCCGGCAGCCGGTGCACGCCGCCCTGTCGCTGGTGGGCGCCATCCTGGCGCTGGCGGCCATCTACGTGACGCTCGAGGCGCACTTCCTGGCCGCCATCCAGGTCATCGTCTACGCGGGCGCCGTCATGGTGCTCTTCCTGTTCGTGATCATGCTGCTGAACGTCGGCACCACGCCCTCGCGCAGCCTGCCGTGGCTGAGGCCTGCCGCCTGGGTCCTGGCGCTGCTCGCCGCAGCCGGCGTGGTGGCGGCGGTCTTCGCCGTGCAGCGCCCGCTGCCCGAGTTCGCGGTGATCGACGCCGCGCTGCGCGGCGGCAACGCCGACGCGGTGGGCGAGGCGCTCTTCTCCGACTACCTGCTCGCCTTCCACCTCGTGGGCGTCCTGCTGCTGGTGGGCATCCTGGGCGCCGTCGCCCTCGTGCAGCAGGCGGCTCCGGAGACCCGGAGCGTGGACGCCAAGGCGGCCACGCCCGAGCGCGACGACGCCCAGCGGCGCGTCGCGCTCGCCGGAGAGGAGCAGTAGATGGTTCCCACCGAGTACTACGTCGCCCTCTCCGCCATCCTCTTCGCGCTCGGTGGCATCGGCGTCCTCACGCGGCGCAGCGCCATCATGCTCTTCCTGTCGGTCGAGCTGATGCTCAACGCCGCCAACCTCGCGATCATCGCCTACGCGCGCCAGTGGAGCGCTGCTGGAGCGCAGCACGCGCTCGACGGCCAGGCCGCCGTGTTCATCGTCCTCGCCATCGCCGCCGCCGAGGTGGCGGTGGGCCTGGGCATCCTGGTGGCCATCTTCCGTAACCGCGTCAGCACCGACGTCGACCTTCTCTCCGAGGTGCGTGCATGAACGACCTGGTCTCATGGGCCGCCCTGGCGCCGTTCCTGGCGCTGGTCGGCGCCGTCGTCAACGGCCTCTTCGGCCGCAGCCTCAAGGGGGCAGCGGCGGGCGTCGTCGCCAGCCTGGCCGTCGCCGCGGGCTTCGTGCTCTCGGTGGTCGCCTTCTTCGGGGTGCGTAGCGGCGGCGCCGTGCGCGTGAACCTGGGCGACTTCCTCGTCGCGGGCGACTTCACGCTCGGCCTCGGCTTCCACCTCGACCAGCTGAGCGTCCTGATGATGCTGATCATCACGGGCGTCGGGCTGCTGATCCACCTCTACTCGATCGGCTACATGAAGGGTGACGAGGGCTTCCCGCGCTACTTCGCCAAGCTGAACCTGTTCGTGGCAGCGATGCTCGTGCTGGTGATGGCCGACTCGTACCCGCTGATGTTCGTCGGCTGGGAAGGCGTGGGCGTCTGCTCGTTCCTCCTGATCGGCTTCTGGTACAAGGACCTGAACAACGCCAACGCCGGCCGCAAGGCGTTCATCGTCAACCGCGTCGGCGACGTCGGCTTCCTGCTGGCGATGTTCCTGGTCTTCAAGGCGTTCGGCACGCTCGACATCCAGGCCGTCAACGCGGCGGCGCCCAGCTTCGCCTACGGCGCCACCATCCTGACCGGCATCGGGCTGCTCTTCCTGGTGGCCGCGGCCGGTAAGTCGGCGCAGCTGCCCCTGCACGTCTGGCTGCCCGACGCCATGGCAGGCCCCACGCCCGTCTCGGCGCTGATCCACGCCGCCACCATGGTGACGGCGGGCGTCTACCTGATCGCGCGCAGCGGCGGCATCTTCGCGAACGCGCCCGAAGCCGCCGCCACGGTGGTGTGGGTGGCGGTGCTCACCGCGCTCATGGCCGCCATCGCGGCCGTGGGGCAGACGGACATCAAGAAGATCCTCGCCTGGTCGACCATCTCGCAGGTGGGCTTCATGGTGGCGGCCGTCGGCGCAGGCGCCTACTGGGCGGGCATCTTCCACGTGCTGACGCACGCCTTCTTCAAGGCGCTGCTCTTCCTGAGCTCGGGCTCGGTGATCCACGCCCTGGGCGGCGAGCAGGACGTGCGCCGCATGGGCGGCCTGGGGCGCAAGATGCGCACGACCGGCATCACGGCGCTCATCGGCACGCTGGCCATCGCGGGCGTTCCGTTCCTGTCGGGCTACTTCAGCAAGGACGCCGTCATGGGCGCCATGCTGACGAGCGGTCCGCTGGGCAACTACGGCGGCGAGATCCTGTTCGGCATCCTCATGGTGACAGCCGGCCTGACGGCCTTCTACATGTTCCGCTGGTACTTCCTCGTGTTCGCCGGCGAGCCGCGCGGCAAGGCCGAGTTCGACCGCGCCCACGAGTCGCCCGCGATCATGACGGTTCCGCTCGTGATCCTGGCCGTCGGCAGCGTCGTGATCGGCTACGTGGGGCTGCCCGCCTTCCTGGCGCCGAACTGGCTGCAGGAGTGGCTGGCGCCCGTCATGGCGCAGGTCGACTTCGGGCACCTGTCGGTGGCCACCGAGTGGCTGCTGCTGATCGGCTCGGTCGTGGTGGCCGCCATCGGCCTGGGCTTGGGCTACTGGGTCTACGCCATCGGGCAGGGCGCCTTGGCGCGCCGCATCTCGGCCACGCCGCTCGCCACCGCCTCTCGCAACGCCTTCGGCTTCGACACGCTCTACCAGGGCCTCTTCACCAAGCCCGGTGAGGAGGCCGCCGCCGGCATCGCCGCGCTCGACCGCGACGTCGTCGACCGCGGCGCCAGCGGCAGCGTGGGGCTCTTCCCGCTGCTCGGACGCCTGCTCGTGAGGCTGCAGTCGGGCTACGTGCGCACCTACGCCTTCGCCATGCTGCTGGGCGCCGCCGCGCTGGTGCTGGCAGCCGCCCTGATCGGGGTGTTCGCGTGATCTCGCTCTACGTCGTACTCGTCCCCCTGGCGACGGCGCTGCTCGTGACGCTGGCGCGCGGCAGCCGCGCGCTGGTGCGCGGCCTGGCGTTCGCCGGCGGCACCGCCACCTTCCTCCTGGCGCTGTTCCTGCAGGGCTCCGCCCCCGTCAACGCCGCGTGGCTGCCGGGCATCGGCGTCAGCTTCGCCCTCGACGCCACGGGCGCCGGCAGCGTGCTCGTGCTGGTGGCGGCGCTCGTGATGATCCCCACCCTGCTGGTGGCCGCCACGCGCGTCGAGAGCGGCGGCGCCGGCTTCGTGACGCTGCTGCTTCTGGCCCAGGCGGGCCTCAACGGCATCTTCCTCGCCAAGGACCTGGTCCTCTTCTACGTCTTCTGGGAAGCCACGCTCATCCCGGCGCTGCTGCTGTTGGGCATCTACGGGGGCGCCAGGCGCCGTGAGGCGGCCCTCAAGTACCTCGTCTACGCCGTCGGCGGCTCGTTCCTGATGCTGGTCAGCATCCTGGCCCTCAAGGGCCTGTCGGGCGCCGCCAGCTTCCACGTCACCGACCTGATGCTGG
>CAZVCT010000065.1:0-1876 GCA_964625655.1 uncultured bacterium
GCCAGGTACTCGAGGTTCACCTGGTGCACGATGCCCGACGCGGGCGGGACGACGTTGAAGTTGCGGAACGCCGCCTGGCCCCAGCGCAGGAACTCGTAGCGCTCGCGGTTGCGCTCGAACTCGATGCTCGAGTTGCGCAGCAGGGCCAGCGGGTTGTCGTACTCGTCGACCTGCACGGAGTGGTCGATGACGAGGTCGACGGGGACCTGCGGGTTGATCTTCTCAGGGTCGCCGCCCAGGCGCTTCATGGCGCTGCGCAGGGCCGCCAGGTCGACGACGGCCGGCACGCCCGTGAAGTCCTGCAGGATCACGCGGGCGGGCATGAACGGGATCTCGTCGTGGTACTTCTGCTTCGGGTCGTAGGCGGCCAGGCGCTTGATGTCGTCCTGCGTGACCAGGAACCCGTCCTCGTTGCGCAACAGCGACTCGAGCAGCACCCTCACGGAGTAGGGCATGCGGTCGATGTTGCCGAGGCCCGCCTCCTGCAGGGCAGCCAGCCGGTAGTAGTACGCTTCGCCGGAGCCCGTGTCCAACACGGCCCTCGCGCCGAAACTGTCGGGATTGGTCGGCCGATCTGTCATCCTCTACTCCTTAGGTTGAAGAGGTTCGCTTGCCGATGCGCCGGGGTTGCGGTCGCCCGGTAGGTAGCTTCTCTCCCAGTGTGCGACTACTCTAGGTGATGTGTCAGACGAAGAATCACCTAGAGGTAGAACGCCGACGAGCCCGCCTGCCGACGCCGGGGCCCCCGCACCCGAGGCGCGGCGCACGCTGATCGTCACGAACACGGCGGCGGCCGAGGCGCTCACGGATCCGACGACCCTTCGGCACCTGGCTCCTTTCCTCGGTCGCACGGCCAGCGTCTCTGAGGCGGCGCGCGAGTCCGGGGAGAAGGCGAACACCACCCTCAAGCGGGTGCAGCGCTTCCTCGACCTGGGACTGCTGGAGGTTGCTGGAGAGCGGAAGCGCGCCGGGCGCCCGATCAGGCTGTACCGCACCGTAGCAGACGTCTTCTTCGTTCCGTTCGAAGCCACTCACTCCGAGTCGCTGGAAGCGGCCCTGGCAGAGCGCGACGCCTACTGGGAACGGATGCTGCGCCGCAACGTGGTCCGCACGCGAAGCGAGCGGCTGGGCACGTGGGGCACGCGCTTCTACCGCGACACCCGCGGCCGGCTGCAGGTGCAGACCGCCGTGACGCCCGACGCGAACGCCACCACGCTCGACGCCGACGCCCCGGCCGTGCTGTCGTTGTGGCGCGACCAGCTGATGCTCGACTTCGCCGACGCCAAAGAGCTGCAGCGCGAGATGTTCGACCTGGTGCAGCGCTACCAGAAGCGCAGCGGCTCGCAGCGTTACCTGGTGCGGATGGGCCTGGCTCCGGTGCTGGAGGGCGGCGAGCGCTGACGCGTCTGTCACGCGCTTCCCGCGTTCGTCGCGTAGCATGGGCCATGGCCAACGCTATCTCCGCCGTGCCCGCCGGCCTTCCCAGGCCGCGCGCCTCGCTGCGCCTCGCCGTGTTTTCCGTCCTGGTGGCTTCGCTCCTGGCGGCATGCGCGCCGGGCGCCTTCGGCGGCGCCGATCCCAACGACGTCGTCGTGGCCGAGCTCCAGCGCTCCGCCGAGGTCATCTACCACCGCATGGAGCTGGGTCGGCTCGAGCTGGGCGCCTACACCACCACCCCGCTCGTGGACGCCGTCATCCCCGAAGGGGCCACCCTCACCCTGATCGAGTACGACTCCGAGAACGGCTCGACCTACACGCTCCTGCTGACTTCGTCGCGTTTCCCCGAGGGCGCGTGGCGCATCACGCCCGGCGGCGTGAGGAGAACGGCCGGGGGCTGAGGCGGACGGCTGAACGGCCTGGTGCTGAAGCGGACATC
>CAZVCT010000065.1:1976-12496 GCA_964625655.1 uncultured bacterium
TCAGCTCAGGCGAGCAGCGCCCTCAGGCGCCCACCGGCACGTGCTTGGCGAGGCGCGCCTCGTAGGCCGACTTCGGCTGCGCGCCGATCATGACCTCGACCGCCTGGGCATCCTTGAACAGGATGACGGTCGGGATGCTCATGACGCGGAACTGCTGCGCCACGGCCATGTTGTCGTCGACGTTGAGCTTGCCCACCTTGACCTTGCCGTCGTACTCCTCGGCCAGCTGCTCGATGATCGGGCCGACCATGCGGCACGGGCCGCACCAGGGCGCCCAGAAGTCGACGAGCACCAGGCCTTCCTGCGTCTCGTCGGTGAAGTTGTCGTCGGTGAACTCGATGAGGTTGGACATTCCCCGCTCCTTATGCGCCCCGAAGGGGCGTCGGTGGCGGCGCCGTTCGTCGGCGCTGCCCCACTTTCGCATCCGCCCGGGCACGCTAGAGCGTGCATCCGCACGCTGACGCGCCGCGCTGGGCGACCGCGCTGGGGCTAGCAAGCCCCTTACCTCCTCACAATCTACGAGGCGCTGCCGTGGACGGTGTGTCGACCAAGCGACACGCCCTCAGCGCCACGCTCTTAGCGCCACACGACCAGGCCGTCTGCTGCCGCGGCGCGCCGCGCCTGCGGCGGCGCCATGCCCAGCGCGCGGAAGCCCCCCTTGACCGCGGCCCGCACCAGCGCCCGCGGGTTGGCGCGCGCGCCGTGCATCTCCAGCGCCGCCTCCACCTCGCGCGTGACGTCGAGGTCGGGGCTCGAGCCGCGCGAGTCGGTGCCGAACGCCACTTCCACGGAGTGCTTCGCGAAGAGCTGCCAGGGGAAGGTGCCGCAGCCCAGCGCCACGTTCGACCTGGGGCAGTGCACGACGACCGAGCCGGCGCGCGCGACCAGGCGCACGTCCTCCTCGTCGACGTGAACCATGTGCACGAGGGTGGGGGCGGCTTCCAGCACGCCCAGCTCGTGCAGGTAGCGCACGGGCGACACGCCCTTGGGCGCGATGCTCGAGTTGGCCGCCGCCAGCGAGTCGGCGAGGGGACCGGTGCCCTTCAGGTGGAACTCGGCCTCGGCGGGCGATTCGGCGACGTGGATGGCCACCGGTAGACCCTGTGCGCGCGCCCAGGCGACGGTCCGCTGCAGCAGTTGCGGGCTTACGGTGTGCGGGGTGTGTGGGCTGACCCCGACGCGCACCCCGCCGGGCCGCTCGTGGGCCCGGAACTCCGCCACCTGGCGGCTCAGCACCTCGAAGCGCTCCTCGGGGTCGCCCTGCCCCAGGTCCAGGACCTCCCAGTACGCCACGCCCTGCAGGTCAAGGTCGGCCAGCAGCAGGCGCATCACGGCCGGGTCGGTGACGACGTCGCCGATCACGGTCGTGCCGGCCGCCTTCAGCTCGGCCAGGCCGCGGCGCGCGGCGGCCTCGCCGCGGCCACCCGCCCGTCCGTGCGCGATGACGCGCTGGATGAACGACGCGTAACTGCTGTTCTCGAACGGCAGGTCCGACAGGTCTAGGTGCGTGTGGGCGTTCACGACGGGAGGCGTGACGGCGAAGCCGCCGTCAAGGTGGCGCGCCTCGGGGAACGCGCGGGCGGTGCCCTCGAAGTCGCGGACATCCGCCACCTTCAGCGCGCCGCCCGCGCGCTGCAGCAGGATGGCGGAACCCGCGCGCGGCATGCCGATGCCGTCGTAGACGACCTCGGCGTGCACCAGGACGCGCTCGCCGGCGGGGCCCTCGCCCGCCGCTACGGGTACCGGGGTGGTGGGCACGCGCGCAGCTTCAGTCGGCGCCGAGGCTGCCGGCGGGCTGCGGGGCGCCGTCGGCTCGGTTCATGGCGTCCGGGGCCATGGAGCCGGGCGCGGCCACGCCCAGGTCCGACAGCACCTGTTCGGGCGCCTTCACGATGCCGTACAGCGAGTCGCGCTGCGCCGGCAGGTAGCCCGCATCCAGGATCTGGCGCACGATCTCGTGCTCGGGCGTCGAGCGGTGCTTGGCGCCCGCCTGCGACACCACGTTCTCTTCGAGCATGGTGCTGCCGAAGTCGTTGCAGCCGAAGCTGAGTGCCGTCTGGGCCACCTTGTAGCCCATGGTGGGCCACGAGGCCTGGAAGTTGAGGACGTTGTCGAGCACGACGCGGCTGGCGGCCACGTTCTGCAGGTACTCGTGGGCGCCGGCGCCCGGCACCTTGCCGTCCACGCGGACGCCCTTCGTCTGGAGGGTCCACGAGATGAACGCCGAGAAGCCGTTGCCGTGGCTGGCCAGCGCCTTGTCCTGCTGGTCGCGGACGCGCAGCAGGCTGGCGACGCGCTGGGCGGGCGTCTCGCCGAAGCCGATGACCATCGTGGCCGTGGTGTACAGCCCCAGCTCCTGCGCTTCGCCCATCACGCGGATCCAGTCGTCGGACGAGATGCGCGCGGGCGAGATGTGGGGCGCGTGGCGCACCTCGTCGACGAGCATCTCGCCGCCGCCGCCCGGCAGGCCGTCGAGGCCGGCCGCCTGCAGCTCGACGAGCACCTCCTTCGAGGTCATGCCCGTCAGCTCGGCCATCCCCTTGATCTCTTCGGGGCTGAACGCCTCGACGCGGATGGTGGGGTGCTGCTGCTTGAGGTGCTGCATCAGCTGCAGGTACCACTCGAACGGCAGGTAGCGGTTGACGCCGCCCTGCATCAGGATGCGGCTGCCGCCCACCTCCTCCAGCTCCTTCACCTTGTCGCTGATCTGCTCGAAGGTGAGGGTGTAGGCGTCGTCCTGGCGGCGGGTGCGGTAGAAGCCGCAGAACGAGCAGCCGACCGAGCAGACGTTCGAGTAGTTGATGTTGCGGTCGATCAGGTAGGTGACGACCGCGGGGTCGGTGCGCTGGACCCTGACGGCGTCGGCCGCCGCTGCGAGGTCGAAGAGCGGCAGGTCGTACAGCGCCACGGCCTCGCTCTGGGTCAGACGTTTTCCGGAAGCGGCCTTGGCTAGCAGGCTCATGGCGCGAGCATAGCACCGCTCCTGGCTGTGTACTTGACCGCTGACGTACAGGTAAACTGCCGGCATGTCGAAGACCCGCAACGAGGCCGGGAGCCCCTGGCGCCCCATCTTCGAAGAGGTTCGCCAGGCCATCGGCCAACGCCGGGACGAGCAGGGCATGGTCGGCAGCATCAACTGGCTGCGCCACGCCATGGAGGCCAGAGGCGCCAACCCGAACGTGGTGCGCAACATCATCTACCGCGACAAGGGGCGGCTGCCCGACAAGCGCGCCCTGTTCGAGATCCTGGACGAGCTGTGGCGCGGCGCCGGTCGGCCGGCCCTGAAGATGCCCGAGCTGGAGGCGCTGCTGTCGCCCAACGCCAGCGCCGAGCAGGAGGTGCTGCAGCTGATGGGCCGCGACAAGCGGCGCGCCTACAAGGCGCTGCTGGGCGGCCTGCGCGCCGGCGAGGTGCCGAAGGTGCTGGTGACGGGGCGCCCGGGCTCGGGCAAGACGCTGCTGACGGACTACGTCCAGCGCGGCCTCGAGCTGGCCGGCTTCGGTACCGACGCCATCGTGCGCCTGGAGTTCGGCTCCGTCGACCTCTCCACCTCCCTGAGCCGCCTCGGGGCGCTGCTCGGCGTGCCCAGCGAGGTGATGGAGTCGCGCCTCGTGCGCATCGGCACGGCCAGCGCCTACGCCGTGCAGGCCGACGCCCAGGCCGAGGTGGCGCGCGCGCTGCTCGACGCCGTGCGCCAGCGCAAGGAGCCGCTGGTGCTGCTGCTGCACGTGTCGCAGGGGCTGACGGGCCAGGACAGCCTCGGGCTGGCGCCGCTGCGCCTGAACACGCCCGAGGTACCACGCGTGGCCGCGCCCGAATGGCTGTGGGCCACCCTGGTGGAACCGCTGGCGCGTCAGCCGCAGGTGGCGCTGTTCGTGACGATGACCGACCTGCCGGCGCGCGCCATGCAGCGCCTGGGGCCGTTCGAGGACCCGATCCGCCTGACGCCCCCCACCGCCGCCGACGCGCGCCGCTTCGTGAAGGCGCGCGTGCCGCACCTCTCGCCCAGCCAGCAGGAAGAGATCGTGCAGCGCGCCGGGCGCTCGTTCGAGGAGCTGCGCACTCTGACGCTGCTCGCGCAGGCGCGCGCCCCGCAGCAGGAGGGCGGCCCGGGCGGCACCGAGTACATCGAGCAGCTGAGCCGGCTGGTCGAGGAGTCGGGCGACGCGGAGCTGCGCGCCTTCCTGGCCGCGTTGGCGGTGCTGTCGCCGCCCGACTTCCCCACCTTCGAAGCGCGCGTGCTGCGCGAGGTCCAGGGCGGCAAGCGGGGCTTGGGGCCGTTCGAGCTGTCGTTCCTCGACCCCGTCCCGGGTCAGCCCGAGCAGTACCGCAGCTTCTCGCGCCAGCTGACCCGCGAGCTGCTGAGGCGGCTCGAGGGCGGCCGACCCGACGAGCACCGCCGCGTGCAGCGTGCGGCCGCCGACGCCTACCTCGAAGCAGCCGAGGCCGACCCGGACGGCGACGCCGCCGCCCGCTACCTGCACCACCTCTTCGAGGCGCGCGACTGGCGCGAGCTGACGCGCTGGCTGTCGCTGCACCCCGTGTCGCACGCGCAGGTGCGCCGCATCTGGCAGGCGGCCTCCACCGAGCTGCGCGGCAAGGCCGAGCTGGACCTGGTGGCGCGCGAGGTGGCGTCGCACTACGTGAAGCTGGGAGCCTACGAGCACCCCGACGCACTGCGGGCGTTCGAGGCGGGCGCGGCTTCGGCCGACCCCGGCCTGCGCGCCTGGACGCTCGTCAAGCGCGCCGAAGGCGAGGTGCTGGCCGGGCGCTACGACCGCGCCGAGGTGCTGCTCGACACCACCCCCGCCTCGACCGATCCGCTGATCCGCGCCGAGGCGGCGCTGGCGCGCGCCAGCATCATGCGCTGGCGCAGCGAGCTGGGCGCCGCCGCCGAACTCGTGGCGAACGAGGTAAGGGCCGAGCTGGCGCACCTGCCCGACGACGGGGCGAACTCGCAGGTGCGCCTCGCCAGGGCGAAGGCAGCTGTGTGGGAGGGACTGATCGCGAAGGACCGGGGCGCCCTCGAGGAGGCGCTGGCGGCGTTCGGCCGCGCTACCCCCGACGACGACCTGGTGGCGGCGCGCGTCGCCTTCCAGCGCGGCGACGTCAACATCAAGCTGGGGCGTTTCGACGCGGCGCTGGCCGCGCTCGACGCGGCGGTCGAGGCCGCGCGCCGCTCGGAGGCGCTGGCGCAGGAGCAGACCCGCTACCTGGCGCGCCGGGGCACGCTCCACCGCCTGCGCGGCGACTTCGCCGCCTCGCAGGCCGACTTCGCGGCGGCCCGCGAGCAGCTCGAAGGGGCCGAGCTCGAGAGCGCGGAGCTGGAGTTCTGGCGCGCGAAAGTAGACGACGAGTCGTCGTACACGGCGCTGGCGGGCGGAGAGTACGAGGAGGCCACCTTCCGCGTCACGCACGCGCTCGCCACCTTCCGCAGCTACGCCGCGGTAGCGGGCGCCGACGCCACCTTCCGCGTCCTGCGGGGCACCCTGCGCCTGGCCACCGCCTACGCCTGCCGGGGCCTGGCCCAGCCGCTGCGCCTGCCCTTCCCCATCCTGCGCGGCGGCACCGACGGCCCCGACCTGCGCCACGCCCGGCAGCGCATCGACGAGGTGATCGCCGCGCTCGGCGACGCCCCGCGCTACCAGGTCGGCCTCAAACGGCAGGCGCTGCTGCTCGCCAGCCGCTTCGCCGCGTCGGGCGACGAGGGGCGCGCGTTCGCCGACGCGGCGCTCGAGCTGTCGAGCTACCCGTACCAGCGTGCCCAGGCGCTGAGCGCCAGGGCCGCAGCCGAGCTGAGGCGCTCCGAGCTGGCGGCGGCGCTCGCCGACCTGGCCGAGGCGGGCGCCGAGCTCGAGCGCGCGTCCGCGGCTTCCCCGCTTGCCGACAGCGGCGACACGGGCCTGCGGTCGCAGCTCTTCGCCCTCACCTCCGCCGCCCACCTCGCAGCCGGGGACGAGAAGGCGGCGGCCGAGGCGCTGGTGACCGCGCTCGACGACCCGGCGCTCGCTCCGTACCACGAGGGCCTGCTGCGCGCGTTCGGCGAATCCGCCGACGCCGCCGGGGTGGAGGGTGGCTGGAAGAGCCATCGCCGGCTGCGGCTGCTGCTGGGGGTCGACGGCACCGGTCCCTCGACCCCGGCGCGCCTGCCCGACGCCCTCGTAGCCGCCTGGCGCTCGCGCGAGCGCCTCGCCCCGACCGGCTGACGGCAAGCGCATGACGCCGCCTCGGCCAGCCATCGAGGTTGACGCGTCGCCAACGCGCCTGCGTGGCCTGGAGGCCGACGCGCAGCTGGACCGTTTCCGGCCGCCCCACCTGCAGCTGGGGGCGCTGGCCGACATCGCCGCCGACCCGCGCGGCACCGTCACCGCTCTCGTGGCGGGCGGCGCTCTGCTCGGCTACGTCGCCTTCCATCCGCCTTCCGAGATCGAGTCGTGGGGCGCCGACCGCACGGGCGCCCTCGTCGAGTTGGGCGCCGTCGAAGTGGCGCCCGCCGTGCGCGGCAGCCGCTGGGGCGAGCGTCTGCTGGAGGCGTCGTTCGAAGGCGGGCGCTTCGATCACACGGTCGTGTTCGCCACCCTCTACGTGTGGCACTACGACCTGAAGCGCAGCGGCCTGGGCGACGTCGCCTACAGGCGCATGCTCGAGCGCCTCTACCGCACGGCAGGCCTGGAACCGTTCCCCACCACCGACGAAGAGGTGCGCTCGAGCGCCGCGAACGCGCTGATGGCGCGCATCGGCAAGAACGCGCCGGCCGAGGTGGTGGACGAGTTCCATCGTCTCAGGCGGGCGGCGCCGGCCGCGCCCCAGGTGGCCTGGTAGCATGCCCACATAGACAGGTCCCAGAGCCGTCGTCCGCGAGCGTGGCGCCGCGGTTGCTACTCGCTCCGCTCGAGATCCTTCGTCCTACGGACGAAGGCAGCGAGAACGCCGTCAGGAGATACCAGATGCTGGTAAGGGAGATCATGACGCGGCAGGTGGTCGCCATCGGCCCCGACACGCCGATCCGCGACGTGCAGCTGCTGATGGAGCAGCGCAACATCAGGCACTTCCCCATCCTGGACACGCCCGTGACGGGCGAGGGCGAGGACCGCCTGGTGGGTATCGTCTCGGACCGCGACGTCCGCCTGGTGGGCGCCGACCACCCGAAGGCGCCCGAGGGCGTGAAGGCCACCGACCCGGTGCGCGCGCTGATGGTCTTCCCCGTGCACACCGCCCACCCCGACGACCCGATCGAGGAGACGGCCAAGACGCTGCGCGAGCGCAAGATCGGCGCCCTTCCCGTGATGGACGAGGAGCGCCTCGTGGGCATCGTCACCGCCATCGACATGCTCGACGCGCTCGTGCGCATGTCGGGGGTCACGGGCGCGTCGTCACGGCTCGAGGTCGAGGTCGTCGACCGGCCGGGCGCGCTGGCGGGCCTGCTCGACCGCGTGGCCAGCCGGAACGTCAACGTGACGAGCGTCATGACGGCGCGCGCCGACCAGGACAGCGTCACGTTCGTGCTGCGCGTCGCCACCGTGCGGGGCCACGACCTGGCCGCGTACCTGCGCGGGCTCGGCTACACCGTGCTGTGGCCCCCCGAGCGGGCGTGAGCGAAGGCGCCGCGCGCGGTGGCGCGGCAGCGCCCGCGGACGCGCGCTTCCGCTTCGTTCACTCTCCGGCGCTCGCGGCCTTCGAGCTGGCACCCGAGCACCCGTTCAAGCCGGTGCGGCTCGAGCTGACCCGCTCGCTGCTCGAGAGCACCGGGCTCCTGACCGCGGCCGAGGTAGTTGCCCCGCAGCCTCTGCCCGAAGAGGCGCTGCTGCGCGTCCACGACGCCCGCTACGTCGCCGCGGTCAAGGCGGCGTCCAGGGGCGAACGGCGCACCGACGCAGCGCGCTACGGACTGGGCACGAGCGACAACCCGGTCTTCCCGGGCATGCACGAGGCGGTGCTGGGCGTGTGCGCCGCTACCGTGACCGCCGTGGAGCTGGTCGCTTCGGGCCAAGCCTTGCGCGCCGCCAGCTTCGCGGGTGGGCTGCACCACGCCCTCGCGGCCCGGGCGTCGGGCTTCTGTCTCTACAACGACCTGGCGCTGGGCATCCGCCATGCCCTGGACGCTCACGGGCTGCGGGTGGCCTACGTCGACATCGACGCCCATCACGGCGACGGCGTGCAGTGGCTCTTCTACGAGGAGCCCGCCGTGCTGACCCTCAGCCTGCACGAGTCGGGTCGCTACCTCTTCCCGGGCACGGGCCACACGTACGAGACCGGCCAGGGCGCGGGCCGCGGCACTTCGGTGAACGTGCCGCTGGAGCCGTACACCGAGGACGACTCGTTCCTCGAAGCGTTCGACACCGTGGTCGGGCCGGCGCTGCGGGCCTTCGCGCCGGACCTGATCGTGCTGCAGGCGGGGGCCGACATGCACCGCGCCGACCCGCTGGCCGACATGAGCCTGACGCTGGACGGCATGGCCGCCAGCTACCGGCGCGTCGTCGACCTGGCCGACGAGCTGACGGGCGGCCGCCTCGTGGTGACGGGCGGAGGCGGCTACGACCCGTACCGCACGGTGCCGCGCGCCTGGGCGCAGGCCTGGTGCGCCATCACCGGGCGCGCGCTGCCGAACGAGCTGCCCGCCGCCTGGCGCGAGGAGTGGCGGGCGCGCCTCGGGCCGCTGGCCGGCGAGCTGCCCCGCGCGCCGAGCGAGGCGGCGGCCGACTACCCGCCCATGCCGCGGCGCGAGGCGATCGCCAGGCGCAACCGCCTGGTCGCGCAGCGTACCCTCGAGACGTTGCAGGAGCTCTGGCGCGAGACAGGGCTGGCAGGAGGAAGATGATGCGTATCGGGTTCATCGGTCTCGGCACGATGGGGGCGCCCATGGCGCGCCGCCTGCTGGAGGCCGGCTTCGAGGTGACCGTCCACAACCGCACCCGTGGGCGCGAGGAGCCGCTGGCGGCCCTGGGCGCCCGCCGGGCCGCGAGCCCGCGCGCCTGCGCCGAGGGCGCCGAGCTCGTCTTCACGATGGTCAGCGACACGCCCGACGTCCAGGCCGTGGTGCTGGGCGAGAGCGGCGCCGTCCACGCCCTGGCGCCGGGCAGCGTCCTGATCGACATGAGCACCATCAGCCCCGCCACCACGCGCCGCATCGCTGCGGCCCTGGCGGAGCACGAGGTGAGGATGCTCGACGCGCCCGTCTCGGGCGGCAGCGAGGGAGCGGAGCGCGGCACCCTGTCGATCATGGTGGGCGGAGAGGCGGAAGCCCTCGAGCGCGCCCGGCCCGCGCTTCAGGTGCTGGGCCGCACCATCACGCACGTCGGGCCCGCCGGCGCGGGGCAGGTGGCGAAGGCCGTGAACCAGACGATCATCGCCGGCACCTACGCCGCCGTGGCGGAAGGGGTGGCCCTGGCGCTGGCGGCCGGCATCGACGTCGACGCCACCCTGCAGGCCCTGGGCGGCGGCGCGGCTGGCTCGTGGGTGCTCGAGAACCGCGCGCGCAACATGGTCGAGGGGACCTACCCCCTGGGCTTCCGCACGCGCCTGCACCGCAAGGACCTGGGCCTGGCGCTGGCGGCGGCGCGCGACCTGGGCGTCAGCATGCCGGTGGCGGCCTACGTCGAGCAGCTGGAGACGAGCCTGGTTAAGCGCGGCTTCGGGGACGAGGACGTGTCGAACGTGGCGCGCATCGTGCGCGAGCAGGCGGGCATCGACTGAGCCCGCACGGGCGGTAGCGGCGCGCCTCGATGCGCCGCGAAGCGGCGGAGTTGCGGCGGCGCGTTCTCAGCTCTAGGCCGGCCGGCGCGCGGCCACCCAGAGGCGATCGGTGTCGGGCCCCGGCTCGGCCCCGTCCGGGTGGCGCGACACGTCCATGACCTCGAGACCCGCCGCGCCCAGCAGCCGCCGCAGGTCGTCCTCGTCGTAGCCCCGCTCGAAGTGCACCTCGGTGAACGCGCCCTCCGGAGCCTCGCAGTACGCCTCCACCTTCGCCAGGCCCGTCGCCTCGTCGTAGGTGTGCGCCCAGCGGTAGAAGACGTCGTCGGCCCAGCCCGAGGCCACGCCGTCCTCCCACAGCCCACGCAGCCCGGCTGGGGTGTTCACGTCGAACACGAACGCGCCGCCCGGCTCCAGGTGCCGGCGCACGCGGCGGGCCATTGCCAGGAACGCCTCGTCGTCGAGCAGGTTGTTGAGCGAGTCGAAGAGCGAGTAGACGAGGGCGTAGCGGCCCGGCAGGTCGAAGGTGGTGAAGTCGCCCTGGTGGAAGGTGACGCCTGGCAGCTTGCGCCTGGCCACCGCCAGCATCTCCTCGCTGGCGTCCAGGCCCTCGACGTTCATCCCGAGGGCCACCAGCGGCCGGGTGGCGTTGCCCGTGCCGCAGCCCAGGTCCAGCACGGGCCCCCCGACGAACCCCATCTCGCCCGCCGCGTGCAGCACGAAGCCGACCCACTCGTCGTACTCGATGTCGGCCATGATCCTGTCGTAGACGGTGGCCAGAGCCGTGAAGGGCGCCGGGTTGGGGCCGGGCAGGTTCTGGCCGGGCGGGT
>CAZVCT010000066.1:0-7081 GCA_964625655.1 uncultured bacterium
CGCACCTCGTCGCCGACGCGCAGGTGGCTGATCCCCTTGGGCGTGCCCGTCAGCAGCACGTCGTTCTCCTGCAGGGTCATGAACTCGGTCACGTACTCGATGAGGCCCGCGACCGTGTAGAGCATGTCGCGCGTGTTCCCCTCCTGGCGCAGCTCGCCGTTGACGTACGTGCGGATGTCCAGCGCCTGCGGGTCGGGCACGGCTGCGGCGTCGACGAGGAACGGGCCCATGGGCAGGAAGGTGTCGAAGTTCTTCGGCTTGATGGGCGGGCGGAAGTGGTTGATGACGAAGTCGCGCACCACCAGGTCGTTGGCCACGGTGTAACCCTTGACGTGCTCAAGGGCGCGCTCGGCCGGCACGCGCCGGGCGGCGCGGCCGATGACCACGGCCAGCTCGGTCTCGTAATGCATGTACTCGATGCCCCTGGGCCGCACGATCTTGCCGCGGTGCCCCACGAGGGCGTTGCGGAACTTCGGGAAGAGGGCGGGCTGCTCTGGTTCGGCCAGGTCGAGCTCGGCGGCGTGGTCGCGGAAGTTCAGCGCCACGGCGATGATGCTGCCGGCCTCGAAGGGGGGCAGCCAGGTGACGCCCTTCTCGTCCAGGCGGCGGCCGCTGGTGGTGACGACGGCGCCGTCGTCCAGCTTCCACACCTGCTCGAGGCGGCCGTCCGCGATCACGCGGCCGCTGCGGGGTGACGGGGCCCTCAACGTGCTGCTCCGTCGGCGGCCGACGTCTCGCCTGCGGCCCTATCCCCGCCCGCTGCTCCACCGGCTCCCGCCCCCTGCCCGTCGACGATCCCGTAGCGCGCCAGCGTGCGGCGCAGCTTCGCCTCGTTCTCGGGCAGCATCGGCCCCAGCGGCAGGCGCCAGCGCGCCTCGCACAGGCCCATCATGGCCAGCGCCGTCTTCAGCGGCACCGGGTTCACCTCGATGAACAGCATGTCGTTCAGCTCGAGCATCTCGAAATGCAGGTCGCGCGCCGCGTCCCACTCGCCGGCCGCGGCCAGTTCGTGCATGCGGGCGATCTGCTTGGGCGCCACGACGCCCGTGGCGCTGATGTGGCCGGCGCCGCCCAGCGTCAGCATGGGGTACGTCAGCGTCTCGGCGCCGCAGTAGACCGCGAAGTCGCGCCCCGCGTGCACGAAGGTATAGGAGACGTCGTCGAGGTTCTTCGTGGCGTGCTTGACCCCCACGATGTTGGGGCACGCCTCGCGCAGCCGGCCGATGGTCTGGGGCTCGACGTTGACGGCGGCGCGGCCGGGGATGTTGTAGAGGATCACCGGCGTGTCGGGCACGCTGCGCGCCACGGTGGCGAAGTAGTCGAAGAGGTTCTGCTGGTTCGGGCGCACGTAGTACGGGGCGATGATCATCACCCCGTCTACGCCCAGGTCGACGGCGTGGCGCGTCATCTCGAGGGTATCTGCGAGGTTGTTGCTGCCCGTGCCGGGCACGAACGGCACACGGCCTCGGATGGCGTCCTTCACCACCTCGACCACGCGCTTGCGCTCGGCCACCGACAGCGACGAGGGCTCGCCCGTGGTGCCGCAGCAGCTGAGGCCGTGGCTGCCGTTCTCCAGCTGGAACTCGACGATGCTGCGCAGCGCGGCCTCGTCGATGCGGGCGTCCTCGTCCGTGAACGGCGTGGGTAGGGGGACTATCGATCCTCTGGGTGCTTGCATCCGTTTCACCCTCCTGCCGGCTCTGCCAGCGCGCTGGGGTCGTTCGCCAGCGCGAAGAAGAGCCGGACGGTTGCCTCCGTACCCAGCTTCAGGGTCGAGAGGCGGAAGAACTCGTTGGGCGCGTGCAGCCCGTTGTCGGGCTCGCCGAAGGCGAAGTAGAGGCACCAGATGCCGAGCACGCTGCGGAACTGCTCCGCGACGGGCACCGTGCCCCCGGTCCAGACGGGGAACGGGCGCTTGCCGAAGGCGCCCTCCATGGCGTCGGCCGCCAGGTCGAGGACGGGCAGGTCGAGCGGCATCTGGTACGCGCGCCCCTTGCCGGCGAGCGGCGTGACGCTCACCTCGACGCCGCGCGGCGCCGCCTTCTTCACGTGCGCCTGCAGCTTGCGCACGATGTCGTCGGGGTCCTGCCCTTCCACCAGGCGGCAGGTGACCTTGGCCTGCGCCTCGCTGGGCAGCACGGTCTTGATGCCGGGGCCCTGGTAGCCGCCCCACATGCCGTTCACCTCGAGGGTGGGCCGCACCAGGCGGCGCTCCTGCGCGCTGTAGGCGGGGTCGCCCCACCACTCGTCCAGCCCCAGGCCTTCCAGCTCGTTCCCCTGGCTGGGCACCGCGGCGATGGCGACGCGCGCCTCGGGCGTCAGTTCCGGGATGCCGTCGTAGAAACCTTCGACCAGCACCCGGCCGTCCTCGTCCTGCATGGAGGCGAGGATGCGGGAGAGCGCCATGGCGGGGTTCGCGACGGCGCCGCCGTACATGCCCGAGTGGAGGTCGGCGTTGGCGCCGTGCACCTTCAGCTCGATGCCGGCCAGACCGCGCGAGCCGACGGTCAGCGAGGGGACGCCCACCCCGTAGATGCCGCCGTCGGCGCTGATGGCCAGGTCGGCCTGCAGCAGCTCGCGGTTCCGTTCGAGGAAGCCCTTCAGGTTGGGGCTGCCGATCTCCTCCTCGCCCTCCACCAGGAAGGTGACGTTGACGGGCGGCCTGCCCGTGGCGGCCGCGCTGGCTTCGACGGCCTGGATGGCCGTGAGGACGCCCGCCTTGTCGTCGCTGGCGCCGCGGCCGTACAGCTTGCCGCCTTCCACCTCTGGCTCGAACGGGGCGGTCTTCCACAGCTCGAGCGGGTCGGGCGGCTGGACGTCGTAGTGGCCGTATATGACGACGGTGGGAGCGGCCGGGTCGTGGTGCCAGCGCGCCACCACCACCGGGTAGCCGTCGGTGGGCATCACGCGCGCCTCGGGGAAGCCGGCGCGCGTCAGGCGTTCCTTCGTCCACTCGGCGGCGGCCTTCACGTCGCCTTCGTGCGCCACGTCGGTGCTGACGCTGGGGATGCGCACGAAGTCTGCTAAGTCGTTGGTGTAGTCGGGGGATTGCGCCTCAACGAAGTCGAGGGCGGCTCGGATCGCGTCGGACACTGGACCTGACCTCCATGGCAGCGCTTCAGGCCAACGCTACCAGAGGTGCGGCTCAGTGGGTCAGAGCCATCTCGGGAAGCGCGCGGTAGGCACCGCGGTAGAACAGCAGCGGCTCGCCGTCGCGCGCGCGCAGCGCCTCGACCTCGCCCACGAAGATCGTGTGGTCGCCCATCTCCACCGCCTGGTACGAGCGGCAGACGATGTGGGCCAGCGCCCCTTCGACGACCGGGAACGAGGCGAACTCCTCGTACGGATCGCCGCGCTGCTTCACGGGGCGGCCGGCGAACAGGTCGGACAGGTGCTGCTGGTCGCGCGCCAGCATGCTGATGCCGAAGCGCTCCGCCTTCAGCAGCGTGGCGTGGGCGCGGGCGTTCTTGTCGATCGAGACCGCCACGAGAGGTGGGTCCAGCGAGACGGACATGAACGCGTTCACCGTCAGGCCGTACGTGTGGTTGCTCATGGCCTGGGCTGCGTCGTCCATGCCCTCGGGCAGTACGTCGGCAGGCGTGGGGCCCAGAAGGCCCTCGGGCTCGCTGCCGAGCATGGTCACTACCGTGATACCGGTAGCGAAGCGGCCCATGGTCTGCCGGAAGTCGCGCTGGTCGAAGCTCTTCATCTGGATCCGAGTGTAGGCGGGCAGCGCGGTCGACGCAATCGTGCAGCCTACGAATATCCTAGAATCTTTGGTGTAACCCACAAAGGGTCCGGTTATGCTGCGGCATGGCCAACGGCGAAACGCCCACCGTAGGTGACCTCCTCGCTGCCTCCGACCTGGAACTCGCTCTCGTCACGGGCGAGGCCCAAGCGCCCTTCCGGGCCGTCAGATGGGCCGGCTCCGCCACCGACCGCCCCTGGTTGGCCGGCAGCGACCTCCGCCTGGCCGACGCGGGCGCCAAGGGGGCGGCCGAGGCGCTGCTGTCCCCCACCCCCGCCGCCCTCGTCTACGGCCTGACGCCGCAGCACCGCACGCTTCCGGACGCGGTGGCACGCCGAGCACAAGAGCTGGGCGCCACGCTGCTCACGGCGCCGCCCTCCGTGGCGCTGGAGCGTGTGGACGAGACCGCCTTGCGCATGCTCGTCGAGGCAGGCAGCGGCGCAGCCGAGCTTCTGGCTGCGCCGCAGAGCTACCTGCTGGCCGCCCTCAGCGGCCCCAAGCCCGAGCGCGAGCTGCTGGAGCGCGTGCACAGGCTGACCGGCGCCGACCTGGTGCTGCTGACGCCCTGGGGCGAGGTGGTGGCGCGCGCCGGGCGCAGCGGCTGGCGCCCGCAACAGGGTGCGCAGGACCCCACCCGCGTCACCGACTGGCACGAGGGCCGCACGCAGCTGGGCGGCAAGGAAGCCCTGACGCTGCGCCTCGTGGTGGCCGGCAGGGTACGCGGCGTGCTGGTGGCGTTCGGCGTAAACGACGACGCGCGCCCGTGGCTGGAGCTCTGCCGCACCCTCCTCCTCTCGGCGGCCCTGCAGCGCAGCGCCGAGGCGCGCCACGACTCCAGCGCTCGCAGCGCCCTGCTGGCCGAATGGCTGGCGGGCCCCCAGGCGGCGCTGATGCTGGAACCGCGCCTCGAAGCCGCCGGCGTCACGGGTGAAGCCCCCTACCTGGTGGCGGTGGGCGAGGTCGGCCCCAGGCTGCGAACCGGCCGCGCCGCGCAGGCACGGCAGTTCCATCAGCTCGAGCAGGTGCGCGAAGCGGGCGAGGAGTACTTCCGCGCCCTGGGGTACGGCGTGCTCTCGGAATCGCGCGCCCACCACTGCGTGTGGGTCTTCGCCAGCGCCGCCCCCCGCCAGCACGCGCGCCTGCTGCTGAGCGCCGCGCGCGCCGCCGTCGAAGGCACCGACGTGCGCGTGGGCCTGAGCCTCCCCCGCGAGGACCTCACCGGCGTGGCCGACGCCTACCACCAGGCGCTGTTGGCGCTGCAGTCGCTGGCCAGCGGCGACGGGCTGGCCTGGTTCGACGAGCTCGACCCCGTCTACTGGGTGCTGCAGCAGCAGCCGGCCGGCAACCTCATGGCGCTGCGCGACCGCCTGGTGGGCGCCGTGAAGGACGCCGACCCCCAGGGCAAGCTCTGGCGCACCCTCGTCGCGTACATCCGCTCACCCGACGACCTGCAGGCGCTGGCGCGCGAGCTGCACGTGCACGTGAACACGCTCCGGTACCGGCTCAAGCGGATCGAGGAGCTGGTGCAGGAGCCGCTCGGTAGGCCCGAGACTCTGGCGAAGCTGTACCTGGCGTTGCAGATCGACGCGATGTTGGAGCGGGAGGGGCATTTCTCGAAATGACGCTTCCAGGCAGGGTTCGCGCTGAGACATGGGTCGGTCGAGACCCATGCACTGCTTCACTCGTTCATGTTCCGCGTTCCGTCAGGAACGTCAGGACCTCGTCACGAGGCAGTGGACCAGAGTAGTGCCGGCCCTGTGCAGCCTGGAATTTTAGTTCGCGGACGTCTCGGTCTTGCTCGCTCGTTTCGATCCCTTCCGCTGCCGGTTCTATTCCGAGAGCCAGCGCGGCCTGAACGATCGCCTCGACGAGGCGGCGTTCGTGCGCCTCTCGCAGCCGGTGCGTGAGCGCCTCGTCGATCTTGAGTCGGTCGATCGGCAGTGACCGCAGGCGCGCGAGCGGTGCAGCTCTCTCGCCGAAGTCGTCGATCACGAGGCCGAAGCCAAGCTCCTTGACGCTCTTCATGTAGGCCGTGACCAGATCCGGGTCCTTGAGCAGGGTGGCCTCGCTTATCTCGATCTCGATCTCGTTCGGCGCGACGTTCGCCTCTCGCGCGAGAGTAGCGAGCGTGTCGGGGAACCCCGGCTTGAGGAAGTAACGGGTCGAGACGTTCACCGCAACCCGCTCGGGCATTCCGGGCCGCCCACGCCACACGGCGTGAGCGCCGAACGCTTGCCGCAGGATCCACGCCCCGACCGGGGCCGCGAGGCCGATCGCCTCGGCCACGGACAGGAAGGCGCGGGGCGAGAGGGCGCCGCGAACAGGGTGGCGCCAACGGACGAGGGCTTCCACGACGCGCACGGTCCCATCATCAAGATCGACCTGCGGCTGGTAGACCATCTCGAACTCGCCCCTAACCAGGGCGCGGCGCAGGTCCGCCTCGAGTCGGAGGCGCTCGCTCACCCGCTCGTTCTGCTCGCGCGTGAAGAAGTGGAAGCTGTTACGGCCCCGCGTCTTACCCTCGTACAGCGCGGTGTCCGCGGCCCGCAGGAGCATGTCGGCGCTCTCGCCGTTCTCGGGGAAGAGGGCGACGCCCACGGTGGTGCTGATCGTGAGCTCGAGGCCCGCGACGGCGAACGGCTCCCCGAACATCTCGAGCACGCGGGCCGTGACGTGCGCCACCTCGGCGCTCGACTCGATGTCGGGCAGGAACAGCACGAACTCGTCGCCTCCGTGCCGCGCCACCACGTCCCAGCTGCGCACTACCTCGCGCAAGCGCTTGGCGACGATGCGAAGGACCTCGTCCCCAGCCTGGTGACCCAGGGAGTCGTTGACGTTCTTGAACCGGTCCAGGTCCAGGAACAGGACCGCGACGATCGCCCCTTGACGCCTCGCACGCTCGAGCGCGTCGACCAGACGCCGCTCGAACGCAGTGCGCGTCAGGAGGCCCGTGAGGTCGTCGTGATCCGCCCGGTGCGCGAGCTCCCGTACCAGGCGGCGCTGCTCCACCGCGCCAGCCAACAGGAAGGCGGCCCCACGGAGGAATCGCACGTCCTCCGCAGCGAACGCACGCTCGCGCGCGGAGAGCGCCTCGATGACGCCGAAGGGACGCCCCCGCCCCTGGATGCGGGCACGGACGCCGCTTCTCAAGCCCAGTTGCGACAGGTCCTCGGTAGACCACGTCCCCGCATCGTGAGTGAGCAGGTTGTCACGGTCGGCCTCGAAGCGCGCGCCCGCCAGCAAGGCTGGCGTAGCGGGCGCTCCGTCCTCATGGAAGGCGGCACGCACGAAGGCGCCGTCTTCCTGGAACTCTGCGATCTGAACATGCTCGAC
>CAZVCT010000066.1:7181-12043 GCA_964625655.1 uncultured bacterium
CGGCACGCACGAAGGCGCCGTCTTCCTGGAACTCTGCGATCTGAACATGCTCGACTCCGAGAACATCGGCGACGCGCCGCGCCGCGGAGTCCAGAACGGAACCAAGATCGTCCGCCGATAGCGACATGGCGGTGATTTCGGCCAACACGGACTGCTCCTTGGCCTGGCGCTCGAGCACCCGTCGTGCCCGCACTTGGTCGCTGATGTCGACGCCAACGCCGAGGACGAAGGGCTCGCCGCCCAGCACGACCCGCCGGCCCGTGAGGAGGTAGGGCACGGGGCTGCCGTCCGCGGAACGCAGGTGCGCCTCTATGACAGCCTCGCCCGTCCGGAAGGCGACGTCGATGTGTTCTCGGATGGCGTCGGCCTCCACGGCCACGACATCGGTGGTCGCCACTTCGAGTTCCTCGGCGCTCAAGCCGGTGACGCGCTTGAACTCCTGGTTCCACCGCACCAGGCGGCCACGATCGAACATGTAGAACACACCCGGCAGGCTGTCGAGGATGGCGTTCACGAGCACGTGCTGCTGCTCCAACTGCTCGTGCGTGCGCCGCCACTCCGTGACATCGTGCAGCTGCATCACCGCGCGCGGCCTACCCCCTAGGACGATCGACTCGAACGCGAACGCGCCGTGCCCCAGCCCCCCATCGCCCCGCCGGAACGGCGCCTCGAAACGCGCGGACCCACCACGCACCAACTCCTCCAGCACTTTCTCGAGCACCACGTCCTCCGGCGCGATACCGAGGCCCAAGAGGGTTCGGTCAATCACCTCGGACCGGTCGAGCCGGAACGTCCGGAAGAACGCCGAGTTGGCATCGATGATCCTCGCCTCGGGCAACTCGAACACCAGAACCGGCGACGGGCTGTTGCGGAACGCCCGCGCGAAGCGCTCCTCACTCTGCTGAAGGCGTTCATCGAGGGCGCGCTTGTCCGACTGATCACGCATGATCTTCAAGTAACCGACCACGGCGCCCGCCTCGTCGCGTACGCAGCGCATGATCCCGTTCACCCACAACCGTGAGCCGTCCTTGCGCAGGTGCCAGCGGTCGTCCGCCGCTTCTCCGCGCTCGCGCGCTCCGGCGAGTTCCGACTCGAACGCCCCCCGAGCTCGGTCCTCGGGGGTGAAGATCATGCTGCCATGCCGTCCGACGAACTCGTCCTCCGCGTACCCAAGAAGCTCATGCACGCCCACGTTCCAGGAGTCGATGACTCCGTCAGCGTCCAACGTGAAGGCCGCATACGCCTGCAATCCGCCCAGCAAGGACGGCCACGGCATGGCGCTCGCGCCAGTCGATTGTGAGCTCATCGAGGTAAGCGTACCTCCAGGACGAAGCAGGCGAGGTTCGGGCCGCCCTGCGACTTCGTCAGACTCCGGCCCACGATCCGTTGGCGACGAAGCTCATGGTCTGGGAACAGCACTCCGGCCAGCCGCTGCGGAGACATTCCGCCGGCTCCACGGCTTGGCCGGATCCGCAAACGTCACAGCGGACAGAAGTGGGAAGGTACTTGGCGGCAGTTTCGTGGATGCCGAGGACGCGCCGGGAGATATCTTCGATGCACATGACGTTGGCCTCCTGCACCGATCGTAAGGAGCGACACGTGCAAGCAGCATGAGAACTCGGTCGACCCGCGAAGGCGTCCACCTAATCCCCTTCTCACACGAAGTTCCTTTCCGGAACCGACCAGGTGGGCGCCCCAGCGCCCACGAAGGCGGTTATATTCGCCCCAGATGGAACCTCCAGACCGAGACGGCCCACCCCTGGCCGGGCTGCCCGTCGCCGTGATGGGCGCCGGCACCATGGGGCGCGGCATCGTGCAGCTGCTGTTGCAGGCTGGCGCCGAGGTGACGCTCGTCGACCCGGTCGCCGAGGCGCTGCCGCGCGCCAGGCAGGCGCTCGAGGACACCTTCGACATGCTCCGGTCGAAGGGGCGCCTGTCCGAAGCGCCAACCGCCCTGATGTCGCGGCTCTCCACGAGCACGGAGGTGGAGGACGTGGCCGGAGCCCGCTGGGTGTTCGAGGCGGCGCCCGAGCGCCTCGAACTGAAGCAGCAGCTCTTCCAGCGGGTGGAGGACGTGGCCGAAGGGGCGTGGCTGGCGACGAACACCTCGACCCTGTCCGTCACGTCGATCGCGGCCAACTGCCGCCACCCGCAGAACGTGGTGGGCATCCACTTCTTCAACCCTGCCCCGCTGATGAAGCTGGTGGAGGTCGTGCCAGGCATGGAGACACCCGCCGAGCTGGTGCAGGAGGCCGTGGCGCTGGCGCGTGCGCTCGGGCGCCAGCCCGTGGTGGCGCAGGACCGCCCGGGCTTCATCGTCAACCGCGTGGCGCGGCCCTTCTACGGCGAGGCTTTACGACTTGCCGGTGAGGGCGCAAGCTTCGACGCCATCGATGCCAGCCTGCGCGGCGCCGGCTTCCGCATGGGGCCGTTCGAACTGCTCGACCTGATCGGCCTCGACGTCAACCTCGCGGCCACCACCAGCGTGTACGAGGCGTTCTTCCACGAGCCGCGCTACCGCCCCCATCCGCTGCAGCGGGCGATGGTGACCGCGGGCCGGCTGGGGCGCAAGACGGGGCGCGGCTTCTACGCCTACGACGAAGGTGGCCGCCGGATGGACCCTCCGGCTGGCGAAGGCGCAGATCCGGACGGCCCCGACGTACCGCGCGTGGCCGTGCTGGGAGACACCCCCGCCGCGAACGTTCTGCGCCGCTACCTGCGTGGGGTGCCGGGCTCGCCGTTGGTGGACGCGCCGGGGCCGGTCGACCTGCTCATCGATGCGAGCCTCGAGCTGGACGCCAAGGGCGCCCCGGAGCACGCCGCGGGAAGCCGCATCGTCCTCTGCTGGGGGCATAGCGCGAGTGCGTTCGCGGGCGACAGCGGGGAGAAGCGCGTGGGCTTCGGCTTCCTGCCCTCGCCTGCCGCCCTGCGCGCGGCGAACGCGGAAGCTGACGGTGCCGACGGTGCCGTCATCGATGCGCCCACCCTAGAGCTCATGGAGCCCGTCACGGGCGCCGGCGACGAACCGGAGCGCGCCCGCACGGCGCTCGAGCGGCTCGGCATCCGCACCGTCACGCTGCCCGACCAGCCTGGCGGCGCGGCGTTCCGGGTCTTCGCGCTGCTCTTCAACGAAGCGGTGGGGGCGGTAGGTGAAAGGCTCGCCAACGCGGACGACATCGACCTTGCCATGCGGCTGGGCGTCAACTACCCCGAGGGGCCGCTGGCGTGGGGCGAACTGCTCGGGTTGGGCACGCTGCTCTCCGCCCTAGAAGCGCTGCACGCCGAGGTGGGCGCCGAGCGGTTCGCGCCGCACGGCCTCCTGCGGCGCCTCGTGGCGGCCGGCGGCAGCAGCTTCGCCGAGCTGGCGGGCCAGGAGCGCGGCTGATGCGCGCCATCCCCGAAGGGCTCGAGACGCATCACGAGGTGCTGGTGACCGACGCCATGACCGTCGACTTCGAGGACCGCGCCGACCCGCGCCTGGGCAAGCTGCACCCGGTGTACGCCACCTACTGGATGACCAAGCACATGGAGCTGGTCAGCCGCAAGATCATCCTGCCGTTCCTCGAGGAGGGGGAGGCGGGGATCGGCTTCGCCGTGGAGGTGAAGCACCTGGCGTCGGCACTGCCCGGCATGCGGGTGCGGCTGACGGCCACCTTCGAGCGCATGGAGCGCAACCGCGTGCACGCCACCTGCCAAGCCGTGAACGAGCTGGGCGACCTCATCGGCACCGGCGCCACGGTGCAGGTGATACTGCCCGAGACGAAGTTGCAAGCCGGGTTCGACGACCTGCGCGCCCGCTGGGACGCGCACCGTGAGTGACGAGAGGACGGACTGAGATGGTCAAGCTGATCGCGCTGTACGAACGCCCCGAGGACGAGACCGCCTTCTTCGAGCATTACGAGCAGGTGCACACGCCGCTCGCGAAGAAGGTGCCGGGCCTGCAGAAGCTGGTGGTGAACCGCGTCTACGCCGACGCCTTCGGTCGCGAACCCAAGCACGTGCTGATCGCCGAGATGCACTTCCCGGACCGCGAGACGTTCGACGCGGCCATGAAGTCGCCCGAGAACCGCGACTTGGGCAAGGATCTGATGAGCTTCGCCAAGGGGATCGTCACGGTGCTCTTCGCCGACTCCGAAGAGGGCTGAGCGTGGCCGACGACCGGAACCGGGCGGAGCCGGCCGCGCAGGCGCAAGGCGGCAGCGCGCAGGACGCCTCCTACCAGAACATCGTCGTCGAGCGCCTCGAAGGCGCCGTGGGCCTGATGCGCATCGACCGCGCCGAGCGGCGCAACGCGCTGAACCAGGCGACGCTGCAGGAGCTTGCAACCGCGGCGCGGAACTTCGACCTGGACGACAGCGTGGGTTGCATCGTCCTCACGGGCGACGAGCGCGCCTTCGCGGCCGGCGCCGACGTCGCCGAGATGGACGGCAAGGGCGTGGCCGACATGCTGGGCGCCTACCGTTTCGAGAGCTGGGAGGCTTTGGCGCGCACGCGCAAGCCGCTGATCGCGGCCGTGTCGGGCTACGCGCTCGGCGGCGGGCTCGAGCTGGCGATGCTGTGCGACATGATCGTCGCCTCCGAGTCGGCGAAGCTGGGCCAGCCCGAGATCAACCTCGGCATCATGCCGGGCGCCGGCGGCACGCAGCGCCTCACCCGGCAGCTGGGCAAGTACCTGGCGATGGAGGTGATCCTCGCGGGGCGCCTCCTGAGCGCGCAGGAGGCGCTGGCGCACGGGCTGGTGAACCGCGTCGTTCCCACCGAGGGCTACCTAGAGGGCGCCCTGGAGCTGGCGCGCGAGGTGGCCGCCCGGGCGCCGCAGGCGGTGAAGCTGGCCAAGAGCGCCGTGAACCGCGCGCTGGACG
>CAZVCT010000067.1:0-8753 GCA_964625655.1 uncultured bacterium
AGTTCATGGAGATGTTCGTGGGCGTGGGCGCCAGCCGCGTGCGCAGCCTCTTCGAGGAGGCGCGCAAGTCGGCCCCCTCCATCATCTTCATCGACGAGCTGGATTCCATCGGCCGCCGTCGCGGCGCCGGCATCGGCGGCGGGCACGACGAGCGCGAGCAGACGCTCAACCAGATCCTGTCCGAGATGGACGGCTTCGAGAAGGACACCTCGGTGATCATCATCGCGGCCACCAACCGCCCCGACATCCTCGACCCCGCGCTGCTGCGCCCGGGCCGCTTCGACCGTCAGGTGACGATCGGGCTGCCCACCCAGAGCGAGCGCGAAGACATCCTGAAGGTGCACGTCCGCAACAAGCCCGTGTCGGACGACGTCGACCTGCGCCGCCTGTCGGAGGCCACCCCCGTCTTCTCGGGCGCCGACCTCGAGAACCTCACGAACGA
Organism: uncultured bacterium; assembly: GCA_964625655.1. Lineage (GTDB taxonomy): Bacteria > Deinococcota > Deinococci > Deinococcales > Trueperaceae > JAAYYF01. Next base: position 443 of record CAZVCT010000067.1, read on the forward strand.
GGCGGCCCTCATCGCAGCGCGCAACAACAAGCAGATCATCACGTGGGCCGACTTCAACGAGGCGCTCGACCGCATCACGCTCGGCCTGCGCCGCGGCAGCCTGGTGCCCTCCGAGACCGAGCGCCGCAACCTGGCGTTCCACGAGGCCGGCCACGCTGTCGCGTTCGCCGCGCAGCCCGTGCTGGGCGACATCCGCAAGGTGACGATCATGCCGCGCGGCGGCGCTGGCGGCTTCATGGCGCCCCTCGCGAAGGAAGAGATGTTCTACGACGTCGAGCGGTTCCGTTCCCAGCTGAAGGTGGCGTTCGCCGGCCGGGTGGCCGAGAAGCGCGTGACGGGCACCATCTCGTCGGGCGCCAGCAACGACCTGAAGCAGGCCACCGACATGGCCAAGCAGATGGTGCTGGACCTGGGCATGGGTGAGCAGGAGTACGTCGCCTGGGGCTCCGACCAGGGTCCGGTGTTCCTGGGTGGCGAGATCTCGCGCCGCAAGGACTTCTCCGAGGAGACCGCCCGGCGGCTCGAGGAGGAGGTCTCCGAGATCCTGCGCACCGCCTACGGCGAGTGCGAGAAGCTGATCGACGAGAACTGGGTGATGGTCGAGGCCGTTGCCAACGCGCTGCTCGACCGCGAGACCATCGACGGCAAGCTGATCCACAAGGCGTACGAACTGGCGCAGGACGGCCGCAGCGCCGAAGAGATCACGGACTGGATCATCGACTCCTCGGTGGCGGCCGAGCGCCGCATCCAGGAGCTGGAAGAGCGCGAACGCAGCGCCCAGAAGGAGCGCGAGCGCCACGCTCACGAGCACGGCGGAGGGCACGGCCAGCTGAAGGCCCGGCCCGAGCCGCGCCCCGCCAGCGAATCCGGCGACTGACCTGACCACCGTGTAGGGTGGCCGGAAGCGAGTTTCGGTACCGTTGTCCGTTCCCGTGACGTCGCGGGTCTTACTCGCTCCGCTCGCGCGTCCTTGTCCTTCGGACAAGGACTCCGAGACTGTGTAGCTTGAGGGTGCGATGTCGCTGATCGATGGGCGTTACGAAGTGATCGCGGAGCGGCCCCTTGGCGGGGGCCGCACGCATTTCGACGCCACGGCCCCCGACGGGGCGCCCCTGCGCATCGAATGGTTCGACCTGCCCCCCGAGCGGGAGGCGGAGTTCGAGCGCTACCGCCGCCTTCTGAAGCGCCTGAAGCAGGGCGGGAAGGCGGCGGTTCACGACGTCGTGTCGCGCCCAGGCGCGCGCTACGTGGCCTGGCTCACCCCTCCACCCGAGGCGCAGCCGGCCACGGACGCCACCACGGAAGAGCTGCTGACGGAGCACGGCTACGCGCCGGGCGCTGCCGACGTGCGCCGCGCCGGAGGGCGGGGCGCGCAGCCGCTCGTGTACGGCCTGGCGTTCGGGGGCGCTTCGCTGCCCCCGGCCCAACCCGCCGCCGCACCGGCGGAACCCGCGAGGCCGCTGAGGCATCCCGACAAGCGCGCCCTGCAGACGCTGGGGCGCCTGCCGCCGGCGGCCCTCAGCTGGGGGCTGGCGGGCGTGCTGCTGCTGGTGGCGCTACTCGCAACGGCCGCGGCGTTCCAGCTGCGCTCCGAGGACCGCCTCGTGATCGTGCCCGACCTGGCGGGCCAGCCGGCGCAGCAAGCGGCCGACGCCCTGGCCGACCTGGGGCTGACGGTGGTGCCGACGGCGCTGGCCTCGGACGAGGCGCCCGGCACCGTCGTCGCCCTCGAGCCGCCGGCCGGCGCCGAACTGCGCCCCGGCCGCACCGTCCAGCTGAGCTACGCGCTGCCGCCGGGCCAGCTGGCGCCCACCGACGTGCCCGACCTGATCGGCATGCTCTTCCCCGCCGAGGCGGAGGCGGCGCTGCAGGGCGCCGGCCTGAGCGTGGGCGCGGTGGCGCGCGCGAACGCCGAGGCGGCGCCGGGCACCGTGCTGGCGCAGAGCGCCGACCCCGGCAGCCGGCTGGGCAGCGGCGAGCCGATCGATCTCCTGATCAGCATGGGACCCGTGCCGCAGCAGACGTTCGTGCCCCGCCTGGTGGGGCTGGACGTGGACGACGCCCGGGAGCTGGCGCGCCTGGCCGGCATAGCTCCCGACCGGGTGCTGGTCGACGAGGTGGCGGCCTCCACCGGCTTCCCCGGCGAGGTCCTCAGCCAGTCGCTGGCGCCCTACGTGCCCGTCGCCCTGGAAGGGGCCGTGCTGCGCCTCGTGGTGCAGACGGGCACACCCGGCGTCGCGGCACGCGGCGCGCCCGACGTGGTCGGTCTGCCGCTCGCGGACGCCCAACGGGTGGCGGCCGGCTGGAACGTCCGCGTCGAGCGGCTGGCCACCAGCTCGCTGCCCGAGGGCGTGGTGGCGCAGTCGCCGCAGCCGGGCGCCACGGCGGACGGCAACTCGTTGGTGCTGACGGTGAACGCTCACCCGGTGGCGCTGTCGACCGAGGGCGTGCGCGCCGTGGTGCGCGAGCCGGAGCCGCGCCGGGTGGCGTACGCCTGGACGATCCTCCCCGGCATCTCGACCCAGACGGCCGAGGTGTGGGCCACCGACATCGACGGCGAGCGCACCCTGGTGGACCGCCTGACCGTAGCGGGAGGCCAGATCCTGCGCGGCAGCTGGTCGACGGACAGCCCGGGTCCGGTGCGCTTCGAGCTCTTCCTCGCAGGAGTTCCCTACGGGGAGCCGCTCCTGGTACCCTGAAGCTCTTGCCGGCGGCCGCCCAGGTGCCCCGGCGAGGGCGGGCTGGCGCAAGGGCGGTATATAGTGTCGTTCGGCTAATCGGCCGCTGCCTATGGAGGCCACTTCCACAGGCAGCGGCCCGCAAGTGTCCGGGGTAGATCCCCGCCTCATCCCGTAAGGAGTCAAGTGCTCAAGACGTTCCGAGACCTGTCGAAGTACCTTGCCCGTCACAGAACGGCGTTCGCCGTCATGGCGGTCCTGATCCTCGTCAACGGGTTCTTCGCGACGCTGGCTCCGATCATCCCGGGGCTCGTGATCGACGGCCTGGGCACCGGCACCATGACCATGCCGCTGCTGTGGCTGCATGTGGGCGCGCTGCTGGGCGTGGCCCTGATCAGCGGGGTGGCCATGGTCCTCACGCGCCGCCTCGTGCTGAGCGCCAGCTGGGACATGCAGTTCGAGATCCGCCGCGACATCTTCCAGCACTTCACGCGCCTGGACGGCGGCTACTTCGACCGCACCCGCGTCGGCGACCTGATGGCGCGCCTCACCGCCGACCTCAACGCGGTGCGCATGATGATCGGCATCGCCATCTTCCAGGCGGTCAACATCGCGGTCGTCTTCGGCTTCACGCTCTACCGCATGTTCCAGCTCAGCCCCAGCCTCACGCTCATCACGCTGGCGGCCGCGCCCCTGATCTCGGTCACGTTCTTCGTGCTGCTGCGCATCATCCACCGCCGTTACCAGCGCGTGCAGGAGAAGTTCTCGGACGTATCCTCGATGGCGCAGGAGAACTTCTCGGGCATCCGCGTCGTGAAGGGGTTCGGGCTCGAGGACCGCGAGGTGCAGCGCTTCGGCGACCTGAACAACGAGTTCGTGCGCCGCAACCTGAGCCTCGTGCGCGTCGAGGGGCCCCTGCACCCGCTGATGGAGTTCCTCTTCGGCCTCACCATCTCGTTCCTGCTGCTCGTGGGCGGGCGGCTCGTGCTGGGCGTGGGGGGCGACCTCACCATCGGCGAGTTCTCGAGCTTCGTGTTCCTCTTCGAGGGCATCCAGTGGCCGATGATCGCCCTGGGGTGGATCGGCAGCATCCTGCAGCGCGGCACCACCTCCTGGAACCGCCTCAAGGAGATCCTCGACACCGTCCCCGAGGTGCAGGACGACGCAGACACCGACTACTCGCTCAGGAGCGTCAAGGGCGACATCGAGTTCCGCGACGTCTCCGTCAGCCACGACGGCGTGAAGGCGCTCGACCGCGTCAGCTTCCACATCCGGGCCGGCGAGTCGATCGGCATCACGGGCCGCACCGGCGCGGGCAAGACGGTGATCGTCAACCTGATCACGCGCATCGTCGACCCCGACGAGGGGCAGATCCTGATCGACGGCGTCGACCACCGCCGCTACCCCGTCGAGGTGCTGCGCCGCTTCATCGGCCTCGTGCCGCAGGAGCCGTTCCTCTTCTCGGATTCCATCGCCGACAACATCGCCTACGGCCTGCCCGAGGCGCCGGTCGAGGAGCTGCGCCCGCGCGTCGAGCGCGCCGCCCAGCTCGCGCAGCTGGCAGAGGACCTCGAGGGCTTCCCGCGCGGCTACGACACCGAGCTGGGCGAGCGCGGCGTGACGCTCTCGGGCGGCCAGCGCCAGCGCACCGCCATCGCGCGCGCCCTGATCCGCGAGCCCGCCATCCTGATCTTCGACGACTCCCTGTCGGCCGTCGACACCCAGACCGAATCGCGCATCCTGGAAGGCCTGGCCGAGATGCAGGAGGGGCGCACGACCATCGTGGTGGCCCACCGCGTCAGCGCCTTCAAGAACGTCGACCGCATCCTCGTGCTGGACGCGGGCCGCATCGTGGAGCAGGGCACCCACGCCGAGCTCGTGGAGGCCGACGGCTGGTACGCCGACATGGACCGCCGCCAGCAGCTCGAGTCCGACCTGGAGGCCGCATGAGCCGCCGCTTCAACCTCCGCCGGCCCTCGGACCTGCTGGACACCGACCTGCCCGACTACTCCGTCGACGAGGCGAAGGCCGCCTACCGTACGGGCAAGAAGGAGCGCCGCCGCGCCATGCGCGCCGAGAGCGTGCGCGACGAGGACGGCGAGGCGTTCGAGAAGGGCTACGACCAGGGCATCATGGTGCGGCTGCTGCGCTACCTGCGGCCGTACCGCTGGCACCTGACGGGCGCCGTCGCGCTGCTGCTCGTCTACAGCCTGCTGACGCCCGCCTTCCCCACCCTGCTGTCGCTGGCCATCGACCGCTACATCGTCGGCTCCACGCCCGCTGCGCAGCTGCTGACGCTCGACGACCGCCTGGCGGGCCTCACCTGGCTGGTGATCGGCTACATGTCGCTGCGCCTGCTGGCGTTCGGCCTGCGCTACGGCTACACCTACCTCGTGCAGTGGCTCGGCCAGCGCGTCATCTTCGACGTGCGCCGCGAGATCTTCTCCAAGATCCAGCGCCTGCACATGGGCTTCTTCGACCGCACGCCGGTGGGCCGCCTCATCACGCGCGTCACCAGCGACGTGGACGCCATCCAGCAGATGATGACCGACGGCGTGGTCGGCCTGATCGCCGACGTGGGGCTGATGGTGGGCCTGCTGATCTACATGTTCAGCATCAACTGGCGCCTGGCGCTGATCACCCTGGTGGTCATGCCGCCGCTCTTCCTCGTGCTCAACTTCCTGCGCCGCCGCATCCGCACCGCCTACCGCGCCGTGCGGCTGCGCACCTCGCGCTCGAACGCCTACCTCGCCGAGAACCTCTCGGGGATGAAGACGGTGCAGCTCTTCAACCGAGAAGCGCGCAACCAGCGTGCCTTCGACGACATCAACCTCGAGCTGCTCGACGCCTACAACGAGCAGGTGCGCTGGTTCTCGCTCTTCTTCCCCGCCGTGAACATCATCGGCGCCCTCAGCACCGCCCTCATCCTCTTCTACGCCGGCACGCAGCTGATCGGGGCGGGCGTAGAGGAGTTCGTGACGATCGGCATGCTCGTGGCGTACATCCAGTTCTCGGGCATGTTCTTCCGCCCGCTGCAGGACCTGTCGGAGAAGTTCAACATCATCCAGGCGGCCATGGCCAGCTCGGAGCGCATCTTCGGGCTGCTCGACACGCCCGAGGGGATCAACGACCCCGAGGTGCCCGAGAAGTTCGACGACGACTTCCGTGGCGAGGTCGTGTTCGACGACGTCTGGTTCGCCTACGACGGCGAGGAGTGGGTGCTGCGCGGCGTCGACTTCCGCATCGAGCCCGGCGAGTCGGTGGCGTTCGTGGGGCACACGGGCGCCGGCAAGACCACCATCATCAGCCTCGTCAGCCGCTTCTACGACGTGCAGCGCGGGCGCATCACGATCGACGGGAAGGACGTGCGCGACTACGACCAGGTAGACCTGCGCCGCCACGTGGGCATCGTGCTGCAGGACCCCTTCCTCTTCTCGGGCACCATCCGCAGCAACATCACGCTGGGCGACGACGCGATCCCGCAGGAGCAGGTCGAGGAGGCGGCGCGCTTCGTCAACGCCCACGACTTCATCATGCGGCTGCCCGAGGGCTACGACACGCCCGTGCTGGAGCGCGGCGCCGGCTTCTCGACGGGCCAGAAGCAGCTGATCGCCTTCGCCCGCGCCCTCGTGCAGAACCCCGACATCCTGCTCGTGCTCGACGAGGCCACCGCCAACGTCGACACCGAGACCGAAGAGCTGATCCAGGACGCGCTCGAGAAGCTGATGCAGGGACGGACGAGCATCATCATCGCCCACCGCCTGTCGACCATCCAGGACGTCGACCGCATCATGGTCATGCGCAAGGGGAAGCTTATCGAGCAGGGCAACCACTTCGAGCTGCTGAAGCACGACGGCTACTACCGCAAGCTGTACGAGCTGCAGTACCAGGAGCGGGTGGCCGGGGACGACTGAGCCGCCTCGAGGGTCTTCCGGTGCACGAAGAAGCCGGCCGTTTCGCTACGGCCGGCTTCTCCCGTTCGGTCGCCCGGAGGCGCGGGTTACTCGATCATCACCCGGTAGATGAACGGCTCTTCCTGACCCGGCTCCATGGGCACGAGCAGCGTCCAGCGGATGGTGGTGTACTCGTCGGGGTCGGCCACGCGCCGGTCCGAGCCCTCGCCCACCAGGACGGGGCCATCCGAGAAGTTCGTGCCGTCGACCGAGAACTCCGTCAGCACCCGGTCGGAGCTGGGCGTGGCCGAGTTGGCGACGTACGACATGCCGTCGTGGACGGGCCCGAAGATCTGCACGCGTCCGGCGGGCAGCGTCGTCTCGCCCGAGTTCGTCGCGAAGATGCGGTACTCGACGACCTGGCCGGGGATGGCGCTCGTGGCCGAGGTGAAGCGCTCCTCGCGGCTGCCGTCATCGGCCGTGACCTGGCTGACGACGTAGATCTCGCTGCGGAAGGTGATGGGGTTGGAGGGCGCCTGCGCCAGCGCCAGGCCGACCAGCACGGCCAGGACGGCTGCCACGGCGAGGCGCCGCGAACGGTTGGAACGGCTCACGGTTGGGTTCATCGTTACGACGATAGCAACGGAAGATGACGGACGGTTGAGGATGCTCTACACCGGGCGCTAATCGATGGGTCGGGTGGGCCGCCCGGGCGGAGGCTACTCGGCCGAGGCCTCGACGGCTTCGGCGTTGACGCGCGCGTACTCCACGAAGTCGGCCGCCTCCTCGACGCCGTTAGCGGCCGCCGCCTCGAACCAGGCGCGGGCTGAGGCGAAGTCCTGCTCGACCCCGACGCCGTGCAGCAGCAGCTGGGCGTACTCGAACTGCGCCTGCGGGTAGCCCGCTACGGCGGCGCTGGCGTACCAGGCGGCGCCGACGGCCAGGTCCTGCCCGACCCCCATGCCGCGCAGGTAGAGGTCGCCCAGCGCGAGTTGCGCCTGCGGGTGCCCCTGCTGCGCCGCGCGGCGGTACCAGCCGGCCGCGCCCGCGTTCGTCCAGGGCGTGCCCAGCCCGTTCTGCAGCATGAAGCCCAGCAGGTACTGCGCCTGCGCGTGGCCGGCCTCGGCCAGCGGCTCCCACACGCGCCGCGCCGCGGTGAACTCGCCCTTGCGGTACGCCTCCAGGCCGGCGTCGAACGTGCCGATGACCGACGCGTCGGGCGGGCGCGCCCCTACGACGAACTGCAGCACCACCAGCACGATCAGCGCGACGGCCAGCGCCACGAGCAGGTAGGTCCGGAGCTTCGGCGCGCGGCGCTCCTCCACCTCGGGCGAGTAGAAGCCGCTCGAGTTGCGCGCTGGGCGCGCGCCTTGGCTGCCGCTCGGCTCCAGCGGGTTCGTGCGCGCGGGCCCCATGGGCGACGGGCGCGTGGCACCCCATGTGGTGGCGGCGTCCTCGGGCGCGAAGGCGTACGGGTCGTGGGGCGACGGCTCCCAGCGCGTGGACGTCGCGCGGGGGTCCGGGTACGCGCTCGTGGCCGTGGGCTCTGCGCTGGACGGGACGCCTCGCGTGGCGCGCAGGTCGTGGTGCGAACGCGAGCGGGCGCCGGGCGGGCCCAGGCGGTCGGCTTCCGCTTCCGCCTCCTCCTCCGCCTCGTCGTCCTCGTCGTCGTAGATGTCCTCGTAGCTGTCGTCGTAGAAGTCGGCTGGGTCGCTCTCCGATGTGGCCTCGGAGGCGGAC
>CAZVCT010000067.1:8853-11924 GCA_964625655.1 uncultured bacterium
CGCTCGATCCGGCGGCGTCATCTTCGGCGCTGCTCTCTCCCGCAAGGAGCTCTTCGGCGTCGAGCTCGTCTTCGTCGTCATCGGGCTCGAGGAAGAGCCCGGAAGCCGGGCGCTCTGCCCGGGCCCCGCCGGGGAAGGTCCGGTCGAACTCCGTGTCGAAGCCCCACGACACCTCGGGGTCCCAGGGCGGTACGTCGGCGCGTCGGCGCGACCTGGCCACGGCGTCGAGCGGCCCGGGCTTCCGGGGCCGCTGCTCCACCGGCCGCACGGCAGCCCGGCGCTCCGGTCCTTCGAAGGCCGCGCCCTGCTCGGGGTGCGGAGTCGGGTCGGGGTGCCCAGCAGGCTCTGGGCGTTCTGGCGGCGCGGGGTCGTGGCGTTCTTCCGGCGCGGGCTCGCGCCCCTCCGTTCGAGCCGCGGGGGCCGGCGGTGGGTCCTGCGTTCCGGTGTCGCGAGTTCCAGCTTCGGCCTCGGACTCGTGCTGCTCCCCTTGCCCCGCCCGCATGCCGCGCCCGGCCCTTCCCAGCGGGAACGGCAGGTCTTCCGCCGCCGGCTTCCGCGAGGCGGGCGGATGCAGCGTTCCTAGCTCCTCGTCGTAGGGCCGCTGCTCGGAGAGGGCGGCCGAGACGATGACGCGCACGCCCGCCTCCGCGAACACCTCGGCGATGGCGTCTGCCTTGTCGCCCAGCACCGGCTTGGTGACGGCGCCGGTGCGGCCGTCGAGCAGCGTGGCGATCCGTTCGCGGTCCAGTTCGAGGCGCGTGGCGATGCGCTGCGCTACCTGATCCACCTTCTCGGGCGGAACCGGTCGGGTTATCTCGACCACGTAGCGTTGCTCGGTCATCCCCCACCTTCCTGTGTGGGCGCATTGTACCCACTGCGAAAGGGCGGAACCTCTGCTACAGTGGCGGCAACATGAAACTCATCCTCGCCATCGTGCAGGACGCCGATGCGTCCCGCCTGCAGGAAGCGCTGAGCGAGCAAGGCTATCAGTCGACCAAGCTCGCGTCGACGGGTGGGTTCCTGCGCGAAGGGAACACCACCGTCCTCATCGGCGTCGAGCAGCACAAGGTGCCGCAGGTGAAGGAGATCATCCACGCCACCTGCCGCGAGCGCAACAAGGTCGTCACCGCCGGCTCGCCCATCCACGCGCTGGAAGGCGTGTTCGCCAGCCAGCCCATGGAGGTGCCGGTGGGCGGCGCCATCGTCTTCGTGCTCTCCACCGACGAGTTCGTGCGCCTCTGACCAGCCGCTTCCCTCAATCCGACGTCAGCACCACCTCGGTGACCTCCGCCACCTCCTCGCTGGGCGGCTCCTCGTCGCCCCCGATGGCCGCCTTCAGCGCCCGCTGATCGGCGGCCTTCAGGTCCTTGAAGCGGAACGAGAAGGCGAGGGTGGTCAGGCTCAGCAGCAGCGCCACGCCGAACAGGACGCGCGGCCCGATCACGGCTAGCAGCGCGCCGGCCACGACGGGCGCCACGCTCGGCAGCGCCAGCACGGTGTTCGACAGGCCGATGTAGAGCGGCCGGTCGCCGGGCGGGGCGATGGCGTATAGCAGGTTCCAGGCCGCGATGCCTACGGCCGCGTTGCCCACCGACGAGACGACGAACACGAGCGAGAAGACCTGCCAGTTGGGCGCCAGCAGCGCGGCCACGGGCGACAACAACGTCAGGGCGAAGCCCGCTTGCAGCACCTGCACGTTCATCCCCTTGTTGGCGGGCCGGCGCACGAGGAAGTTCCCGACGATCGACGCCACCGTGGCGACCATGATGTAGAGCCCCATGGCGCTCTCGGGGGCCGCCAGCCTGTCTAAGGCGTAGATGCCGTAGAACGGCTCGGCCAGCAGCGCCGCCAGCCCCAGCAGGCGCACGCGCAGGAAGCGGCGCAGGCTGACGTCGTGCCGCAGCAGCGCCGGGATCTCGCGGATCATCCGCAGCAGGGGGCGCTTGATGCCCGCCTCGCCGGGCGGCTCCTTCACGAGCGAGAAGACGAGGTAGGCCGCGCCGCACAGCACCGTGCCCAGCAGGAAGATGAGGCCGAAGTTCGTCGGGAACGGCATGTCGGAGCCGAGGATGACGCGCAGCGCCCAGCCCGAACCCAGCGCCACGATCCCGCCGATCGAGTTCCGCAGCGCCCAGAACGTGCCCAGCTGGCCGTGCGGCACGATCTTGGCCGTCACGTCGGCGAAGGGAACGCCGGCCACGCCGCTCGCCACGGCGTTCACCGTCACCGTCAGCAGCAGGACGGCGATGGTGATGGCCGGCTGGTTGGGGCCGATGAAGAACGCCGTCAGCGTCAGCAGGGCAAGCGAGCCGATGCGCACACCGGAGGTCACGTGGTAGTACGGCATCTTCAGGGGTTCGTGCGCCAGCCGGTTGGCGATCAGAAGCTGCGGGAAGAAGCTGCCGCCCACGCGCAGCGTCGGCACGAGGCCGATGAGCACCGGCGGCGCGCCGAGCACCGCCAGGAACGGCGCCAGCACGAGCCCCGAGTGCAGGAACGCCTCGCCGCCGTTGACGAGGATGCCGTTGATGACGCCCAGCCAGAAGTTGCGGTCCTTGGGCCGAGACTGCCGCATGACGCGCATGCTAGCGCTTGGGCGAACCGCTTCTCGTGAGCTGCTCGGCCGGCTCGGTGAGGCTTAGATCGAGGCCGCAGCGAGACGCCGGGGGCGGCGGCGTGCGCCGCGCCGGGGAACCCGCCGGCTGGTCGACTACCCTGGGGCCATGGAGGTCCGGAATGAGCGACCGTAACGATCGAACCTCGGCCTACGAACCGCCACGGGACGGGCCGAACAGCGACTTCAGCAACCGGGCGAACCCGCCCGCCGACGTCGACATGGAGCGCACGTCGGACGACAACGACCTGAACCCCGAGGGCAGCGGTGTCGACGAGACTCCTCTGCGGATGCCCAACGAGATGATGGCCAGGCGCGACGAACTGGCCAGGGCCCTCGAAGACATCGTGATCGGCGTGCGCGAGTGGGCCGAACAGCAGGGCTCCGACCAGGCGATCGCCATAGCCGACGACCTGGAGGACGTCTACGAACGCCTGGGCGAGCCGAGCGAGGACAC
>CAZVCT010000068.1:0-11883 GCA_964625655.1 uncultured bacterium
GCCCTCAAGTTCGGGTTGGCGCCGTTGACCAGAAGGCTGCTGGAGCTGGAGCCGAGCGGGCACCAGGAACTGCGCATCTGACCGATGCCGGGAAGCGCCCTGCCGATCGACCTCGGTTCGGCTGGAACTGCCGGAACCCGCGCTGGGCGTCAGCCCCGGTTCGAGACGGAGTAGTTGGGGGCGTCCTTCGTGATGGTCACGTCGTGCGGGTGCCCCTCTATGAGGCTGGCCTGCGTGATGGTCACGAAGCGCGCGTTCTCGCGCAGGGCCCGAAGGTCGGGAGTGCCGCAGTAGCCCATGGCCGAGCGCAGGCCGCCGGCCGCCTGGTACAGAACGTCTCCGACAGGACCCTTGTAGGCGACCATCCCCTCGATCCCTTCCGGCACGAGCTTCGCGGCGGGCGCCTCGCTCTGCTGGAAGTAGCGCTCGGCGCTGCCGCCCGACATGGCGCCCAGGGAGCCCATGCCGCGGTACGCCTTGTAGCGCCGCCCATCGCGCAGGATCTCTTCGCCGGGCGCCTCGGTGGTGCCCGCCAGCAGCGAGCCCACCATCACCACGTCGGCGCCCGCGGCCAGCGCCTTGGCGACGTCGCCCGAGTACTTGATGCCCCCGTCGGCCACGAGGGTGACGCCGGCGGCCCGGGTAACTTCCGCGACGTCGAGGATGGCACTCAGCTGCGGCATCCCCACGCCGGTCACCACGCGCGTGGTGCAGATGCTGCCGGGCCCCACGCCCACCTTCACCCCGGCGGCGCCCGCTTCGATCAGCGCCCGGGCCGCGGCGGCCGTGGCGATGTTGCCGGCGATCACCTCGACGTCCGTCATCCGCCTGACGTGACGGACGGCGTCGATGATCCCCTGGCTGTGGCCGTGGGCGCTGTCGAGCACGAGCGCGTCGGCGCCCGCTTCGACGAGCGCCGCCACGCGCGCCTCGAGGTCCGCGCCGACGCCGATGGCGGCCGCCACGCGCAGGCGGCCCAGCTCGTCCTTGGCGGCGAAGGGGTACTCGACCTGCTTCTTGATGTCCTTGATCGTGATGAGCCCACGCAGGTAGAAGCCGTCATCGACGACCAGCAGCTTCTCGACCTTGTGCGACCGCAGGATCTCGCGGGCGTGCTCTAGGGTCGTGCCGACCGGCACCGTCACGAGGTTCTCGCTCGTCATCAGCTCGGTGACGCTGCGGCCCAGGTCGCTCTCGAAGCGCATGTCGCGGTTGGTGAGGATGCCCACTAGCTTGCCGTCCTGCTCGACGATCGGCACCCCACTGATGCGGTTCTCGCTCATGAGCCGCTCGGCGTCGGCCAGGGTGGCGTCGCGCCCCAGCGTTATCGGGTCGACGATCATCCCCGACTCCGAGCGCTTCACTTTCCGCACCATCTCGGCCTGCTCGGCCACGCCCATCTTCTTGTGGATGACGCCGATGCCACCCTGGCGGGCCATGGCTATGGCCATCTGCGCCTCGGTCACGGTGTCCATGGCGGCCGACACGAGCGGCAGGTTCAGTTCGATGCCGGGGGTCAGCCGCGCCCGAAGGTCGACCTCGTTCGGCAGCACGGCGCTGTGGGCGGGCACCAGGAGGACGTCGTCGAACGTGAGCGCGGTGCCCACGATCTTGTCGGAGCTCGTTCTCTTCTCGGGGGCGGCGGCGGTCAGGCTCATCTCTCTCCTCGCGTCTCCGTTCTCACGGCTGTTCTCGCTGCCGGTTCGTGCGGCAGGCTCAGGGGTCGTTCTCCAGCAGGTCCTTCATCGGACCGAGCCACCTGTCGGGGATGGTGGTGGCGCGGCCCGAGCGGTCGGTGGGCACGTGCTCGGTGGTGGCCGTCGCCACCAGCTGGCCTTCGCGCTCGAGGCGGTAGGTGTAGACCACGCGCCGGCTCCGGACCGTCTGGAGGCGCGTGTTGACCGTCAGCTCGTCGTCGAAGAAGGCGGCTGCCCGGTAGGCGACCTCGATGCGCGAGACGGCGAGCGAGAGGCCGGCCTCTTCCATCTCCCGGTAGCTGAGGCCACGTTGGCGCAGCCACTCGACGCGACCCGCCTCGAGCCACACGACGTAGGCGCTGTGATGGGCCACGCCCATCTGGTCTGTCTCGGCGAACCTAACCCTCAGCTTCATGGTCCTCGCAGGCGCCACCAGGAGCGGCGGTGGAGGCCAGCATAACGCCTGGGCCGCGTGCGGCCCGATGCTAGACTCCGGTCCAGGAGTTGCGGTGACACGAAGCAGGAGTCGCACCAACGGTGCGGAAGTCCACGAACAGATGAGCTACAGGCGTGGGCAGCTGCCCGCGAGCCGTACGCGCGTGTCGCCACGCTTCAAGGTGTACGCGAACCCGGCCGAGGTGGCGTCGCTGCCCGTTCCCAAGCTGGAGGGCGGCGCCGGGCTCTGGAGCGAGCTGGCGCGCGACCGTAGCGGCGCGGCGGAAGGGGGGCGCCTGAAGCAGGCGCACCTCTCGCAGCTGCTCTGGAGCGGCTTCGGCTTCACCTACGGGCACGAGCGCGCGCACGTGACGGCGCAGGAGGTCTCGTCGCTCGAGGGCTACGTGCTCGCCTTCGACGTGCAGGACATCTTCGCCGGCAGCTACCACTACAACCCGCGCGAGCACTCACTTCACCAGCTCGACCTGGAAGACCCGCGGGAGCGTTTCACGACCAGTCTGCTCTCGCCGCTCGAGGCCGACGCGCAGGCCGCCGTCATCTGCCTGACGGGCCTGCCGACACGCCACCGCGTGGCCGATGGGGCGCGCGCCTACCGCTACGCGCTCCTCGATGCGGGTGCAGCCGCCCAGAACCTGATCCTGGCGGCCGGGGCGCTGGGACACGTCGCCACCCTGGTGACCGACTTCTACGACGAAGACGTGCGGGCCCTGTTAGGGCTCGACAACCGGGCCGAATGGCCGCTTTGCATGGTCGCGATCGGAGCATGAACCCCGTAAGAGTCCCGGTCGGGGGACACGTCGAGCAGAACTGTTATCTAGAACGGTCAGTTCAACTGGTATACGTACCGGTCAGTACGTTCGCTTGAGCGCGTGTGGCACGCGTTTCGGCGATCCCGACCCGGTCGAAGGAGCTGGCAGCGTATGAGCGAGAGACACGACGAGAACGCTTCGAATCCGACCGGTCATCCGGTGTCGACCCGCGAGATCCTGGACCTCGACGCCCAGCACCGCTCGGGGCTCTGGAACCCTGACGTGGTGTTCGTCCGCGGCGAGGGCGCGCGGCTCTACGACGCGGACGGCCGGGCTTACCTGGACTGCATGGCGGGCATCGCGGTTGCCAGCGTCGGACACGCCAACGAGCGCGTGGCGCGCGCCGTCGCCGAGCAGGCGCGCAGGCTGATTGTCGCGCCCCAGAACGTCGGCAACGACGTGCGCACCCGCTTCACCCAGAAGCTCTTCGGCTTCGTGAAGCCGCCCCTGAACCGCGTCTTCTACAGCAACTCCGGGGCCGAGGCCAACGAGGCGGCGCTGAAGTGGGCGCGGGCCGCTACGGGCAGGCGGCACTTCGTGGCGGTGCGGAACGGCTTCTCGGGCCGCTCGCTGGGCGTGCTGCCACTGACGTGGGAACCCAAGTACCGCGAGCCGTTCGGACCGTTCGCCTTCGACGTCACCTTCGTGGACCTGAACGACGGAGCCGCGCTCGAGCGGGCCGTCACGAGCGACACGGCGGCCCTGCTGCTGGAGCCCGTCCAGGGCGAGAGCGGCGTGAGGCCGGCGTCGGCCGAGTACCTGCGCCTGGCGCGCGACGTGACCCGTCGCCACGGAGCCCTGCTCGTCCTCGACGAGATCCAGACGGGCGTCGGCCGCACCGGGACGTTCCTCGCCAGCGAGCCGGCGCTCGCCGAAAGCGGAGCGGGAGTGGACGCCGACATCGTCACCCTCGCCAAGGGCTTGGCCGGCGGCGTGCCGATCGGGGCGACGCTCATGACGGACGCGGTGGCGGCCGCCATGCCGAAGGGCGGCCACGGCACGACCTTCGGCGGCAACCCGTTGGCGTGCGCCGCGGGCTTGGCCGTCCTCGAGGAGATCGAGGAGCGCGGTTTGATGACGGCCGCCGCGCGGCTGGGCGAGCGCCTGATGAACGGCCTCAGGGAAGCGGGCGGCGACGCCGTGCGCGAGGTGCGGGGCATGGGGCTGATGGTGGGGGTCGGCATGGCGGTACCCGCGGCGCCCGTCATCGAGGCGCTGAAGGGCGCCGGCGTGCTGACGATCGCTGCCGGGGGCGAGACGATCCGCTACCTGCCACCATTGGTGATCACGGAAGCCGAGGTCGATGAGGTCGTCGTGCGCTCGGCGGAGGTGTTCGCCCGCTTCGCCTGAGCTCCTTCTCGGCCTCCCCCTGGTTGGCCGGGGCAGCGCCGGGGAACATATACTGCCGTCGTGGTCCTGTCGTTCGAGAGCATCGCGCTCGAGCTCCTCGAGTACAAGGTCGAGGAGTACCGGGAGTCGCGCACCGTCAAGGGCGGCGTGGCGTCCCTTTGGGACCTGCTGGCCGTGCTGAGCCGCGAGCAGCAGCGGCTGGACGCAGGCCAGCGCCGCCGGCTCGAAGAGCTGAGCCGCAGCCTGTCCACGATGTCCACGAAGCCGCTGACGCGCACGGTTCCCAACCTGAACGCCCTCGTGATCGAAGACGAGAAGGTGGTGGAACTGGCGGAAGAGGCGCCGCCCCGCCGTGAGGCGCCGAAGCTGGCCGGCACGCCGCAGGAGCGCGAGGAGCACGCCACCCTGCAACGGCTGGCGCGGCGGGCCTGGTGGGACGACCTCGAGGAGTTCGTGCAGCGGACCGCCGCCAGCTGGCGCGCCGAGCAGGGCCGCCGCACCGCGCGCCTCGTGTTCGGAACGCTTCAGAACCTGAGCCGCAACTCCGAGAAGAACACCATCGATCAGGAGGGGCAGCCCGAGGGGTTCCGCGTCGTGGAGCCCATCCCCGGGCTGCGCGACCCGCTCGTCTCGCTCTCGGACCTCGAGGCGCTCGCCGAGATCGTCCGTGAGCTCGTCAACCTAGTGATGTCGGTCGGCAAGCCGGGCAACCCGCTGCCGGCTCAGGAAGCCTCGGGCGCCGGCGCCTTCGGCTACGTCCGCCAGGCCGCGCTGGCCGTGGCCGCCGACCCGTACGCCGGGCGCATGACGCCTGCCAGCGCCACGGAAGTGAACAGCCACCAACTGAAGCTCGCGATCCAGGAACTCGTGAAGGAGCGGCTGCCCGAGGAGGAGAGGGCGAAGCAGCGACGCGTGCTCGAGCGGCGCCTCGCCGAGGTGTCGGCGCGCGAACGCACCGAGAGGCAGGCGTTCCAGCAGGACACGGCGGACTTCAGGGAGCTCGTGACCGCGTTCTTCGACCGGCTGGCCGACTACCTGCCCACCACGGTAGGCGGACGCGCCAGCGGACCGCAGCTGGACGGCGGCGTGCTCTTCGGTGCGAACCCCATCCTTCGTTGGGAGAAGGTTCCTCCCGATGCCACCGCCGTCACGATCCGCATGGTCGGCCCTGTGCGTCTGACCCTGGCGGGCCACGACCTCGCCATCTCGGGCGTCGGGAGCTCCAGGACGCTGTACCTCGACGGGCACGAGATGGAGCTGGCAGGCACGAACGTCGTGAAGCGCAACCGTACGCGCATCGCCACCTTCCGCGAAGGCGACTACGTGCACGTGCGCATCAGGGACCTCGAGAAGTCGCTGGCCGCTCGGCTGTCGGACGCGCTCGTGGCGGCGTTCGTCGTCACCGGGCAGCAGTCCGACGAGCTGCTGGCGACCCTGAAGGTGCTGGCCAACAACGTCAGGGGCGAGCCGCACGAGGTCGTCGCCCAGGCGATCACGCGCGCTGCCGTGGTGACGTCACGAGCGCCCGACCGCATGAAGGCGCTCGACGGCCTCGTGCGGGGCGCCGCCCGCGCCGCCGGCGTGGCGCTCGTCGATCAGGCCGTGACCGGGCTCGTCAGCCGCGTGATGGCCAGCATGGAAGGCGACGCCGTCGACCTCGACCACGTCCTCGCCGGTTCGGGCGCCACCGAGCACGAGGTGCAGCCGATGACGGGCGAGCCGCTCAGTTTCGACGTCGGAGGCCAGAAGGTAACGGTGCGCCAGTACCGCGGCCGCGGAGCCGAGCCGCACGAGAGCCTGGTGGCCATGCTCCCCGGACAGGTGCTCGGCTCCTTCACCGACTATCTGGTCGCGCCCCGGCACGAGGGCACCCTGCTCTTCGCGCGGGGGGACGGCCAGGTGGCGGTGCTGTTCCTCGGTGAGCCGTCGGCGTCGCAGGACGGCGATCTGCCTGAGATCTAGCGCGGTTCTCGGAGTCTTTGTCCGAGGGACAAGGACGTGCGAGCGGAGCGACTAAGAACCGCGACGTTACGGAGGCGGACAACGGCTCCGGAACTTGCTTCAGCGCGGCCCCGGCGGCCGCTCGCTCGGCGGCAGGAACTCGTACGCTTCCTCCAACTGCGCCAGGTCGGCCTCGTCCACGGTGCCGTCGCCGTTCAGGTCGGCCGCCAGGTTGACGCCGCTGCGGCCGTACTGGCGCGAGAACTCCACGAGGTCGTAGAAGTCGACGACGCCGTCCTGGTTCAGGTCTTCGGGGCGGTAGGTGCGCAAGGCGGCCAACGCTGCCAGGTCGGCTTCGGTCGGCTCGAGCGTGCCCGCGACGACCGCGTGCGCCATCACCCCGACGCCACCTTCGGGCAGTCCGATCAGCACGCCCAGTTCGTGGAGCAGCACGGGCTCCAGGAGGCTGCCCACGGTGGGGTTGACCAGGACCTCAGTGGTGCGCGAGTCGCCTCGTCCCAGCGTCAGCGAGAGCGCGTCGGGGCCGAACAGCACCGCGTCGCCGTACGCCACGCGGTGCGCCTCCTGGCCGGCCGCGCCGGCGGGCAGCGGCTCGAACTCGACGCTGGCGGGCGCAGCGGCCTCCCAGGCGGCGGCAGCGCGGTTCACGGCGGTCGAAAGGAGCAGCGGCCCGCCGCTCTCGTCGACCGTGTAACTGACGACCGCAGGCGGAAGGGGCGAAGCGGGCGTCGGCTCGACGGGCGCCTCGGGTCGTCCCTCGTCGCTGGTGGGGGCGTCTGGGGCGCCCTCGTACCCGGGTTCGCCGTCTGCCTGGTCGGTCGCCGATTCGGCTCCCTCGTTGCCCGCCTCGCCCTCCGGCGCGCCATCCGCCCCTTCGGTCGCCGGTTCTTCCTGCTCGTCAGTCTGCGTTTCCGATTCGCCCGTCCCTGCTTCCGCTCCGTCGGTCGCCGGCTCTTCTGCCTCGTCCGCCTCTGCGTCCGGCTCGTCCGCCTGTGTCTCCGCTTCGTCCCTTTCGGCTTCTTCCTCGTCGGTCGGCGGTGCCGGTGTGCCCGAGGGCAGCGTGCCCGCCTCGCGCAGGGCGGTGATGGCGCCCACGAGCTCTTCCAGGCCCGAGCCCGTCGCTCCGCGCTGCAGGCGTCCGGGCGTGGGAACGGTCAGGAAGCTGCCCTCCTCGCCGCGCGCGCCGGTGACGCCGAGCGTCCAGCTGCCCTGGCGCACGCCCACGACGGGGGAGGCCGCCTCGGGAGCGTCGTAGGCGAAGATCAGTACCCGCTGGCCGAGTTCGTAGTTCGGCAACCCACTGACGGTCAGGCGCTCGCCGCCCGGCAGGGTGCCGCCCAGGAAGCGCAGTGTCACCCTGGCGGGCTCGGCCTCGTCCTCGTCGGCGCCGTCTTCCAGGCGCCGGTCCGCGAGCCAGCGCTCGACGTCGAACGTGACCTCGGTCCAGGCGGTGCCGGCGTCGTTCGTGGTGGCGACGTCGATGACGTTGCCGACGAAGATCATGTCGGCGGCAAGGACCATCTCCTCCGGAGTCTGCTCCAGGTAGGTCGTGGCCCAGGCCATCGGGAACATGACCAGCAGGGCCGCGGCGAACGTGGCCGTCAGCGCTGCCAGACGGGGGCTCGGCCCAGTGGCTGCGCGGCGGCGCGGTGGATGGCTTCGCGGGGTGGTGTCTGGCCTCATCCGGCGTCCTCGTTCCCTGGGTCGGACGGTTCTTCAGGATCGGCTGGCGGGGGAGCGCCGGGCTCTTCATCGTCGGGAGCGCCGGGCGTGCCCGGGACGTCTCCGTCGTCGGCCCCGTCGTCGGCACCCTCCTGTTCGTCCACGTCGCCCGGTGGGCCGTCGTCGTCAGAGCCGGTGGCGGGCGGCTGCGTCGGCGCTCCGCTACGTCCCTCGCTGCCGCGCAGGAAGTGGTGGCGCCGCTCGGGGTCGGCCGACACGCTGACGACCTCGACCAGATGTTCGACCTGCAGCAGGGCGGGCGCGTTCAGCGGTTCAAGCGTGAAGCTGAAGAGCTCGCGTTCCCCGTCGATCGTGTTCCCAAGCGCCGCCAGGTCGACCTGCAGTTCGCCTTCGCCGTCGCGGACGAAGTACGCCACGTCGCGACCCGCCACCGTGGGGCCGCCGGCGAGCCGGAAGGCGGCCGGATCCCAGCGGACGAGGGCGCGGACGGCCTCGACCTCGCGGGCGTCGCCGATGCGCGCGCGCAACGTCACGGCCTCGCGCACCTCGGTCTGGGGCGTGCCCAGCGTGAAGGTCGGGGGCGGCACCTCGGTGACGTTCAGCCGGTACTCCTGGACGGTCTTGTTCAGGTTGGCGTCGGAGACGGCGACGGTGAAGGTGAAGGTGCCGGTGGCGGTGGGCGTACCGCGCAGGGTGCCGTTCTGAAGCGCCATACCCTGCGGCAGCTCGCCCGATTCGACCTCGAAGTCGTAGGGCCTGAGACCGCCCACGGCGTGCACCTGCGCTTCGTACGGCTCGCGCAGCACGGCGTCGGGAAGGGTGGGCTGCACCAGGCGCAGGGCCTCGCCGGGCGTGTCGAACTCGCCGGCGCAGGAAGCCAGCAGCCCGAGGAGCACGAGCGCCAGCGCTGCCTTCCACGCACCGCGAGTCGGCCTGGGGCCAGCGGCACGCGGGTTCTGGTCCGGATGCGGTCTCATGAACTCAACCATACGCACTCGAAGGGCGGCTCCGCGGTGGGCGGTGGCGCTGCTTTCCCGAACCGCTCTCCTCCTCAGGCGGATTCTATACGTCCCAGACGTGCGAACCACCGTACGAGCCCGTGGAGGGCGCGAGAACTGGTGCTAAGCTTCGCCCGGGAGGCGCAGCCGCGACTTGAACCGTGACGCGAACGGAGACGTGAACGCAGGCGCGAACGGCTGCGTGACCGGCTACGCGGCCGGAGGCGCGAACGGGCCGTCCGGTTCGCCGGGGCTGGCGCGCGCGCTACACGTCACGCGCGAGGCGCGCCGCCGCCTCGACCTGCCCCCGGCCCGCTTCGGGCTGTACGGCCACGTTCTCGAGCTGGACGCAACCGCGGCCCACGAGTGGGCAGCGCGCCTCCCGGCGTCGGCGAACGAGCTCGTGGCCGCCGTGGCACTGCACGAGCTGATGCACGCCGTGATCCGCGCCGTCACGGAGCTGGAGGAGGGCCCCGGCGCCGCCGAGCGCAGCCGGGCACGCCTCGAGCGTACGGCGGGCGCCGCTGCCGTGCGGCAGCTGGCGGCGCGCTTCGAGGAGCTGTTCGAAGCGGCCGATCCCGCTGGTCTTCCAGAGCCGCTTCCCTCCGAGACAGCTCCTTCCGAGACAGCTCCTTCCGAGCCTGTGCCTCCCGAGGCCACCTTGGTGACGACGGCATTGGAGGAGCTGCTGCTGCTCGAGCTCGCGCGCCGCAACCCTGCCCTGGGGCCGTTGCGCGAGCTGTTCGAGGCGCCGGCGTTCGCCGCGAGCGCGGGCTACCGAGACGCGTGGGAAGCGTTGGAGCTGGAGTTCGGAACCGCCGCGGCGCCGGGTGGGGCGTCGCCGGACCGCGATGGGGCCACGGATGGCGAGGCGCCCGGTGACGCCGGCCGCGGACGGGTCGTCACGCCCGGCTCCTTGCTCGACCTGCTGCTCGAACCCGCGCGGCGCGCGCCCGGTTCGCTGCTGGCGCAGCTGCGCGAGGCGCTCGCGCTCTGGCGGCCGCTGCTGGGGGAGGAGTACGCCGCGGCGGTGAGGCGGGCTCTGCGCGCCTCCGACCTGCTGGCAGAGGAGCAGAACCGAACGGCACCCGGCGCCGGCCCGCCGCCGCTGCCCGACCCGGCGCTGGCGCTGCAGGCCGAGGAGCCAGTGGCCTTCACGGCCGACGCCCCCTGGATGCCAGGAGTGGCGCTGGTCGCCAAGAGCACCTTCGTCTGGCTGGCGCAGCTCTCCGAGCGCTACGGCCGGCGGGTCGAGCAGCTCGACGAGGTGCCCGACGAGGCGCTGACCGCGCTCCGCGAGGACGGCTTCAACGCGCTATGGCTCATCGGCATCTGGCGCCGCAGCCCGGCGTCGCGCACCATCAAGCGGCTGCGGGGGCAGGAGGACGCCGTCGCCAGCGCCTACAGCATCTACGACTACGAGGTGGCGCCGGAGCTGGGCGGCGAAGAGGCACTGACGCGGTTGGCCAAGCGTGCCGCTGGGCACGGACTGCGGCTCGCCAGCGACATGGTGCCGAACCACACCGCCATCGACGCGCGCTGGGTGATCGAGCACCCCGAGCGGTTCGTGCAAGCTGCCTCGCAGCCCTACCCCGGGTACGGCTTCAGCGGCCCCGACCTGTCGACCGACCCGCGCGTGACGCTGCGGATCGAGGACGGCTACTACGACGGCAGCGACGCCGCGGTCGTCTTCCAGCGCGTCGACAACGCCACGGGCCAGACCAGCTTCCTCTACCACGGCAACGACGGCACGGCGCTGCCGTGGAACGACACCGCCCAGCTCGACTACCTGCGCGAGGACGTGCGGCGCGCGGTCATCGACGTCACGGTCGCGGTGGCGCGCCGTTTCCCCATCATCCGGCTGGACGCCGCCATGACGCTCGCCCGCCGCCACGTCAGGCGCCTCTGGCACCCGGCGCCGGGCGAGGGTGGTGCGATCCCGTCGCGCTCCGAGCTGGCCATCAGCCAGGCGGAGTTCGACCGCCGGATGCCCCGCGAGTTCTGGCGCGAGCTGGTGGAGAGGCTGGCCCAGGAGGCGCCCGGCACCATGCTGCTGGCCGAGGCGTTCTGGCTGATGGAGGTCTACTTCGTCCGCACGCTGGGCATGAACCGCGTCTACAACAGCGCCTTCATGCACATGACGCTGGCCGAGGAGAACGCCGAGCACCGGGCCTACCTGAAGCGCTTCCTCGAGGAGCCGCGCGTGCTGGAGCGGTTCGTCAACTTCATGAGCAACCCGGACGAGGAGCCGGTCGCCGAGCAGTTCGGCGACGGCGACAAGGCGTTCGGCGTCAGCGTGCTGATGGCGACGCTGCCGGGCCTGCCCATGTTCGGCCACGGTCAGGTCGAGGGCCTGAGGGAGAAGTACGGGATGGAGTTCGCCCGGCCGCGCACCGACGAAGCGCCCCGCGCCTGGCACGTGGAGCGCCACCGGCGCGAGGTGGCGCCGCTCCTGCGGCGGCGCGAGCTGTTCGCCGGCGCGCAGCTGTTCCGGCTCTTCGACCTGGTGGCGGACGACGGGAACGTCGTCGAGGACGCGTTCGTGTACGTCAACGGTCTGGGGTCCGAGCGGGTGCTGGTGGCGTACAACAACGGTCCGCGACGCGTGTCGGGCCGCGTGCTGACCAGCGCGCCGTTCAAGGAGGCTGGAGGAGAGGTGACGACCCAGAGCGTGGCCGCCGCCCTAGCGGTCGAGGAGGCGCCGACTGGCGAGGTGGTCCTCGAGCCGCACGCAGGCGGCGCGGCGCTACGGGTGGGCGCGTCGGAGCTCGTTCGGTCGGGCCTGGTGCTGACGCTTGAGCCTTACCAGTCGCTGGTCTTCATGGGGGTGCGGCTGGAGGAGCGCGCGGGCGGCGTCGATGGGGCCGTATCTGAAGCGCCAGTTGCAGGCGCGGCACGCGCTTCGAAGCGTGCGCTGGCGGTGCTGCT
>CAZVCT010000069.1:0-11807 GCA_964625655.1 uncultured bacterium
GCGAGGCGTTCAACGCCGACTTCGACGGTGACCAGATGGCCATCCACGTGCCGCTCTCGGTCTACGCCCAGGCGGAAGCTCGCCTGCAGATGCTCTCGAGCCACAACCTGCTGTCGCCCGCTCACGGCAACCCGAACGTCCAGGCCACCCGCGACATCATCCTTGGCCTGTACGTGCTCACCCAGCTGCACACGGGCCACAAGGGCATCGGCGCCGAGTTCAAGACCGAGCAGGAAGCCATCGAGGCGTTCGAAGCCGGCAAGGTCGACCTCAACTCGACCATCACCGTCGCCGGCAAGCAGACGAGCGTCGGCCGCCTGATCTACTGGTTCGGCAGCGTCGACGAGGCGCTCCTGGCGGTCGAGCAGCACCTGATCGACATGCAGGACGTCGTGACGGCGCGCGTCGACGGCGAGATCATCGAGACGAGCCCGGGCCGCCTCTACTTCGCCCGCATGGTGAAGGAGACGCTCGAGGCCGGCGGCGAGGTCCCCAAGGACCTGCTGCGCTACGACACCGTCTACGAGCGTGGCGCGCTGCGCGACCTGGTCCTCGAGAGCTATAAGCGCCTCGGGGTCGAGCGCACGGCCGCCCTGCTGGACGGCCTCAAGCAGTACGGCTTCGAGCTGTCCACCACCTCTGGCATCACCATCGGCATCGACGACGTCGCCATCCCGCCGAAGAAGGCGCAGCTCCTCGCGGACGCCCAGCAGAAGCTCGAGAAGATCACCTCGGCCTTCAACCGCGGCTTCCTCAACGAAGAGGAGCGCTACCAGCAGGTCGTGCGGCTCTGGAACGACACCACCGAAGAGGTCAAGGACGCGGTCTTCGAGAACTTCTCGGAGAACATGCCGTTCAACCCCCTCTTCGTCATGGCGCAGTCCGGCGCGCGTGGCAACCCCCAGCAGATCCGTCAGCTGGCGGGCATGCGCGGCCTGATGGCCAGCCCGTCGGGCGAGACCATCGAGCTGCCGATCCGCGCGAACTTCCGCGAGGGCCTCGACGTGCTCGAGTACTTCATCTCGACGCACGGCGCCCGTAAGGGCGGGGCCGACACGGCGCTCCGTACCGCCGACTCGGGCTACCTGACTCGCAAGCTCGTCGACGTGGCCCACGAGGTCGTGGTGCGCGAGGACGACTGCGGTACCGCCGACTACGAGACCGTCCAGCTGTACGAGGGCGGCCGCGCGCGGCCCAAGGGCCAGCTCGAGATGAGCCTCTACGGCCGCCGCCTGTCTCAGGACCTGGAGCTCGGCGACCTCACCCTCGCCTCCGGCGCCCTCCTCTTCAAGGAGGACGTCACCGCCATCTACAACGCCATGCGCGAGGACGCCGACCTCACCGAGATCGCGGTGCGCAGCCCGCTCGTCTGCCAGACGCGCGCCGGCGTGTGCCGCAAGTGCTACGGCCTCGACATGTCGATGATGCGCGAGGTCAGCCTCGGCGAAGCCGTGGGCGTCATCGCCGCCGAGTCGATCGGCGAGCCGGGCACGCAGCTGACGATGCGTACCTTCCACACCGGTGGCATCGCCACCGGCGGCGACATCACCCAGGGTCTGCCCCGCGTGATCGAGCTGGTGGAAGCGCGCAAGCCGAAGGTCAAGGCCGTCATCTCGGAACTCGACGGCGCCGTCGAACTCAACGAGGACGAGGACCGCGACCGCATCATCATCACGGTCACCTCCGACGACGGCGAGTTCAGCCGTGCCTACAAGGTCGACCGCAACACGCGCCTGCTGGTGCGTGACGGCGACAAGGTCGAAGCCGGGCAGCCGCTCACGCGCGGCAGCATCAACCCGCACGACCTCCTCGAGTCGCGCGGCCCCGAAGCCGTGCAGGCCTACCTCGTCGACGAGGTGCAGAAGGTCTACCGCGGTCAGGGCGTCAGCGTGCACGACAAGCACATCGAAGTGATCGTGCGCCAGATGCTCAAGTACGTGGAAGTCCTCGAGGCGGGCGACAGCCCCTACCTCGAAGGCCAGACGGTGGAGCGCTTCGACATCGAAGAGGCCAACGACCGTCTCCTGGAAGAGGGCAAGACGCCCGCCAGCTGGAAGCCGCTGCTCCTTGGCATCACCAAGGCGTCGCTGTCGACCAAGAGCTGGCTCTCGGCCGCCTCGTTCCAGCACACCACCCACGTCCTCACGGAAGCCGCGCTGGCCGGCAAGTCTGACGACCTGGTCGGCATGAAGGAGAACGTCATCCTCGGCCGCCTCGTCCCCGCCGGCACCGGCCTCGCCGCCATCCGCCACACGCGCGTCGCCGACGAGCGCTCCCTCCAGAAGGTCAAGGAAGCGCCCGCACGCGCCGCCGAGCCCGTCGCCCCGGCCCGCCCGGGCAGCGACCGCCCGCAGCCCAGCGAGTCCGTGGGCTGAGCTAGCCCCAGGCTAGCCAGGAACGTGGCGCTTCGGCGCCCGCAACCAGGAACGCCCGCCCCGGGAAACCGGGGCGGGCGTTCTGCGTTTCGGGTTACCTTCAGGCGGTGATCGTAGCCTTCGACCCCGGCAGGAACGTGGGCGTAGCGTTCGTCAGCGACGACGGGCGACTCGTGCGCGGGCTGATCCTGCAGCCGACCGAGCTGCCCGAGTTGGAGCTGCCTGTCGGTGCGCACCTCGTGGTGGGCGACGGCACGGGCAGCGAAGCGGTCGTGGCGGC
This sequence comes from uncultured bacterium, assembly GCA_964625655.1. Taxonomy (GTDB): domain Bacteria; phylum Deinococcota; class Deinococci; order Deinococcales; family Trueperaceae; genus JAAYYF01. Next base: position 2,656 of record CAZVCT010000069.1, read on the forward strand.
GCTAGCCGCGCGCGGCCTGGCGCCGGAGCTGGTGGCGGAGGAGGGCACGAGCCTCGAGGCGCGTGCCCTCTACTTCCAAGAGAACGAGCCGCGCGGGTGGGCGCGGCTCGTTCCTGCAGGTCTGCGGGTGCCACCGGTGCTCGTCGACGACTTCGCGGCGTACGCCATAGCGCTGCGGTGGCTGCAGGGCAGGCGGGGGTAGGCGCGGGGTCGTGCTCGGGCGCGGGCCTGGAGCGCTTCAGGCGGGGGCTGGACGCCCCCAAGGGCTCGGTTGAGCCCGGAGGCTCAGTTGAGCCCGAAGCCTCAGTTGAGGCCGTCCTCCTCGCCCACGTCCATCAGGGCGCGCGCTTCCTGCTCGGTGATGCTCAGCACGGCGCTCATCTCGCCTGCCAGGAGGCGGATGGCGCGGCGATAGGCCTGACGGTCGAGGTCGGGCAGGCCGCGCTCGAGGTCCCAGCGGCGCAGCTCGCTGGCCAGGGTGGCGATCTGGTACGGGTCGCCCGTGGTCAGCAGGTCCGTCACCTTGCGGTGGCGCGCCGCCCACTGCTTGGGCAGCGTGATGCGACCGTTCTGGAGGCGCTCCAGTACGTTCTGCACCTCTTCCTTGGTGAGCGCGGGGCGCAGGCCGGTGCCCTGCGGGGCGCTGACGGGCACGTAGGCGCGCGACGTGCCGTTGGGGAAGTCCACCTGGTAGTACTGCTGGTTGGTGCCCCCTACCGTCCGCATGGTCGTACCTGCGACCAAGCCGACACCGTAGGGGGGCAGGACGACGCGATCGCCCATCTTGAACGTTTTACCCTGGTCCTTCAAAATCAACCGCTCCCTTCAAACCGAGGCGCCACGTGGCGGCGGCGCGATGCCTACGTGCGCCTCAGATGCTGGATGACAACGTGATGTTGGGGGTTTCCGCTCGTGCCTTTGGGGGATTATCGAAGTTTCCACTAGGCACGTGCACGTGTCACATGGTAGCAGATTTCGTGCATTTTTGCACGCGGTAGATATTTCCGGATGGAACTATTCGCCCGTTCGCGTGTCCCGCGGCAGCGGGGTTCCCCGGGAGGCGCGAAGCGTCAGGTAGACGCCAGCCAGCAGGATCGCCGCACCCAGCAGCGTCATCGTCGACGGCACCTCGCGGAACAGCAGCATCGCCAGCAGTCCGGCGCCCAGCGGCTCCAGCAGCATGGCCGTGGCGACCACCGTGGGGTTCAGGTGCTTCGCCGCGTAGTTGATGCCCGTGTGCCCGATCAGCTGCGGCACGAGAGCCAGCAGAAGGATCCACGCGAAGGTCGCGGCCGGGTAGTCGAGGTAGGAGTAGCCGAACAGCAGCGGTAGCGGAGCCAGGATGACGGCCGAGACGAAGTACGCCACGCCGGCGTAGGCGTCGAGGCCGATCCCGCGGCGCTGGACCACGCGCCCGAGCAGGAGGTAGCCGGCGCCGGCTACGGCACCCAGCAGGGCCAGGGCGTCGCCCAGCAGCGGCTGCGAGCCTCCCGAGAGGTCGCCGAAGCCGATGATGGCTGCCCCGGCCACCGCCACGAGCACGCCTGCCAGCGTACCGAGGGTCGGAGCCACGCCCAGGAAGAACCAGGCCAGCAGCGCCATCCAAAGCGGCGAGGTGGAGGCCAGCGTCACGCTGGCCGCGACCGAGGTGAGCGAGAGCGAGGTGATCCAGGCGGCGAAGTGCAGCGCCAGGAGGGCGCCGGCGGCCAGCGTGAGGTACGCGTCGCGCCCCCTGAGCGGCGTGCGCCGCAGGCCCCTGAGCGTGATGGGCAGCATCACCACCGACGCGATGGCCATGCGGTAGAGCGCCACCACCACGCCCGGCGCGTCGGCGAAGCGGATGTAGATGGCCGCCATGCTGACCGCCAGCAGCGCCACCCCCAGCACGAGCCACACACGCCGGGCGGTAGGAGCCGATCCGGAGCCATCGGCCGAGGGAGCAGCGCCGCGGGGCCCGTTCACGCGGAGCGGAGTTCGCGCGCCCCTCACCCGCGGGCGAGGCGCCAGGCGGCCACCAGCCAGCCGCCGATCATGGCCGCTCCGCCTAGCGGCGCGATGGCGCCGAAGAAGCCCGGCGCACCAGCCACGAGCAGGTAGAGGCTGCCCGAGAAGACGATGCAGCCGAACAGCACGGCCAGGGCCGCCCGCGGCGCCCCGCGCCCGACGCGCCCGTAGAGGCCCAGCAGCAGCAGGCCGAGGCCCTGGTAGATCTGGTAGCGCACGCCCGTCTCGAAGGTCTGAAGGCGTGCGGGGGTTACCAGGTCCTGGAGCGTGTGCGCTCCGAAGGCGCCGAAGGCCACGCCGAGGGCGACCAGCGCAGCGCCCCAAGCCGCGGCGGCGCGGCTGGAGAGGCCGAAGCGGACGGGCGTGGCGCGCGTCGCGGGGTCGGAGGTGGGAGGAGCGTCCATGGCAGCCTCCAGCTTCGCCCGCCGGAGGGCTCCCCGTCAAAGCAGGCGGGCGCGCCCCAGGGTACGGAAGCGCCTGAGGTGCGACGCAGTCGGGGTAACCTTGCGCGGGAGCCGAACCTGATGACCGTTTTCCCGTCCGACTTCGTGTGGGGAATCTCGACATCCGCCTACCAGATCGAGGGCGCGCCGACCGCTGGGGGCAAAGGCGAATCCATCTGGGACCGCTTCGCGCACAAGCCTGGCAGCATCGCCGACGGCAGTACGGGCGACGTCGCCACCGACCACTTCCACCGTTACGAAGAGGACGTAGAGCTGCTCGCCGAGCTGGGCGTGGGAGCGTACCGCCTGTCGGTCTCGTGGCCGCGGGTGCTGCCCGAGGGCCGCGGCCGCTTGGCCCCCAAGGGCATCGAGTTCTACGATCGCCTGCTGGACGAGCTCGTGGGCGCCGGCATCGAGCCCTGGCTCTGCCTCTACCACTGGGACCTGCCGCAGGCGCTCCAGGAGAAGGGTGGCTGGACGTCGCGCGACACCGCCTCCTACTTCGCGGATTACGCGGAGGTGGTGGCGGAGCGCCTCGGCGACCGGGCCAAGGCCTTCTTCATGCTCAACGAGCCCAACGTGCACGCGCTGCTGGGCCACCTGGTGGGCCAGCACGCCCCAGGCCTGAGCGGCCTGTCGGACTACCTGGCGGCCGTCCACCACCAGAACCTGGCGGTGGGCCTGGGCGCCCAGCGCCTGAGGGAGATGGGCCCGTGGAAGCTGGGGAACATCGTGAATCTGCAGCCCATCGAACCTGCCTCGGACCACGAGGACGACCATGCCGCAGCCGCCCTGGCCGACGAGGCCTACAACCGCTCGAGCCTCGACCCCCTGCTGAAGGGCACGTACCCGGCCCCGATCGCTCCGCTGATGGACGTGATGATCCGCCCAGGCGACATGGAGACGATCCAGCAGCCCCTGGACCTGATCGGGCTTAACCATTACACCGTGCAGCGCATCGGCGCCGGCGAGGGACCCATCGGCCTGCGGCTGGCGGAGCCGCTGCCCGGCAGCGAGCTGACGGCGATGGGATGGCAGGTGGCGCCCGAGGCGCTGACGCGGCAGCTGCTCGAGCTGAAGGAGCGCTACGGCAACCCGCCCGTCGTGATCACCGAGAGCGGCGCGGCCTTCGACGACCCGGCCCCGCAACGCGGCCGCGTGGACGACCGGCGCCGCGTGGATTACCTCAGGAGCTACCTGCAGGCCACCGCCGAAGCCATCGAGCAGGGGTGCGACGTGCGGGGCTACTTCCTCTGGACGCTGATAGACAACTTCGAGTGGGCGGAAGGGTACGCGAAGCGCTTCGGGATCGTGCACCTCGACCACGAGACACTGAAGCGCACGCCCAAGGAGTCGTTCCGCTTCTACCAGGAAGTGGTTAGAAGCGGCGGGGTGCCCGACTGAGGGTCGGCAGCCACCGAACTCGACGGACCCAGCAACCGGAAGACCGGGCTGACGGTGTCAGCCGCTACAAGAAGCGGACGCCCTCAGCGAACGCCTGACGAGCCCCCTCCGCCGCCTCCGCCGCCCCCGCCGGACACCGAGCCGCCGGACGAAGCCGTCGCCGACGCCGAGCTGAGGGCGCTGGAGAGCGAGGTTATCGAGCTCGACAGCCCTGCCAGGTTGGAGACGCTGGCGTTGGAACCGGTCAAGCCCATCCAGGCGGCGCTGCGTACCATCGATTGCTCGTTCGCGCCGGCCAGTGGCGCCGCGCGTTGCAGCGTCTTCAGGTAGTTCTCTGCGACGCCCATCGCGGCCGCGTAGGCGTAGTAGACGTCCCAGAGCTCGAAGAAGTCGAGCGGCGCGTCCTTCATGCGCGTGTAGTCGGTGAGGGTGCGCTTGAAACCCTGCCACTCGGCGACCTCCTGAGCGATCTCGGGCCGCCAGGCGGGAAGGGACACGAGCGCCACGATCGCGAGGCCCATAAGGGCGAACACGCCCACGACCATCAGCGCCATCGCGTCCCGCTGGAAGACGAAGATCAGGACCCCCGGCAGCAGCGCGGCCAGCGCGCTGTAGCCCGCCCAGCGGCGCGCCTCGCGGCGGCTCTCTTCGGTGGTCAGTTCGCCGCCGCGCTGCTCGAGCAGCCAGGAACGGACCTTCTTGCCCCAGCCCGACACGAACGACGAGGCATGCCGCTCCGAGTACTTCTTGAGCTCGGCGTGCGTGATCAGCTCGTCACTGCCCGAGGCGAGTTCCAGGTACCTCAGGACATCCTGTTCGAAGGGCAGCAGCACGTCGCGCGGTTGGTTGGGGTTCAGTCGGATGTCGACCTTCTTGCCTGGCCTTGGCTCGAACGTGCCGTAGCCACGGCGCATCAGGTCCATGATCGTGGCGTGGAACGCGGCGCCCATGCGCCCAGCCGTGTAGTTCTGGTCGGTGATGGTGCTGACGGCCGCCGGTGCCAGGTCTGTCGGCGGCTCGAACGGGTATTTCATGGCCTGAACCGGCGGCTCCTTCCCCACGCGGCGGTAGGCGCGGATCAGAAGGAAGCCCATGAGCAGCACCAACGCCAGCGGGATGAGCCCCCACCTGGGGTCGCCGAGAACTTGGATACGTGTCTGAACGCCGGCTTCCTTCGCCTCGTCCAGTAGCAGCTCTTCGAAGCCGGGCCCGTCGCCACGGATGGTGAACAGGCGCGGATCCATGAGGTAGCGGATCTCGACAGGTACGTCCTCCGGAACTCTGTCGAACCTGACGCGCAAAGTGCGCCGATCTTCGCCGAACTCGACCCGGGGCTCTTCGGGATTGCTGAAGCGGTGCACGAAGGCGTCGTACGGCTCGGCCATCGGACCGGGCGCGATTACGGTGAGATCGTAGCCGCGGACCGGTAGGTGCTCTGACTCGAGGATGTGCCAGTACCATTGGACGACATCCGTGTAGGCGTCCACCGAACCCTCGAGCACGTACGAGAACCTGACGCGCCGCTCCGTGACTTCGGAGGCGTTGCGCACGACGAGCTCGGTGCCGTTGTCGCACGCCTGCGTGAACGCCGTGGCGCTCGGCCCGGGTCCCTGGGCGCCCGAGGAAGGGTGCAGTGTCACCGATTGGTTCCGTCCGTGTCCGATACAGACGAACGCCTCTCTGAAGCCGTCGTCCGCCTGCGCCGTACGGGTGTCTTCGACGAGGACGGTGCCGTCGGGACGGATCTCGACCACCTGCACGATGTCCTGCCAGGTGGCGTCCTGACCCTGGGCGAAGCCGGACAGAAGGAAGGCGGCGGCCAGGGACGCCACGGTGAACCACTGCAGTTTTGCGAACGTCATGCGCGATGCTACACGCTGGTCAAGGTCACCGAGGGCAGGTGAGGGTGCCTACCGGACGGCGGAGCCTACTGGAACGCCCGCCCCACGATGGCCCCCGACGACCCCAGGGTGAACGGTGGCGCGTCGCCGACCGTGACCTCGACCCCGGCCGCGTTGCCCACGTAGACGTAGACGGGCAGGTCGAAGGTGTAGGTCGCGCCGGGCTGGGCGGTGGTGTACACCAGGCGCTCGCCCTGGTTGCGGGCGCCGCCGCGGTAGACCTCGAGCCAGCTGGGGGCGGTGACGCTCAGCGCGATCTGGCCCTGGCCGACGTCGGGCCCAGCGGGCGCCGGTTGCGCGGCCTCCGTCGCCTGCGTCAGGTTCGCCTCCACCGTGCGCCCTTCGGTCAGGTCGACGCTCTGCTCCCACGGCTCGAACCCCTCGAGGGTAAGGCGCACCACGCGCCCCTCGCGCGCCGTCACCGGCGCGGAGCGGATGGGCGTGACGCCCGGCAGCTGGAAGCCGTCGATGGTGACGCGCGCTCCCGGCGGCGTGCTGATCACGTCGATGAGCACGGTGCCGGCGCTGGCCGCCGGCTGTGAAGCGGCCGGCGCGTCCGCGCCTGGTGGCGGCGTCTCGGTGCTGCCCGGCAGGAGCGTGCCACCGTTCGCTCCGGTGGTGCCCTGCTGCTGCGCCGGCGGGGTGCCGGTGCGGAAGAAGAGCGAGTTGTAGCCCCACACGGCAAGGCCGACGAGGGCAACGACGAGCAGGAGCGTCAGCAAGGTGGGGCCGATGCGGGGGCCGCGCGGCCCGTCGCGGCGGCGCGCGCTCGGCGGAGGGGGCGGCTCGCCGCGCCGCTCCTTGTCGAGGCGGACCTCCATGGTGCTGAGGCCGCCCGCCATCTGGCGCTCGCGCTGGTAGACGTCGAGCGCCTGGTCGGCCGGCACGCCCACCGTCTTGGCGTACAGGCGCACGAAGTTGCGGGTGTAGACGTCTTCGGGCAGGTCGCCGTAGCGACCTTCCTCGAGGGCGCGCAGGTAGTCCTGGCGCACGTGGGTCAGCTCGGCGACGTCGCCGAGCTCCAGGCCGCGCTCGGCGCGGGCCTCGCGCAGCAGACGCCCGAGTTCCGAGGCCTGCGGTGCGTTGCCGTTGGCTGCGCTCATACGACCGCCCTCCCGCCAGTGGCGGCGAACTCGGCGGCCACGGCGGCGGCCAGCCTCGCGTTCTCCTCGAGCAGGCGCAGGTTCACCTCGACCGTGCGGCCTTCCGACAGCTCGGCCAGGGCGCCCAGCAGGTACGGCGTAGTGTCACGGCCGTGGATGCCTGCCTCCTTCGCGCCCCGGTTGGCGCGGGCCAGCAGGTCGTCGAACTCTTCTTGCGAAAGGCCTTCGCTGACGGGGTTGCTCAGGAGCACGCCGGCCCCCAGGCCCAGGTCGCGCTGGGCGGAGAGGACGGCGGCGGCCTCGGTGGGGCTGTCGACGGAGGAGGGGAGGGGGATGTTCGTGGTCTGGATCATGAAGCCTGCCAATGTGCGGCTGCGGTAGCCGACCATGGCCACGCCCAGCGTCTCCAGGCGTTCGACCGTGGCGGCGGCGTCGAGGATGCTCTTGGGGCCGGCGCAGACCGTCAGGACGGAGTAGCGCGCCAGCGCCGGAAGATCGGCGGATTCGTCGAACGGAGCGTCGTGCACGCCGCCGATGCCGCCGGTGGCGAAGACCGCGATGCCGGCCAGGTGGGCGGCGAAGAGCGTGGTCGCGACGGTGGTGCCCGCGTCGGACCCCTTCGCGCACAGCGCCCCAAGGTTCCAGAGCGACGCCTTGTCGGCGCCGCCGGCTGCCAGGCGCTCCAGCTCGGCGTCGACGAGCCCGATCACGAGGTCGCCTCCCACCACGCCGATGGTGGCGGGCACGGCGCCTTCATCGCGCACTACGGCCTCGAGGCGGCGTGCCAGCTCGAGGTTGCGCGGCCTGGGGAGGCCGTGCGTCACGACGGTCGACTCGAGCGCGACGACGGGCGCGCCACGCTCCAGCGCTGCGCGGACCTCGTCGGAGGTGCGGACCTTGCGGGCTTCGGTCACGGCTGCAATCTTACCCCAGCAGGAGGGAGCGGTTAGCCCCGCTCCTGCGTGCTACGCTTCGTCCGGTGCAGTTCCCGGAGTTGCAGTCCGTCCTCCCCTGGATCGAGCAGATCGCCTTCGGAGCGGTAGCTGGGTTCGTGGCCGGGTACGCCCTTAAGAAGGTCGGCAAGCTCGTCGCGATCGCGCTCGGCCTCCTCTTCATCGTGGTGCAGCTGCTGGCCTGGACGGGCTTCCTGAGCGTGAACTGGGTGGTGGTGCAGGAGCAGGTGGACCCGCTGCTGCGCGCCGATTCGCTCGAGCAGGCGTGGCGCGGGCTGCTGACGCTGCTGACGCACAACATCCCGTTCGCCGCCGCGTTCGTGCCGGCGTTCGTGATCGGGTTGAAACGCGGCTGAAACCTTCCATGCGGTCCTGATGGCACCGCAGGCTGCCTATCAACACATCTGAGTCTGGTACGCTTAAGGTCCTTGCGTCGCAGCTTGACATCCGTGCGACGCCGTAGTTAGCATTGTGCAAGTTGGCACTCGCTATGCGCGACTGCTAAACACGTCACCCCTACAAGATGGAGGAACTCATGGCAGATAGCAAGCAGAGCCTCAGGCCGCTAGGCGACAAGGTGGTCGTCGAGGTCATCGACGAGCCGCAGACGACCGCGAGCGGCATCGTGCTCCCCGACACCGCCAAGGAGAAGAGCCAGCGCGGCAAGGTACTCGCCGTAGGCAGCGGCAAGCTGCTCGACAGCGGCGAGCGCGAGCAGATGGAAGTCAAGGTCGGCGACACCGTGCTGTTCGCCAAGTACGGCGGCACCGAAGTGGAACTCGGCGGCCAGGAACTGATGATCCTGAGCCAGCGCGACATCCACGCCGTCCTCGAGTAACCCTCCTAAAACCAGCGAACCAGTAGAGAACCCGGAGTACACATGGCTAAAGATTTGATCTTCAAGGAAGAAGCGCGTCGCGCCCTAGAGCGCGGCGTCAACCAGGTCGCCAACGCCGTCAAGGTCACGCTCGGCCCCAAGGGCCGCAACGTGGTCCTCGAGAAGAAGTTCGGCGGCCCGACCATCACCAAGGACGGCGTGACGGTCGCGAAGGACATCGAGCTGAAGGACCCGATGGAGAACATCGGCGCCAAGCTGCTCATCGAGATCGCCAGCAAGACCAACGAGATCACCGGTGACGGCACCACCACCGCCACCGTCCTCGGCCAGGCCATCGTCCGCGAAGGCCTGCGCAACGTCGCTGCCGGCGCCAGCCCGCTGGCCCTGAAGCGCGGCATCGAGAAGGCCGTCGACGCCGCCATCAAGAGCGTCGCGTCCATGTCCCAGCCCGTCGAGGACAGCAAGGCCGTGGCCGAAGTGGCCGCCATCTCGGCCAACGACGCCGA
>CAZVCT010000070.1:0-11755 GCA_964625655.1 uncultured bacterium
GCATCGGCCTGGGCAACCCCGAGGGGGTGGCCATGGCGGTGGCGGCGCCGATGGGCGTCATCGCCACCATCACGCGGCCCCTGGTGAGCTTCCTAGGCGCCTCGACGAACCTGGTGCTGCGCCTGCTGCGCGTGCGCACCGCCGACGAGCAGGCCATCAGCGAGGAAGAGATCGACATGGTGATAGCGCAGGGCCTGCGGGCCGGCGTCATAGAGCCTGCCGAGCAGGAGATCATCGAGAACGCCTTCTGGCTCGGCGAGCGGCGCGTGAACGCCATCATGACGCCGCGCCACGAGGTGGCCTGGCTCGACACCGAGGCCTCGTCGGCCGCACTGCTGAAGATCGTGCGCGAGAGGCCGCACGGGCGCTACCTCGTGTGCGAGGGCGACATCGACAAGGTGGTCGGCTACGTGTCGATCCGCGACCTGTTGGCCGTGCTGCTGGCCGGCGAGGCGCTGCAGCTACGCTCCGTCCTGCGCAAGCCGCTGCTCGTGCCCGAGACGATGCCGATCCTGACGCTGCTCGAGGAGTTCCAGCGCTCCACCGTCCACATCGCCGTCGTGCTCGACGAGTACGGCGGGGTCGAGGGCATCGTGACGCTGACGGACATCCTCGAAGAGCTGGTCGGCAGCGCCATCCCCGACGGCGACGACTCGGCGGCCGAGGTGGTGAGGTTGGGCGACGAGCACTGGCGCTTCAGCGGCGGCATCCACATCGACGACGTCCTGCGGGTGCTGGACCTGGACGAGGACACCCTGCCCGTCGAGCGCGGCTACCACACGCTGGGCGGCTTCATGGCCGAGCGGCTTGGCCGCGTGCCCGAGGCGCAGGACGAGGTCTTCTGGGCCGGCTTCTGCTTCCGTGTCGCGACCATGGACGGTCTGCGCGTCGACGCGGTGGAGGTGCACCGGGCGCCCGAGGAAGTCATCGAAGAGCTGGGGGAGACCAGAGCCAGCGAGAGCGAGTAGGCGCTCGCCGGCACCCGGCAGCCGAGCTGCCCCTTCCCGCCTGGCGGCTCGCCGTTCTCAGCCGGCGCCGATGGCGTCGGCGAAGCGCTCCGCGAAGTCGGCGCGGCCCTCGGCGATCTCTTCCCGCGAGAACTCCCCTTTGGCCAGGTCCGCGTCCTCGAGCTCCCACAGCTCGTCGTAGAACGCGTTGGCGGCGTCGCCCGCCTCGAGGCGCTCCTGCATCGTCTGGGCGCGCTCGAGCCAGGTGAAGAGAGCCGTCTCGGCGCGCGCGAAGGCGCCTTGCGCCAGCTCGAAACGGAGGAGCCGATCGAAGCGCGCGGTCGGCCACTCGGCCGGCGGGACGGCTCCGGTCAGCTCGTCCACGCGCTCCTGCAGGTCGGGTTCGCCCAGCCGCGCGGCGCCGGCCTCCAGGAGCATGTCGAGCGCGCTGGCGCGCAGGCGGTGGACCTCGGCGTCGGCGGGGCCGTGATGCGCTGCGAGGATGGCGCTCTCGGTCTGCAGCAGCGCCCCCAGTACGTAGGCGCGCTCGGCGTGCACCGACCCCGAAGTGCGCAGCACGTCCAGCAGGTCCTCGGTGCCCAGGCGGTGGATCAGGGCGCGGCTCGTGCCCAGGTTGGCCAGGTAGAGCGCGTCCAGTTCCTGCTCGGCCGACCCGAGTTCCTCGGCGGTTATCACGAGGCCGGTGCGGCCTTCAACGAGCCGGGCCAGCATGGCGGCGATCTGCTGGAGGGTGCGTTGGATCAGTTCGTCGCGGATTGGCACACGCTTACGGTAAGCCATTATCCTTTGAGTCATGTCCCTATCCGCCATCGAACTGCGCGTGCTGGGCGCGCTGGCCGAGAAGGAGCGCACGACTCCCGAGGCCTACCCCCTGAGCACGCAGGCGCTGGTGACCGCCTGCAACCAGAAGACGAGCCGCGACCCCGTGACGGACTTCCACATGCAGGAAGTGCTGGAGGCCATGCAGCGCCTGCGCGACAAGGGCCTGGCCAGCACCCGCCAGCAGGTGACCGACCGGGTGCCTAAGCACACGCACCGGCTGCGCGAGGCGCTCGAGGTGAACGGCGACGAGGTGGCGCTCCTCAGCGTGCTGATGCTGCGCGGACCGCAGACGACGGCAGAGCTCCGCAGCCGCACCGAGCGCTACGACGTGAGCCTGCGCGGCCTGGAAGATTTCGAGGCACGCCTAGAGAGCCTGGCGACGCGGCGCGTGCCGCTGGTGGAGAACGTGGGGCGCGCGCCCGGGCAGAGCCAGGACCGGTGGCGCCACACGCTGGGCGAACGCGAGGAGCGCCTGCAGCCGCGGGTGCGCCGGCCCACCGACGAGGAAGGGAACGGCGCGCCCACGACGCCGCCCGTGGCGGTGCTGCTGCGGCGCATGGAAGAGCTCGAGGCGCGCGTGGCGGCGCTCGAAGAGCAGCTGGAAGCGTAAGGAGCGGGCCTCGGCACGACTGCTTGCCGCGGTGCTCGGCCCCGTCGCGCACGCTCGGCCCATCGCCGGCTCTCAGCCAATGGCCAGCGCCTCGACGACCTCGTCGTCGGTCGTCTGATCGAACCGCCGGTACCACTGCCCGACGCTCTGGAACGGTTCGGGCGTCTCGAGGCAGACGACCTCGTCGGCCAGAGAGCCGAGCATCTCGCACGCCTCGCGTTCGGCCAGTGGCACGGCCACCGTGATCCAGCGCACCCGCGCCCGCCTCAGCGCTTCGACCGCGGCGCGCATGGTGGCGCCGGTGGCGATGCCGTCGTCCACCACGATCACGTGCTGGCCCGCCAGCTGCAGCGGCGGCCGGTCGCCTCGGAAGGTGCGTTCGCGCCGCTCCAGTTCCTCGAGCTCGCGCTCCTTCACCTCTTCCAACTGGCTTTCGGGAACGTTCAGCCTGTTGACGAGTTCGCGGTTGACGAACTGCGCCCCGCCGCTCGCTACCGCCCCCAGGGCCAGCTCCTCCTGGCCCGGCAGGCCCAGCTTGCGAACCACCAGCACGTCGAGCGGGGCGCTCAGCGCCACTGCCACCTCGCGGGCCACGGGCACGCCCCCGCGCGGCAGTCCGAGTACGAGCGGTGGTCCGGTCGCCGGCGCCCAGTTCTGCGGCTGCCGGCGCTTGCGGTGCACCAGCGAGCGCGCCAGCAGGCGGCCGGCGTTCCGGCGGTCGTCGAAGAAGGGCTGTACCACTTGCCTTTGGGTTCCTTCCGGTGGCTCCCGGCCGACGAGCGCGCCCGTGGTGGGCGGGGGTCAGTCGGGCAGGTGCCCGAGTTTCGCCTCCTTGGTACGCAGGTACCGTTCGTTGAAAGGGTTCTCGCCCACGTGCAGCGGAACGCGTTCCACCAACTCGAGGCCGAAGCCCTGCAATGCAGATACCTTACTAGGGTTGTTGGTCAGGAGTCTCAGACGGCGGGCGCCCAGGTCGACGAGGATCTGTGCACCCACGCCGTAGTCGCGCAGGTCGGCCTCGAAGCCGAGTTGTTCGTTAGCTTCGACGGTGTCGGCGCCGCGGTCCTGAAGCTCGTAGGCGCGCAGCTTGTTGATAAGGCCGATGCCGCGCCCCTCCTGCCGCAGGTAGACGAGCACGCCCCGGCCCTCCGCAGCGATGGCGGCCAGGGCCGCGTCGCGCTGGGGGCCGCAGTCGCAGCGCAGGCTGTGCAGCGCGTCGCCCGTCAGGCACTCGGAGTGCAGCCTTACGAGGACGGGCTCGCCGTCGGCCACGTCGCCCATCACCAGCGCCACGTGCTCCTTCTCGGCCACCTCGTCGTGGTAACCGAACACAGTGAACTCGCCGAAGTCCGTCGGCAGCTGCGCCTGCGCGGCGCGCTTCACGAACGCGTCGTTGCGCAGGCGGTGCGCGATGAGGTCGGCGATCGTGCCGATCTTCAGGCCGTGCTGTGCGGCGAAGCGGCGCAGCTCCGGCAGGCGCAGCATGCGCCCCTCGTCGTCCATCAGCTCGGAGATGGCCGCGGCCGGCGCCAGCCCGGCCAGGCGCGCCAGGTCGACGCTGGCCTCCGTGTGCCCGGCGCGCCGCAGCACGCCGCCCCGCTTCGCGCGCAATGGGAAGACGTGCCCGGGGCGCGCGAGGTCGGCGGCCGTCGTGCCCGGCGCCGCGGCCGTCCGGATGGTGGTGGCGCGGTCGGCGGCGCTGATGCCCGTGTCGATGCCCTCGCGCGCTTCGATGCTGACGGTGAAGGCGGTGCCGCGCCTGGCGGAGTTGTGCTCCACCATGGGCGGCAGCTCGAGCCGGTCGGCGGTCGCCTCGTCCAGCGCCAGGCAGACGACGCCGCCCGTGTGGCGGATCATGAACCCCAGCTGCTTCTCGGTGGCGAACTCCGCCGCCAGCACGAGGTCGCCCTCGTTCTCGCGGTTCTCGTCGTCGACGAGGATGATGGGCCGGCCGGCGCGCATCTCCTCGATCAGCTCGGGCACGGTAGCCATGGGCGCGAGTGTGGGTTCATGCTCGGCGCTCACGCGCGCACCTCCGCCTGGCGCAACAGCTGCTGGCGCTCGAGGTACTTGGCCAGCACGTCGCTCTCGACGTTCACCTTCGAGCCCGGCTGCAGCTCGCCCAAGGTGGTCACTTCGAGGGTGTGGGGGATGAGCCACAGCGTGAAGTCGGTGGCCGGCCACTCGGGCTGCGTGCCGCCCGGGCCGCCCACGTCGACGAGCGTCAGGCTGACGCCGTCGACGGTGACGCTGCCCTTGGGGACCAGGTGCGCGGCCAGCTGCTGAGGCGCCCGCACGCGCAGCACGTAGGCGCCCGGCTCGTCGCGCCGTTCGATCACCTCGCCGACGCCGTCGACGTGGCCCGCCACGATGTGGCCGCCCAGGCGGTCGCTGACCCGCAGGGCGCGCTCGAGGTTGACGCGCGCGCCCTCGCTCCAGCGCGGCGCCGTCTTGGCCACGGTCTCTTCCGACAGCTCGACGTCGAACGAGGCGTCGTCGAACCTCACCACCGTCAGGCAGCAGCCCGACACGGCGATCGAGTCGCCCAGCTTCACGTCTTCGAGCACCGTCCCGGCCGCGACCGTCACGCGCAGGTCGCCCGCGCTGTCGGTTACCTGGGCGATGCGCCCGACCTCTTCCACTATCCCGCTGAACATCCGTGTTCGCTCCTTCATGTGTGATCCGCTTCGGGGTAGCGCGGCCTGCCCGTTATGAGCAGATCGTCTCCCACCTGCCTCGTGCTTACGCGTTCGAGCCTCACGGCGTCTTCGATGCTGTTAGCGCCGGGCCCCGCCAGCGGTCCGGGCGTGCCGGCGCCGCCGATGAGCTTGGGGGCCACGAACCAGGCCACCCGGTCGACCAGGCGCGACGCGAAGAACGCCCAGGCCAGCGTGCCGCCGCCTTCGAGCAGCACGCTCGTCACGCCGCGCGCCAGCAGCGCCTCGAGGGCGGCGCGGAGGTCGGGCCTGCCGGCGGGTGCGGGGGCGACTAGGACTTCTGCGCCCCGAGCTTCCAGAGCGACGATCCTGGTCCGGCGGCCGGGTTCGACAGCGTCGGTGGGCTCGCCGATGGCGGTGCCAGCCGGGGCTGCGCCGCCCTCGCGGACGCCGCCGCCCTCGGCCGCCACCACGAACACGCGCGCCGGCTGCCCGTCCGGCCCCGGCTCGAAGAGCTTCGCGGTGGGCGGCGTGCGCACCTGGCTGTCGAAGACGACCTTCACGGGCGTGCGGCCAGTGCCTTCCTGCTGGCGGCGGGTCGTGAGGGTGGGGTCGTCGGCCAGCACCGTGCCCACGCCTACGGCGATGGCGTCGTGCTGGTCGCGCCACTCGTGCACCAGCGCGCGCGCCGCTTCGCCGGTGATCCAGCGTGCCGGGCCGTCCGGCAAGGCCACCTTGCCGTCGAGCGACATGGCGGTCTTGTAGAGGACCGACGGGCGACCGTGCAGCTGGTTGGTGAAGAAGGCTGCGTTCTGCTCCAGCGCCTCGTCCTCGAGAACGCCGGTGGTCACGGTGATGCCGGCCTCGCGCAGGCGCTGGGCTCCGCCGCGGGCGCGCGGGTTCGGGTCGAGAGCCGCGATCACCACGCGCGCCACGCCCGCATCCAGCAGCGCTTCGCTGCAGGGGGGCGTGCGGCCGTGGTGGTTGCAGGGTTCCAGGGTGACGTAGGCGGTGGCGCCGCGCGCTGCCTCGCCCGCGTCGCGCAGCGCCTCCGCCTCGGCGTGCGGTTCGCCGGCGCGGCGATGCCAGCCCTCGCCCACGACGCGGCCTTTTGCAACCAGCACGCAACCCACCATGGGGTTGGGGCTGGTGCGGCCGCGGCCGCGCTCCGCGAGCTGCAGCGCGCGGCGCATGTGCGCCACGTCGAGGCTGGTGATGTCGTCAGGGACATGCATGCGAGCACCCCGATGCCGGGGCGCGTCACCTCCTTCTCTCATCCGGACTGTCACCGTCGGTGCCGGTTTCTCACCGGCTCGGGCCCCGTGCGCGGGGCTTCGCGGACTCGCGGCTCGTCAAGCGCCGCTCACCGCCGGTCGGGAATCTCACCCTGCCCTGAAGGAAGCATCCGCGGCTGATGCCGCGAGGTGCTGGTCTCATGTTGACACCTGGTGGGGTTCTGCCGGGTCGAGCGGCCTACAGAGTCAAGCGTGGTGTAGGTTGTGGTGTATGAAGCGCACCAACATCTACCTCGAGGAGCGCCAAAGTGAAGCGCTGGACAGGCTGGCTGCCGATCAGGGTATCTCGCGTGCCGAGCTGATCAGGCGCCTTCTGGACCGAGCGCTTCTGGACCGCGACGAGGACATCGCTGCAGATCTGGCAGCACTCGAGGCGTCCTTCGGCGTGTTGGGCGGTGCCGAGGCTGACATGGGTCCCATCACGCGGGGGGTCGACGGGCGTGAAGAGCACCTCACACGGGTCTGGAACACACGCCGGTGATCCTCGTCGACACGGACGTTCTCATCGCTCACCTTCGTGGCGCGGACGTAGCCAGGGATTGGTTGTTGGCAGCCCGGCTGCGTGCGCCACTGGTTGTTAGTGTCGTCACCATCACTGAGCTCACGGGCGGCATGCGCTCCGCAGAGCGCCGCGAGGTTTGGGCGTTGATCGCGGCGCTCCGGGCCGAGCCTGTTTCGGAACTCGTGGCCCACACGGCCGGCGAGCTGATGCGGCAGTTTCGGCGCAGTCACTCAGGCATCGGTCTTGGCGATTACCTCGTGGCTGCCACTGCACAGACGCTCGGTTTGGAACTAGCGACGCTGAACGTCAAGCACTTCCCTATGTTCCCAGCGCTCGAGCAGCCGTTCGAGTTGGCCTGACGAACACGTCCTGGCTTACACTCGCCTTTACGATGCCGTCGGATACAGCAGTTCTGGAAGCGACCCTACTGGGCCGCGCGCGTCTCGCCTGGGGAGACCGGGCCATCGAGGCCAGGTCACGCAAGGGGCAGGCGCTGCTCTTCGCGCTGTGCGTGCGCCCCGAGGGCCTGCAGCGCGCCGAGCTGGCGGAGCTGCTGTGGGGCGTGGGCCGCGTGCAGAACGTGCGTCAGGAGCTGACGTCGTTGCGCGCCCTGCCCGGCGCCGACGAGTGGCTCGATCCGGACGACCCCGTGCGCCTGCTGGTGCGAAGCGACGTCGCCGACTTCGAAGCAGCGTGCGCGGCGAACCGGTTCGAGGAGGCTCTGGGGCTCTACCGGGCACCGCTCCTCACGGGCTTCGAGCTGCCTCGCACCCCTGTCTTCGCCGACTGGCTCGAAACGGAACGTCAGCGCCTCTCCGATCTGCACCGCCACGCGCTGCGCATGCGCGCCCAGGAGCTGGAAGAGGCCGAGAAGCTCGAGGCCGCCGCGCGCCTCGTCGATCGCCTCATCGAGCTGGAGCCGCTCGACGAGACCGCCTACCGCAGCGCCATGCGCCTGGCGCACAGGCGGGGCGAGCTGGGCGCGGCGCTCGCGTACTTCAGCACCTGCCGGCGCGTGCTGCTGGACGAGCTGGGCACCGAGCCGCTGGACGAGACGGCCGAACTGCACGCGCGCATCGTCGCTGCCCAGGAGCAGGCGGTGCAAGAACGCGAAGAGTTCGAGGGGCGCATGGCCTCCGTCGTCGGGCGGCTGAGTGGCGCGGCGCTGCACCTGGCGCAAGCGTTGGCGCTGCCGGGAGCGGCGTTGCCCGTGGAGGCGTTGGCGGACGTGGTCGAGGTCACTCCGGGCGCGGTGGCGGCCACCTTCGAGGAGCTGGTCGACGCTGGCCTCGTGGAGCGCGGGGCCTTGAAGCCCGCTGCCCGCCGGGCGGTACGGGACGTCACCCCGGCAGCGCTTCGCGCCTACCTGCACGGCCGCGCCGCGAGCGCGCTCGCCAACGCCGAGGGCGCGCCCGCCGACGTAGCAGCGCACTTCCTTGCGGCCAACGAGCCGAGCGCTGCCGCGGGCTGGCTGAGGAACGCTGCCGAGGCCGCCACCGCCGCACTCGACTTCGAACGCGCCGAGCGCTTCCTCTTCCGCGCCCTGTGGGCGCAGAGCGAGCCCCGGGAACGTACTCGCCTCCTCCTGCGCCTCGAAAGGCACGCCATGCAGACGGGCGCCGCCGAACTGCGCGCGGCAGCGTTGAACCGTCTGGAAGAGGAGGCGTTCCTGCTGCAGGACGACGAGGTGCTCGTCGAGTACCGGCTCGCGCGCGCCGCGCAGCTGGTACAGACCGGGCGCGCCGCCGACGGACTCGAGGTAGCTGCGGACGCTGCCGCATGCGCGCGCCGCATCGGGCGGGTCGATTTCGAGATGGCCGCCGAGCACCTGACCGGCGCGGCGGCCATCCACGCTGGCCAGCTCGGACGCGCCCACGAAGCGTTCGAGGCGGTGGTGCGCCACGGCGACCCGGAGAAGCAGTTGCCGGCCCTGAACAACCTCGGCGTGCTGGCCGGCATTCAGGGCGACCTCGACGAGGCCGTCCGCTACCAGGAGCAGGCCCTGACGGTCGCTCGCCGGCTGGGCGCGCGGCCTACCATCGCGGGCGTGCTGAACAACCTGGGCGCCACCAGCGAGCGCGCCGCCGACTACGAGCGGGCCGCACGCAGCTTCGAGGAGGCGGCGCGGCTCTACGCCGCGGTCGAGGACCCGGTGGGGGAGGCCACTGCCTGGACGAACGTGGCCGACGTGCGGCTGAAGCAGAGACGGGCCGACGAGTGCGCCGCGGCGCTGACGCGCGCTCGGCGCCTGGCGGAGCGCCTGGAGGCGCCAGCGCTGGAGTGCCGCCTGCTGCTCGTCGAGGGGACGTTGCACCAGAGCCTCGGGGAGTTCGGCGCGGCCGAGCGGGCGCTCGAGCAGGCGCTGAAGCTCGCCTCCGAGACGGGCGCCGACCGCCAACTGGCCGTCGTGCGCTTCAACCTCGAGATGACCCGCCTCCTGGCATCCCCCGAGGCCTCGGACGGACCTGCGCTGGAAGCGCTCGAACGCATAGAGAAGATGGGCGTGAAGGACATGCTGCCGTGGGCCTACGCCGAGCTGGGCGCGGTTGCGGCCACGCCGGAAGCCGTGCGCGGCTGGGCCGAGAAGCTGGCCGCGTTCGCCACCAACCCGCACCTGAGGCTGCTGCGGTTGGAGCTCGAGCAACGCGCCCGCCTGTTGGCGGGAGACGACACGCCCGTGCCGGGGCTCGCCGAACTCGAGGCTCGTTAAGGTCCTTCTCGTTCCGTCTCCTCGTTCTCGGGTAGTGCCGCGTCCGTGCTGAGCGCCGTGGCCAGCAGGTGATCGGCGAGGTCGGCCAGGTTCGCGAAGTGCTTCACGTCGCGCGTCGCCAGCTCTTCGAGGCGGGCGCGCCAGGCGTCGGATCTGGGAGCGTCGCGCCATAGGTGCAACACGTAACGGAACTCGCTTCGCATGTCGAGCAGGCTATGTGACCGGGTGTGAAAAGCACGTCAAAAGGACGTGCTGCAAGGCTTCCCGCTCGTTCCTGGCGTCGGCGGGCAGGGCGCTGGTTTGAGGGTGCCGCGCGGGGGTCCGGTCGGTCGCCCGGAACGACGCGGCTCGTGCCTAGGAACGCCCGGCTCCGGTCGGGCCCCTACTTCGCGAACCCCCGCGGCGCTGCTAGCATGCAAGCCATGACGAGCCCAACGTTCGAAGCCCGCCTCGATTCCTATGCCGAGCTGCTGGTCCGTGTCGGCGTCAACCTCCAGCCCGGCCAGAAGCTGATCGTTCGCGCCGACGTCCACGACGCCCCTCTCGTGCGCAAGGTCGTCGACATCGCCTACTCGCTGGGCAGCCCGTACGTAGAGGTGCTGTGGGGCGACGGACACGTCGCCCGTTCCCGCTTCCTCAAGGGCCCCGAGGGCAGCTTCGGCATCATCCCCGAGTACCGTGCGCAGGGCATGATCCAGCTGGCGCAGGAGGGGGCGGCGTCGCTCGCCATCACCTCCGACGACCCCGACCTGATGTCCGACGTGAATCCCGACAACATCGCCCAGTTCCAGGCCGAGTGGCGCAAGGCCGTGCGCCCCTACATGGAGCTGTCGATGAGCGACTCCATCCAGTGGTGCGTCGCCGGCGCCGCTTCGGCCGGCTGGGCACGGAAGGCCTTCCCGGACGTGTCCGAGCAGGAGGCCGTCGAGCGCCTCTGGGACGCCATCTTCACCGCCACGCGCATCACCACCGACGATCCGGTGAACCGCTGGCGCGAGCACAACGAGCAGCTGCGCACCATGCGCGAGAAGCTGAACGAGCGCCGCTACGCCGCAGTGCATTTCAAGGGTCCCGGTACCGACCTGCGCGTGGGCCTCGCCGACGGCCACCGCTGGGACGGCGGCGAGTCGCGCACCGAGGCCGGCACCACCTTCGTGGCCAACATGCCCACCGAGGAGGTCTTCACGGCGCCGCACCGCGAACGCGTCGACGGCGTGGTGAAGGCCAGCATGCCGCTCTCCTACAACGGCACGCTCATCGACGACTTCACCCTCACCTTCGAGGGCGGCAAGGTCGTGAAGGCGGTGGCCGGCAAGGGCCAGAAGGTGCTCGACACGATCTTGGGTACCGACGAGGGCGCACGCCGCCTCGGCGAGGTGGCGCTGGTGCCGGCATCCAGCCCCATCGCCCAGGCCGGCATCCTGTTCCTGAACACCCTGTTCGACGAGAACGCTGCCAGCCACGTCGCGCTGGGCCGCGGCTACGAGATGACCGTCGAGGGCGCCGCCGGCATGGGCGAGGAAGAGAAGCGCGCCACCGGCCTCAACGACTCGCTGACCCACGTCGACTTCATGATCGGCTCGGCCGAGATGGACGTCGACGGCGTGAAGCAGGACGGCAGCACCGAGCAGCTCATGCGCCAAGGAGCGTGGGTGAGCTGAAGCCGCTGGGCCCCGCGGCCGAAGTCGCCGCCGAAGCTGAAGGGCGCGTGGGCGAACCGGGCGCGCCCACCCTGAGCGACGCGCGCCGCGTGTTGCGCACGCGCTTCGGTTACGACGAGTTCCGCGGGGCACAGGATCAGATCATCGAGCACGTGCTGGGCGGCGGCGACGCGCTCGTTCTGATGCCCACGGGCGGCGGGAAGTCGCTCTGCTACCAGATCCCGGCCCTGCTGCGGCCCGGCCTGGCCGTGGTGGTGTCGCCGCTGATCGCGCTGATGGAAGACCAGGTCAGCGCGCTGCGCCTCGCAGGCGTCAGCGCGGCGTACCTCAACTCGAGCTTGAAGCTCGCCGAGGCGCGCGAGGTCGAGCGCGACGCGCTGGAGGGCCGGCTCGACCTGCTGTACGTGGCGCCCGAGCGGCTGCTGACGCCGGGCTTCCTGTCGCTGCTCGACGGCCTACAGCTGTCCCTGTTCGCCATCGACGAGGCGCACTGCGTGTCGCAGTGGGGCCACGACTTCCGCCCCGAGTAC
>CAZVCT010000071.1:0-11615 GCA_964625655.1 uncultured bacterium
CGCCTTGCGTTCGGCGTCGGAGAAGCCGGAGTAGGCCTTCTCGCTGCTCTTCTTGGGCGCGGCCTTCTTCGGGGCGTCCTTCTTCGGGGCGTCCTTGGCGGGCTCGCCTTCCTTCTTCGCGGTCCTGGTGCTCTTGCCCTCGGCCATGCTTGCCTCCAGTTCATTGATGGTGGGGACATCTTAGAGCGCGTTCGCCAACTGTTGACGGTCCAGCCGGGTCGCCGCTAACCCCGCTGAACACGCTCTACTAGAGCTCGGCGCCTGTGGCGCGTCGCCGACCGAGACATCATGTAGACGACCGTGAAGAGTGAGATGCTCTGCAACGCGTACGCTTGCGGTACCTGACCACTGCCGTAGTGTTGCCTCTATCGCTTGGGGTCACGTAGCCCCAAAGAGGTCTATGAGCTAGCGCAGATTTGCGTTAGATCAGCCTGCGGATGAGGAAGGCGACTATAACTACAGAAGTGCCGTATAAGCTCGCAGAGGTAATACGCCTTTGTGGGTTCCGACCTCGAAAGAATAAGTGTGCGACTGAAAAGAGGATTAGCGCGGTTTAGGTAATCCATGCCCATCTAACTTGTTCTAGCCGGGTAATGTTCATCGCGCCTTCGTCGGAGGCCTCTCCCGTGACAGGAAACGGAAAAACTACGTCCACTAGTGCGAATGAGAGTGTCAGGGACGGCAATATGAGGAGGTAGTAGTACAGGATTGCATTGATAGCGCCTCTATTAGGCTGTTTCATGGATTTACTCCGATGCTTGCGCAGTGGACTATCCCTAACCTGTATTAATCGCGTTTCGAGTCCCACTCATGGGCAGGCTGACCTGATCAGAGCCCGTAAGGACGACTCAGAGGAAGCGCAACGTGACGCGCTGGTCCTCAAGGCTCATGCTCACGCCGCCGATGTCGCCCGCGCGGCTTTGCGAGTAGAGCACCCCGATTGCCGTAACCTCTATGGGCGAGATAGCCGTGAGCCTGAACCGGTGGGCTAGGGTCACCGTCTGGCCCTGGCTTACCGTCACCTCGCCAGCGCGCGACAGTTCCGTGCCCTCGGCCAGCACGATGCCGTCAGGCACACGGAAGGCGTTGGTTACGTCGCAGGCGGCCGGCGACGGCGGCTGGGAGGGCAGCAGGCACACGCCCAGGCGGTACGCATAGCCTTGCTCCGCCCGCTCGCCCAACGCGGGGAGGCTCACGCTACTCGTCACCACGACCTCAATGAAGTCACCGACCGCGGCAGAGGTGGCGTCGGTGGCGACGGACGGGTTGTCGGCTTTTACCAGGTCGAAGTAGCCCCTAGGCGTCACACAACCAGCCAAGCCCACCAGTGCAGCGAGAACTATCACGAGCGCTCGAACCGTCATTAGCCCTCCGTTGGAGCCGATAGCTATATCTCTGCACCGCCTCTGAGGTCGGTTGCATGAAGGATAGTGGCAGGTGCTACATAAGATTGAAAGCCAAAAGTCGGGAGCCTTTCTCCTACTCACAGCTTTGGGCGCAGGCTGGCCGTACGAAACATGAGAGCTGGCGCCAACGCAGAATCTAACCACACCATCCCCCGCCGGGCGGTTAGCCCAGGAGCTGTACGACTTAGCCCGGTCTATTCATGAGCGGCTTCTCGACGGTGACGCCCCACTAAACCAGAACGATGCCGCACCTGCGCTTGACGCTCCCGCCTGCGCACCCTATCCTCCTTACTACCCTTAATATCTAAGGGTACCAACTGCAGCGGGTCCTACAAGCTCTTTCCTTTTCTCTTCGCATCGAGGTCTCAAATGCGTCTGCTGATGATCGAAGCTCGAGTCGTCCTCGCCGACCAGGGGCGCGCGCCGGTCGCCGTGGCCTGGGAAGCCCGTGGCGGCCCGCCCACCGAACGGCTCGCGGCGCCTAGCCCCCACGGCCGGCCGCCGCTCCCCGGGCGCCCCCTCTCCCCTACTCGCAAGGTGGTCAGCGTGGTCGACCGCTGGCGCTACGACGGGCGCTGGTGGGAGGTGGTCGAGCTGCACCGCGACTACTACCTCCTCGAGCTCGAGGGGGGCATGCAACTCGAGCTCTTCTCGGAAGGGGACACGTGGTGGGCGGCGCGAGCCAGCGACTGAACGCCCTGCTGAACGTCCACTCCTACTTCAGCCTGGGGGCGGGCACCGCCAGCCCCACCACGCTCGTGAAGCGCGCCGCCGAGCTCGGTTACGAGTACCTGGCGCTGACGGACGACCTCAACGTCAGCGGCGCCGTCGAGCTGTTCCAGGCCGCCAAGGCGCACGGCGTCAAGGCGCTGATCGGCGCCACCGTGCCCGTGCGCGTGGACGAGGAGGCGTACCCGTTCGTGCTGCTGGCCACCTCGCGCGCGGGCTACGGCACCCTCTGTCGCCTGATCACGTTGGCGCACGCCCGCGACGAGCGCGACGTGCCGCTGCCGGCGCTGCTGGCGCACACGCACGACCTGATCCTGCTGACGGGCCCGCGCGAGGGGGCGGTGGCGAAGCTGCTGGCGCAGCGCCGCGTGCGGGAGCTCGAGGGGCTGATGCGGCAGTTGCAGGGCGCGTTCCCCGAGCGGCTCTACCTGCAGCTGTTCCACGACCGCTACCGCTGGGACGGACGCCGCGCGCGCGTCATGCGGCGCCTGGCGCAGAGCCTGGGGCTGCCGGTGGTGGCGGCGCCGGAGGTCAGGTACGCGCAGCCGGACGACTACCGGCTCTACGACGCCCTCACCTGTTCGCGGCTGGGCGTCAGCGTGCAGCAGCCTCACGCCAGGAGGCCGCAGAACGCCTGCCAGGCGCTACCGAGCGCCGAGGAGGCCCAGGACCGCCTTCCCTACCCCGACGCTGCCCTGAACGCCTCCTGGGTGGCCGAGAGCGCCTACTTCGAGCTGCTGCCCGAGCGCCTCATCCCTCCCAAGGCGCGCGTGCCCGCCGACACGACGCCCGAGCGCTACCTGGAGGAGCGCTGCTACACGGCCCTCATCCAGCGCTACGAGGGCGAGATGGTGGCGCAGGCGCGCGCCAGGCTCGAGGAGGAGCTGGCCACCGTGCGCGCGCTGGGGCTGGCGGAGTTCTTCCTCGTGGCGGCCGAGGTGACGGACTACTGCCGGCGCCACGGCATCATGGCCGCCGGGCGCGGCTCGGCGGCGGCCAGCATCGTCTGCTACCTGCTGGGCGTCACCATGGCCGACCCCATGAAGCACGACCTGCTCTTCGAGCGCTTCCTGCACACGGGCAAGAGCACCATGCCCGACGTCGACATCGACATCTCGTCGGCGCGCCGCGACGAGGTGCTGGCGTGGGTCGAGGAGCGCTTCGGCGCCGACACCGAGGCGATGGTGTGCAACAAGATCACCTACCGCCTGCCCCTGGCCGTGCAGGACCTGGGGCGCGCGCTGGGGCTGCCGCCCGAGCTGCGCAACCGCCTGACGAAGGCGCTGGGGCGCGACTTCCGGGGCCTCAGGCCGGGCAGCGCCGCCAAGAGCGAGGTGGCGTTCCGCGAGGTGCTGGGCGACGCGCCGGTGACGGACGCCTTCCTGAAGCTGCTGGGGGGCATGGAGCGCAAGCACGTGCGGCACCTGGCGCCCCACTCGGGCGGGGTGGTGCTGGCGCGCGACCCGCTGACGCACTTCTCGCCCCTCGAGCGCTCGAGCGGCGGCATCAAGCTGCTGCAGCTCGACAAGGACGACGCCGAGGCGATGGGCCTCATCAAGCTCGACCTGCTGGGCTTGCGGATGCTGGCGGCGCTGGAGCGGGCGCGCGAGGAGGTGATGCGCCTGGACGGCGTGTGGCTCGACCTCGCGGACCTGCCGGACGACGAGCGCGTCTGGGACCTCATCTCGGACGGCGCCACGCTGGGGCTCTTCCAGGTCGAGAGCCCCAGCCAGCAGCACACCAGCCGCGTGATGCGCGCGCGCAACCTGCGCGACCTATCGCACCAGATCGCCCTCATCCGCCCCGGCCCCATCCAGTCGGGCACCGTGCACCCCTACCTGCGGCGCCGGCAGGGCCTCGAGGAGGTGACGTACTGGCACCCCAGCCTCGAGCCGATCCTGAAGAAGACCTACGGGGTGCTGCTGTTCCAGGAGGACGTGCTGCGCATCGCGGTGCACTTCGTGGGCATGAGCTGGGTGGAAGCGGACCGCTTCCGCAAGAAGGTGTCGGGCTGGACGGAGCTGGACGACTTAGGGCCCGAGCGCGAGGCGTTCATCGCCGGCGCGCAGCGCCACGTGGGCGCCACGCGCGAGCAGGCCGAGCGGGTGTTCGAGGCGGTGCAGGGGTTCCAGGGGTACGGCTTCGCCGAGTCGCACGCCTGGGCGTTCGCGCTGCACGCCTACGCCAGCGGCTGGCTGCGGGTCCACTACCCGGCCGAGTACCTGGCCGCCATCCTGACGGAGGCGCCTGGCATGTGGTCGCCCTCGACGAAGCGGCAGGAGGCGCGGGCGTGGGGCGTGCCGCTGCTGCCGTTCGACGTCAACGCCAGCGGCGTGCACTACCGCGTGGAGCGCGCGCGCGTCGAGGGCGGCGAGCCGGTCAAGGCGGTGCGGCCGCCTCTGTGCGCCGTGCAGGGCGTGAGCGAGGAGCTGGCGCGCAACGTGCTGCTGGAGCGCCTGAAGCACGGGCCGTACCTGAGCATCGACGACGCCTACCAGCGCCTGCCGTTGGCGCGCGAGCAGTTCGAGGCGCTCGTGCGCGCCGGCGCCTTCGACCGCCTGTCCGATCGCCGCGAGGCGCTCTTCCGATTGGGTGCGCTGTCGACCTCGCAGGCCAGCGGGCAGGGGTCGCTCTTCACCGCCGTGCCCGAAGCGCCCGAGCTGGCGCCTTTGAGCGTGCAGGAGCAGTACGTGTGGGACTTCCAGACCACGCGCTTCAGCACCCTCGAGGTGCACGCCATCGATTTCATCCGCGACCAGCTGCGTGAGCTGGACTGCGTGCCGCTGCTGCGCCTGCGGCGCACCGCGCGCAAGACGCAGGTGCGCACGGCGGGCCTGGTGGTGGGCAAGCAGCGGCCGCCTACCGCCAAGGGGTTCGCCTTCTTCGTGCTGGAGGACGGGCCGGTGCGCGCGCAGCTGATCATCCCGCCCGACCTGTGGGAGTCGCACCGGGTGCTGCTGCGCGACGCCTCGATCATCGTGACGGACGCGGTGATCGAGGACACCGGCTACCAGCTGACGCTCAAGGCGGTCAGCCTGGCGGAGCTGCCGGCGCCGGTGCGGGTGCAGGGGTACCACTTCGCCTGAGCCGCAGGTTCAGGGGTTCCACTTAGCTTGTGCCGCGGCGTGCAGGGCCGCGCACGGGAACGTGGGGAAGCTGCGGAACCGCGCGAGTCCGGGTGCCCAAGAAGTGGGGAGAGAACGGGACTCGGCGCCTGAGATCGGCCGGAAGTACCGACATTTCCCCTGTTAGGGCACGCGGTACCCTCTGTTTCCCCCTGTCCTGAGCCGTCCGCCGGGGATGGAGAGGGGGCTGCTTAGGCACCTGGTACCCCATCCTCCCCACTTCAGGGCGTCAGTACCGGCTCTTTCCCCTTGCTCTCCCCTACCTGGTTCCCTCTTCTTCCCAGCAACAGCGGGTTTCAGTCGGCGGGTGGCCGCTCCGGTGCGCCTACGAGCTCGAGAACGCGCGCGACGACGGCGTCCAGCGGTGCGCTGGTGTCGACCTCGTGGTGGGCTACGCGCCTGAGCCGTGGCTCGACGGTGTCGATGTAGCCGAGCACGTCCGCCACCTCTTCGGGATGCTTCCCGTAATCGTTGTTGGTTCTGGTGGCCAGCCTGTGGAGCACGACGTCCGTCGGCGCGCTCAGCAGCACGATGGCGTCGAAGCGTGGATGGAAGCCGACCTGGTTCTCGGCGCAGCCGCTGACGAACAGCCAATCGGCCGCCTCAGAATCGGGCGTGTCGCGCGTGTTGGGGCCATCCGAAGCACGGCCACCGCCCTGACCTAGCGGACCTTCGGCATCGAGCAGCGTGCGAACGCGCTCCTCCTGCCACACCCAGTCGCCGTCAGGGGCGTGCTCCGACCAGTCGGGGCTGTCCAGGTCGACGGCGGGGAAGCCGCGGCGGGCCAGTTCTTCTACGAGGACCGACTTGCCCGTACCGGACATGCCCGTGAGGAGGATCCGCTTCATCTGGCCAGGATAGCGCCCCAGCCTAGGAGCCCGGCTTCACGTCTCCGGATCGGACACTGTTCAAAGGAGACGCGACGTCTGGGACGGAGTGAAGCCTCTCCCCTCCCCTGCAAGGTGGGTCCTATCGCTGCCCGACCGCTATCGCAGCCATAGACAGGTGGGGCAAGTGAACAATCTCACTCGCCCCACCTGGAATCGCCTGACGGCGAAGGTCCGCAATAACGCTATGGCGGCTTCGGCCTCTGGCGCAATAACGTAATGGCGCCCTGGGACGTCGTGGTCTCAACCGCCTCCCAGCGTCCTAACTTGCTCCTTAGGCTGCGGCCTTGAGTTCCTCGATCGCGTCGTGGACCTCGTCGGCGTGCCCCTGAGGCGTCACCTTGGGCCACACGCGGGCGATCTTCCCTTCGGGGTCGATCAGGTACGTGACGCGATGTACGCCCATGTGCGTCTTGCCGAAGGACTGCTTCTCGCCGAACGCCTCGTAGGCGTCGAGCACCTGCCGCTCGGGGTCGACGAGTAGGGGGAAGTTCAATTCGTGCTTGGTGGCGAACTTCTTGTGCGATTCCTTGTCGTCCGCCGAGACCCCGAACACCGTGGCGCCGGCCGACTCGATCAGCTTCATGTTGTCGCGGAACTCGCATGCTTCTTGCGTGCAACCCGGCGTATCGTCCTTCGGGTAGAAGTACAGCACCACCCACTTGCCGCGTTGATCCGCGAGGCTGTGGCGTTCACCGTTCTGGTCTTCGAGGTTGAAATCCGGCGCTTGCTGTCCGATTTCTAGCATCCTGACCTCCTGCGTTCAGCCTAGCGCAGTGCTTCCTGAGTATGAGAAGCAGACCCTACGTCCAGGGGCCGCTTCCTCTCGAAGCGGCCCCTGCGGTCGATCGATCCTGCTGGCATTCGCAATCTCCTGCGGGTTGAGCGCGATGCCGCCCCGCCGCCGCCTACCTCTTCCCTACGCCTGCCCTATTCTGCCTTGCCGCCAAGCAGTTGCTGCAGCTCCTGCAGCAGTTCCGTCACTCGTTCCCGGCGAGGCTGATCCAGCGCAGCCAACCGACGCCGGCTGAGAAGGCGCTTCGCATCGCTGACCAGACGCTGCGCCTCATCGGTAGCGCTCCCAGGCTTCTTCCCGCTTACCTCGCCATGGCCCCGGAGCTCGGTGATGCGCCTTCGTATCTGGCTCAGCGACAGGTCGTCGCTGATCGCGTCGGCCAGGAGGCGCCGTTGCGCCTTGACGTCCCCGACGCGGGCTATCGCCTGCGCCTTGGTGAACTCGATCTGCCCCACGCGTACCGCATCCAGCAGCTCGGGCGGGAAGTCGAGGATCGGCAAGCGGTTGCTGACGAACGAGCTGACCCCGAAGCGGCCGACGCGCCTGAACACGTCCTGCGCCGCGTCGCGCTTCTTCGGATCGACCTTGCGGCTGCTGGTGCGGCCGCGCTCCTCGGCGTACAGCGCGTGCAGCAGCTCGACCACGCCGCTGCGCTTCTCCGCCAGCGTCACCTCGAGCAGACCGAGCACCGCTTCGGTCTCCTCCACCGCGTTCAGGTCCTCGCGCTGCAGGTTCTCGGTGATGGCGATCTCGAGCGCCTCGCGGTCGTCTACGTCGATGACGATCGCGGGCACTTCTTCAAGGCCCGCGATCTTCGCAGCGCGGGCGCGCCGCTCGCCCGCGACCACCTCGTAGGCGTCACCGGCACGGCGCACGAGGATCGGCTCCAGCACGCCGCGCTCGCGGATGCTGTGCGCGAGGTCTTCGAGCGCCACCGGGTCGAAGTGCTGACGCGGCTGGTTCTCGTTGAAGCGCAGCGCGCTGAGCGGCACCCCTCCGGCGGCGGCGTCGACCTGCGCTTCTCCTAGGTCGCCGAGAATCGCTTCGAAGACCGCGGCGCGGTCGATGTCCTGTCGGCGTTTCCTAGTCATCGGCTTCCTCCCCGAGGCTGGCGAGAAGCTCGCCAGCTACCTGTCGGATCTCCTTGTCGGCATCACTGCCCGGCGCGTACACCGAGATCGGCATGCCTTGAACCTGCGCGTCCGAGTAGTAAGCGGGCCGGCTGCCCAGTGGCGTGGAGATCGGGGCCACGGCGGTCAGTTGGTTCCGGATGATCTCTAGGCTCTCTCGGTCGTGGCGCGTGCGGCGGTCGTGCTGCGTGAGCACGAACAGCGCGATGCGCAGTTGCGGCGAGGCCTTCCGGTACTCGCGCACCATCTTTATGACGGTGGGGATGCCGTCGAGCCCCTTCCGGTTGGTCGGCAAGGGCACGACCACCTGGTCCGCCGCCACAACGGCGAGCGCCGACAGCTGCCCGAGGCTGGGTGGCGGATCTATGAGCACGAAGTCGTAACCCTCGAGGCGCTTGAGAGCCTCTCGGAGCCGCACGACTCCCATGAAGACGCTCAGGATCTCGCGCTCGATGATGGCGATGTTCAAGTGGCTGGGGATCAGGTCGATCCCATGGGCCTTGATGGGCTCGGGGAGCACCAGCTCCGCCTCCGGAGCGGCAAGGTCACCCTCGTCCTCGAAGTCGCCGTCGCCCAGGACCGCGGGGTAGATGGTCTGATCGAGGCCGATCTCGTCCTCGACGCCCAGCCACTTGGTCAGGTTCGCTTGCGGGTCCACGTCGATGAGCAGCACGCGCTTGCCCATTTCACCAAGGACGTAGCCGAGGTCTCTGACGGTGCTGGTCTTGGCGACGCCACCTGCGTGGTTGAAGAACGTCAGGACCTTCACGAGGTGCCTGCCAGGGGGAGAGCGACGCGTCGGAACCCGCCTCCCGGGCGATGAGGCGAGAACCGAACTCGAGGATGCAGCATGCCGGATTCTAACTCAGCCTGCGCGCACCGCTCGAGCGACCTCGGCAGGAGCCCATGACTACGCCGCAATAACGATATTGCGCCGTTCAACCCTAGAGCCGCCTGGCCTCGGCGACCTTGGCCGACGCAAGCGCAAGGGCATACAAGCGGATGGTGACGTGATCGCAACGCGGAGCCGCGGTAGCGTAAGTCCGTGCCCGACTACGACCCCCGCATCGTGGCTCTTTACGACGAGGACAATCCCGATGGACCGGATCACGAGTTCTACCGTCGGTTGGCGGACGAGCGTGACGCGCGCTCAATCCTCGACCTCGGTTGTGGAACCGGCATCCTCACGGTGACGCTAGCCACCCACGGTCGACGGGTGGTCGGGGTAGACCCCTCGGCCGCCATGCTGGTCTACGCGCGCGGTCGACTTGGCGGCCAGACCGTCACCTGGATACATGGGGACAGCCGGTACGTGCCGCAAGAGGGTTTCGACCTGGCGCTGATGACAGGCAACGTCGCGCAGCACATCTCCGATGCGGACTGGGGACGGACTCTACGCGACCTGAGCCGCAGCCTGCGGACCGGTGGCACGCTGGCGTTCGAAAGCAGGAACCCGGAGCTGCGCGCTTGGGAGAACTGGGCCTCGAGCGAAAAGGGGAGTCGCGAAACGGAGCACGGCACGTTAGTGGAGTGGGAAAACGTCGAACTTGTCGATGACCGCACCGTGAAGCTGACCGCGCACAACCTGTTCACGCGCACCGGTGACACGGTCACCATCCAGGAGCACCTCGTGTTCCGCTCCAAAGCTGAGATCGAGGGTGACCTCAGAACCGCTGGGTTCGAAGTCGAAGCCGTCTACGGCGACTGGGCCATGAGCCCGTTCGGCGGGGCCGCTCCGATCATGGTGTTCGTCGCGACTCGTACTCCGTGAGCGGTAGGGGAGAGGTGCTCGAAATGGCCCCGAGGCGCTTCGAAGCGCGTCCAGGCCAGGGTAACAGCGAATCCTATTGGCACGGCAGCCGTTGACCCAGACGCCATGGAATAGCCACGGCGCCTGAATCACGGGAGCGGCAGCAACTCTCGGGGCCGCAATAACGATATGGCGGCTGAGAACGAGACTGTAAGACCGATCCTGAAGCGCAGGCTGGATCTGCACCCGAGCGAGCCAGCTCCCTAACAGGCGCCCACCCACCGTCCGCGACACCGCCTAGACCACCCGGCGCTCCGCTCGCTG
This sequence comes from uncultured bacterium, assembly GCA_964625655.1. GTDB lineage: Bacteria > Deinococcota > Deinococci > Deinococcales > Trueperaceae > JAAYYF01. The sequence goes on from CAZVCT010000071.1 coordinate 10,148, forward strand.
ACTGCTAAACGCTGGAAAGCCTCGCCGCTCATGGCCGCCCTTAAAGTGCACTGGGGCCGGCAAATGGGCGCATTCCATCTGCCGGATGGGCGCTTTCCATCTTCCGGATGGCCGCAGGCCGAGTACCCGCGCCTTCCCCACATAGCGACGCACGCCGCCAGATCGAGCAACCAGCACCGCCGAGTACCGAGCGATCCCCACTTAGCGCCCTCAAGCCGACCGAGATCCGCGATCACGGCAGCACACTGTCGAAAGATGGCGCCGAAAGCCGCTACGGGAGCGATAAACCGACCTCCGAGTCTGCTTATGGGGAACCTAAGGGACCGCAGCGAGGAAAGTGGGAGGGCCGCGGTACCCCAAGTGTCCGGCTCCGAACGCCGAAGGCGTTGGAAGAGCGACCAACAGGGGCAATACAGAGGGGAATGTGGGGGACCAAGAAGAATGAGTCGGTCCAAATGGGGAACGAGCGGGACTTCGTCCAACCCGGATCCGATCCCCTGCGCGCAGCCGGCGCTCGAACGAGCCGACCAACACCTGGGGCGAAGAGGGTCTTGTTCCTACCCCCTTCATCAACATCACTTCCTGTTGATGTCTGTTTCTTCAATCCCTTTTCCATTCCTTTAATGGAGCTGCGCTATTCACGTCCTACACGGGCGTCCCGGCCTTCGAGCGGGAATCGGCAGGTACCGGGGCGGGAAGCATGCGGAACCGGCAGGGGAGAGGAGGGGTACGCCCTTGGGAAAGGGGAGGTACCGACAGGGAGATGGGCGGTACCGAACCGGGAAAAGAGGGGAACCGTGAACAGCATTCCTCGCTGCCGCGGGTCAGGCGGGAAAGATTGACGCATCGTTCCCCGACCCCGTATCATCCACCCATACCGCGCGCTAGCTCCCCGCTACGCTCCGGCGCGCCGACCGCGAAGGCACGTAAAGCGATAAGGCACAGGCGTCAGCCGCGAGCCGAGACGAGAAGGGTGTCACCAGCTTGACACGGCAACCGACCATGGAAGCAGAGCCGACACCCGAGGGCGACGCTGACGCCTCGGCATCCGCCAGCCTCGAGAACGGACCTGCGATGCCTACGGGCGCCAACGAAGGGGCCGCCGTCAGCTTCGACACGGACACCGAAGACGCTCCAGAGTTGGAGCATGACGCCGCTCTCGTCGAACCGCTGGGCGGCCGCAAGCGCACCCCCACCAAAGCACGCAAGAGCCGCGGCTCGCACCGCAAGGCCGCGCACGGCCGCCAGGCGCGAACCGGCTCCAGCCTCGCCGTCACGCAAGGCAACCCCCTGGCGCTCAGCCGCCAGGAGATGGGCATCCTCACCAAGCGCCTGCTGGTGCTGGCGCTCTCCGACATCACCAAGGACGACCTGACGCTCGACCCCATCCGCATCACCGCCTGGGAGTACGCCCAGCTCTTCAACATCAGCGGCAAGAGCATCTACTCGCGCATCGAGGAGTCGGCGC
>CAZVCT010000072.1:0-11550 GCA_964625655.1 uncultured bacterium
GTGTCGTCCAGCAGCGCGCGCTCGACGCGCTCGTCGACGAACACCCCGCCACCGGCCCCCGCGGCGGCGGCGGGCGCCACCCGGGCCGCCTTGCCGACCAGGCCGGCGCGCTCGAGCTCCGTCTCGGCCAGGGCCAGGTCTTCCAGCTCCTGCCGTTCGCGCTCGGCTGCCAGCTCGGCCGCCTCCGCGTCGGCTTCGAGCGCGCGGCGCTCCGCTTCCTCCGCCTCGGCCGCCTCGGCTTCTGCCAGCGCCTCCTCGGCGGCGATGCGTTCGCGCTCCTCGGCGGCGGCGCGTTCGGCCGCCAGGCGCTCCTGCTCGATGCGGTACGCCTCGGCGCGCGTCAGCACGGCCGCCAGCGCCTCGCTCCAGCCGATGTCCTGCAGCAGCAGGTCGCGCCCCTTGGCGGAGAGTTCGGTGGCCAGGGTTCGGTGGTAGTCGTCCAGCTCGTCGTAGTCGGGGTAGGCCGCCAGTGCGGCGGCGAGGCGTGCGATCAGCGGGCGCCACTCCTCCAGCTCGGCGGCGTGCGTGGCCACGGCCTCGGCGTCGACCTCGGCCTGGCGCAGCTCCTGCACGCGCTTGCCGTGCGCCTGGTACGCCTGCGCCAGCCTACGCGGGTCCATGCGCTTCAGCTCGCGCCGGTCCAGCTCGCGCTCGCGCGTCAGGCGCTTCAACCGCTCCGACAGCGCCACCAGGTCGAGCGCCAGGGCCTTGCGGACGCGTTCGAGCGCCTCGGCCGCCGCGCCCCGCTCGGTCAGCGGGTCGTCGAGCCCGCGCTTCAGCGCCGTGGTCCAGGCGTCGAAGGTGGTGGTGTTCGCGTCGGGCGGGCGCGCCTGTTCGTTCTCGAGCTGGAAGCCCAGCTCGATGGCCCGGTCCTTGGTGAACCCGGCCACGGCGCCCTGCCACGCCTTGAGGTCGGCGCGCGCTTCCTTCAGGTCGTGGGCGTCTGGGTCGGCCAGCAGGCGGCGGGTCTCCTGCACGTCGGCGCGCCAGCGCTCCAGCTCGGCGCTGCCGGGGTAGAGGCTGCTGAGCGCCTGCAGGTCCTTGTCGAGCTCCACGAGCGCACGGCGCGTCTGCGCCACGTCGGCCTGGAACGCGGCGCGGCGGCGCATCTCGCGGCGCCAGCCCGTGAACCACGTCCACGCCCGCTTCAACGCCCCGAAGATGGCCCGCAGCGCGCCGCGCAGGAGGCGGGTGGGCGGCCAGCCCAGCAGCAGGTCTAGGCCCACCGTGGCGACGACCACCGCCGGCAGCGCCGCCAGGGTGCCCCACAGGCTGCCGAGGCCGCCGCGCACGCCGGCGCCCCAGGCGCCCGTGGCGGCGGGTGCCACCCCCACCGTGATGCCCCATAGCCCCGCCACCAGCAGCAGGTAGCCCAGCAGGGCGCGCGGCCACCAGCGCGGGTTGCGGCGCATCAGGAAGAGCGCGCCCAGCAGCAGGATGGGCAGCGGGAAGGTGTACGCCGCCCAGCCGATTCGCCCCACCTGCGCCTCGCGCACGCTGGCGCCCAGGGCGCCCGTGGGCAGCGCCGGAACGAGCACCCCGGCCATGAAGACGCCGATCGCCAGCAGGACCAGCCCCACCGCCTCGAGGTCGAGGCGGGAGGGTCGCTCCTGGCGGCTGGGCTGGCGTCGCTTCTTCACGCGAACCAGTCTATCGCGCTGCCCCGGGTGGCCCACCGGGGGCAGGTTCACCATCGTCCGGCGCGGCGCCGGCGTGAAGAACCCGTCCTCGCAGCGTGACGAACCTGTCAGAAAGACTTAAGGAACCTGTCAGAGGCCATCAGGAAGAATGCATCCGTGGAACGCTCGCAGCCAGACCCCAACCGCCGGAGCCACCGCGTCCGGTTGAAGGCCGCCCCGGTCTTCCTGGCCGTGCTGTCCTCGCTCCTCTTCCTCCTGAGCTTCCCCCTGCCCGACACCGATCTGTGGCAGGGCTTCCTCATCGCCATCCCCGTACTCGTCATCGCCACCGGGCTCGGCTGGCGGGCCGCCGCCAAGGTCGCCCCCATGGGCCTGGCGCTCCTCTGGCTGCGCTCCTACGCCACCGGGGTGCCCGCCGACGTCCTCGACTACGGCGGGTTCGTGCTGGCGATGGTTCTGGGCACGCTGGCAGGCGACACGATCTTCCGGCTGTGGCGCAGCTCCGAGCGCCGCGCCCGTCACTCCGAACGCCGCGCCCGGCTGCTGCAGCACGCCGCCGTCGAGCTCAACCAGTCGAGCAGCGAAGCCGACCTCTTCCGCAACGCGCCGCGCCTGCTGTCCGACATCCTGCCGTTCACCCACGCCGAGGTCTTCGTGCCCGAGGGCGACCACCTGCGCGTGCACACCACGTGGCGCTGGAAGGTCGAGCCCGACTTCACGATCCCCTACGAGACCGTCACGGGCCGGGCGTACGTGACCGGCAAGAAGCAGTACGTGCCCGACACGACCGTCGACGCCGACTACATGGTGGCGCCGGGCGCCGACCCCACCCTCAGCGAGCTGGCCCTGCCGATCGTCGTGGACGGCGCCGTCCGGGCGGTGCTGAACCTCGAGCACGACACGCTCGACGCTTTCGCCGGCGACGTACAGCCCGCCCTCGAGGCGTTCGTCCGCATGATCGAAGAGGTGCTCTACCGCCTCGACGCCTCGGCGGCGCTCGAGCGCAACAAGGCCGAGCAGAAGACGCTGGCCGACCTGAGCCAGCGCCTGCTGATGACCGACGACGTCGGCGACGCCGCCGGCGCCGCCCTCGAGGTGCTGCTGCCCGCGCTCGACGTCGACTGCGGCGCCTTCCTCATGCTGAAGCACGGGCACCTGAGCCCGCTGGCGGTGCGCGGCGACTTCACCTTCGAACTCGAGCGCCGCCTGTTCGAGGGCCTCCCCCTGACCGGCTCCCTCGCCGACGTCTGGGAGAAGCGCGAACCCGTCTTCGTCGACGACATCCAGCACCCCGTCTGGACCGCGTCCGCCGACGCCCGCTCGGTGGCGCTGCTGCCCATCGTCGACACCGCCGGCCAGATGCAGTCGCTGCTGGCCCTGACGCGCCTGCGCAGCGTGCGCCCCTGGACCGACGAGCAGCAGCGCATGCTGCTGGCCGCCGCGCCGCCCCTGTCGGCCGCCCTCGAGCGCGCCACCCTCAACCGACAGCTGCTGGCCATGCTCGAGGTGATCCGCCAGCTGAGCAGCTCGGAGGCGCCGAACGTGCTGTACAACCGCGCCGCCGAGGCGACCCTCGACCTCGTGCCGGGCGCCGAGGCCGTCAGCATCCTCGTCCGCCACAGCGACCTCTTCTACTACGAGGCGGCGATCGGCTGGGACCTGGAAGAGCTGCAAGACAACGCGGGGCCGTTCACCTACCAGGAGCAGCTGGAGTGGTACGCCGGCGACCCCGAGCGCTTCGAGCAGGGGATCGCGCGGGTGCTCAAGGGCGGCTCGATCGCCGACCACAGCGGCACCGCCGAGCGCACGCCCATGAACATCAAGAACGCGCGCGTCACCGAGATGCGTAGCCAGGTGATGATCCCCATCTCCGACGCCAGCGGCATCGTGGCCATCCTGAACATCGACAACTTCTCGACGGAGGACGCCTTCAGCACGAGCGCCCTGCGCCTGGCCGAGGCGTTCGCGCAGCACATCGCGGTCGTGGTGCGCCAGGCCGAGCAGATGGTCGAGCTGGAGCGCTCGGCCGTCACCGACGCCCTCACGGGGCTGGGGAACCGCGAGGGGTTCGAGCGGATGGCGCGCCAGGAGCTGGCCCGCGCCCGGCGCTACGAACATCACCTCAACCTCGTCATGATCGACCTCGACAACTTCAAGCAGTTCAACGACCGCTTCGGTCATGCCGTAGGCGACGACGTCCTCGTCCAGGTGGCCGACGTGCTCAAGCGCGCGAAGCGCTCGACCGACTCGGTCTTCCGCTGGGGCGGCGACGAGTTCGTGCTGATGCTGCCCGAGGTGCGCCCCGAGGCCGCGCACGTGGCGATGGAGCGCCTGGCCAGCCTCGTCTCGCAGATCGAGGTGCAGGGCATCAAGCTGGGCGCCAGCGTGGGGCTGGCCAGCTACCCGAACGACGGGCTCGACCACGAGGCCCTGATGAAGCGCGCCGACGGACGCATGTACGACTGGAAGAGCACGCGCTCCCGCAGCGAACGCAGGTCCCCGAAGAGCCTCGCGAGCTGAGGCCGGTCGCGTTCTACTTGTCCTTCTTCTTGTCCTTGTCCTTCTTGTCCCTGCCCTTGCCGAGTCCCTTGCGCTCCTTGTTGGCCAGGACGGGCGGCTCCTCGGGGTAGCTGTTGCGCGGCACGCCGGTGAAGGCCGGGCGCGTCAGCAGGTAGTCGTCCATCACGACCTTCGTGAGGGCCACGAGCGGCACCGCGATCAGCGCGCCCAGCAGGCCCATCAGCCCGATGCCGGCCATGATCGAGAGCATCACGGTGATCGGGTGGAGGTTCGTGTTCCTCGACAGGATGAGGGGCGACAGCAGGTGCGCCTCGACCTGGTTGGCGATGGTGAAGACGACCGCCGCCAGCACCGCCGCCCACGGGCTGACGGTGAACCCCAGCAGCACGGCCGGCACCACGCCCAGGATGGGGCCCAGGTACGGCACGAGGTTGAAGACCGCCGCCAGGAAGCTGATCGCGGTGGCCAGCGGGATGCCGATCAGGCTGAGGCCGATCCAGATCATCACGCCCAAAAGCATCGTTATCAGCAGCTGACCGCGCAGGTAGCCGCCCACGGCCAGGTCGGCCTTGCCCATCAGGTCGTCGGTGACGGCGCGGTGCCGCACGGGCACCAGGCGCCGGAACGCCTGGCCGAAGCGTGGGAAGTCGTAGAGGAAGTAGGCGCCCGCCAGCAGGATCAGGAAGATCTGGAAGGTGGTCGAGATGACCGCCGTGGCGCCGGAGACGAGCAGGCTGGGCCCGCCCGTGACGAGCTGCTCGAGGAGGCCCTGCACACTCCTGACGAGCGACTGCAGGAAGTTCTGGAACTGCTCGCGCACCTGAAGCGCGATCTCGCCGCTGTCCTCGGCCACGCCCAGGCGGTCCGACAGGAAGCTGGGGAGGCGGTCGCCGATCTGCGCCAGCCAGTTCTGCGCCGCGGCGAACCACTCGCTGACGTTGTCTAGGGCGTTCGGGATCAGCTGCACGAAGCGGCCCGTCTCCAGCACGACCTGGCTGATGATCACCGAGCCCAGCGCAAGCAGCAACAGCAGCAGCGCGTACGTGATGGCCACGGCCAGCCCACGCGCGACCCGCAGGCGCCTCAGCCACTCGACGATCGGGTGCAGGATGTAGGCGATGAGGAAGCCGAGGACGGCCACCTGCAGCGCGAAGGCGTAGCCGCCGCGCAGGCGCCAGAGGATGAACAGCACCAGGACGGTGAGGACGACGTACGTCACCGCCCGCACCCAGACGTTCTGCCACACGATCTGCAGTGCGGTGGGTTCGGAGCCGTCCACCAGGTGCGGCAGCGTCCTGCGCCTGGGCTTCAGGTCTTCGGGTAGCTCGTTCATGGCCCCACGAACAGCGCGGAGGCTGCCAGCCGAACCTCGGTGGCGTCCTGGCCGGCCCCGAAGAAGTCGCCGTCCTCGTTCCAGATCTCGAAGCGGAGGCGGGCGCCGTCCTGGCCGCCCGCCAGGGCGCGGTCGGTGCCAGAGTTGCCGACGTAGCCGATGACCTGGCCGCGGTAGACGTCGCTGCCCGTGCGCAGGCCGGCGCGCAGGCCCGCCAGGTGCCCGTAGCGGAGGATGGTGCCGTCGGCGGTTCGGATCCACAGCTGACGGCCGCGCAGCCTGTCGAGCTGCTCGTCGTCGGCGCCGGCTTCGGAGACGTCGGCCATCAGTACCTCCCAGTCGCGCGGGTCGATCTCGGTGTAGCCGAGGTCCGCGCGCACGACCTGGCCGTCGGCGGCCGCCACCACCGGCGTGCCGTACTGGATGGGCACGCCGGCGTCGCCGTCGTAGAAGTCGAAGCCTTGGCTGACGCCGTGGCGGTAGGTGCGCGGGGCGCCGGGCAGGTTCTCGTCGGAGGCGGGAAGGCGCGCGCCGGGGATGGGGAACCAGAGCCCGGCGGAGGCGGCGCTGGCGGAGGCCGGCGCCTCGGGGCCGCCCGTGCCGACGATGCCGGGAGGCTCGGCCTGGGGGGCGGGCTCGCGTTCGCCGGAGCCCCGCACCAGCAGGACGGTGGCGACGATCGAGTAGAGCGCCAACGCTATCAGCACGTACCAGCCCGGCTTGAGCCGGCCGAGATCGGCGGCTCTCACGGCGTTCCGGCGCCTGCCACGAGGCCCGTCGCGATGCCGGAAAGTGCGTTAGTCACGGGGCGAAGGATATCACAGGCTCCTGGCGCCTCAGCGCCGTTCCAGCAGCAGCAGAAGCGGGTTGTGGCCGCCGTGCGCTACCTGCAGTTCGCGCTTCTGCGCCCACTCTTCCGAGGCCGCCACGAGGCGGCGCGCCAGCTTCACCTCGTGCGTCAGGAGCGCGAAGCGCGCGCGCGGGGCGGCCAACGCGGCGGCGCGCTCCAGCAGGGTCGGGTACAGGTCCCGGTTCGATGCCTTGCCGCCTATGGCGTCGCCCCACGGCGCGTCGGCCACGATCACGTCGAAGGGCCCGGTTCCATCCTCCAGTTCGGCCACGTTCGCCGCCAGCAGTTCCACCTGGTCGGCCACGCCGGCGGCCTGCAGGTTGCGCTCGGCGCACACGAGGGCGGCCGGGTCGACGTCGACCCCCACCATGCGCCTTGCGGGCCCCACCAGGGCGCGCTCCACGAGCAGCGTGCCGGAACCGCACATCAGGTTCAGGTAGCGGTCGCTGGCCTTCATGCCCACCAGCTCGTTCATGGCGGCCGCCACCGCCGCGTTCAGGCCTCCGGCGCGGTTGCAGACGCGCCACTCGCGGGCCGAGGCGGGCCGAGGCGTCAGGCGCACGAGCGCCTCCCAGCCGGTGCCACGCGGCTCGGGCCGAAGCCGCACGAGCAGCTCGCCGTCCTCGGGGTCGTAGCCCAGGCCGGCTGCGTTCGCCAGCTCGTTCCCCAGCCGTTGCATGACGGCCGAGTCGGAGCCGGCGGCGGCCAGGCGCAACCCGTCGAACGGGCCGCCCGACAGGGCGCTGCCGCGGCCGTGCTCGCCCGCCACGCGCCTTACGGCCTCGGTGAGGCGCTTGAAAGCCTGGTCGCCCAGCAGCGCCTTCGGGCGCGGCACGTCGAACGACAGCGAGAGGTAGAGCGCGGCGACGGTGCGCGCCTTCCTGACGCGCTTGACGTCGCCCGAGTCGAAGCGGACGCCGTCGCCGGCTCGCGTGATGTTGCGCGCCCCGAGCCGCTCGAGCTCGGCGCGGCCGAACGCCTCGAGGCCCGGCACGAGCTCGGCGAAGTAGTGCTCCTGAACCTTCATCCGGCAACTGTAGCGTTACGCGCGCCCTCGCACCGCGGCCATGGGCCTGCGAACCTGAACCGTTGGTCCGGTAACGGTTAACGCGGTGTTATCCGAGGCGGTAGCGGGTCGGAACCGGCGGCGCGCCTCGTTGGCTATAGTTGAAGCGATGCGACTTTGCGGCAGAGGTCGGCCCCGGCATGCCTGACAGGACGATGACCGAACGCGGTTACGCTGCGACAGCCGGTGAGGCTTCCGCCCGCGCCGGACGAACCTGATGGGAACCCCGTAACACCCATGTCCACGGACACACCTACCCGCAGGAACACGAAACGCCGCAGCAGCGCACGCGATCGTCGCGACTGGCTGACGGCCTACCTGTTCATCCTGCCCGCCACGCTGGTCATCACCGTCTTCGGGCTCTTCCCCATCCTCTACTCGTTCTACATGAGCGTCCACCAGTGGCGCATCCGCAAGGGCGCGTTCATCGGCCTGCGCAACTACACGAACACCTTCGGCGACTGGTGGGGCGCCGCCGCCTTCTTCGGCGGCCTGCTCCTGATCCTGGTGGCGCACTGGCTCTGGACCGACGCCTTCCGCGGCGACGGCCGCGCCTCGCCCATGCTCGCCAAGGCGCTGGGCGCCATGGTGCTGCTCGGGTCCGGCGTCGCGATCGCGCTGGGCTGGGGCCTGATGATGGAGGCGGGCAACCGCGCCTACCTCAACGGCCTGGTGCGGACCGTCTACTACGGCTTCGGCTCGGTACCCATCCAGATCGCGCTGGCGCTCGTGATAGCCACGCTGCTCTTCCAGAAGATCCGCGGGCAGGAGCTGTTCCGCATGCTCTACTTCCTGCCCTACGTGACGCCAGCCGTGGCCGGCGCGGCCATCTTCCGCAACATCTTCAGCCCGCGCGAAGAGCGCCTGGCCAACCAGGTGCTCGGCTGGGTGGGCATCGAGCCGCAACGCTGGCTGTTCGAGACGAAGCCCGTCTCGCAGCTGCTCTTCGGCGGCATCTTCCCCAACGTCGACTTCAGCGGCTTCTGGGCGGGCCCGTCGCTGGCGCTCGTCACCGTCATCATCTTCGGCATCTGGACGTACACGGGCTACAACGCCGTCATCTTCCTGGCCGGCCTGGGCGGCATCGCGCCCGAGCTGTACGACGCCGCCTCGATCGACGGCGCCAACGGCCGCCAGCGCTTCCGCTACATCACGGTGCCGCTGCTGTCGCCGGTCACTTTCTACCTCACGGTGCTCGGCTTCATCGGCACCTTCCAGGCGTTCACGCACATCTACGTGATGAGGTCGGGGGCCACGCGCGACGCCATAGACACGGCCAGCATCGTGATCTTCGACACGTTCTACCGCCGCAACGACTTCAGCACGGCCGCGGCGCAGTCGGTGATCCTCTTCGCGATCATCCTGATCCTGACGCTCATGCAGAACCGTTTCTTCGGACGGAGGGCCCTCGGTGGCTGACACGACCGCCCGCGAGCAGCGCACCGCCGAGCTCGCCACCGTCGAGGTGCAGGCGACGCCCAAGCCGGCGCGCCGGCAGCGCGAGCCGTTCGAGTTCCGCCTGGCGCACCTGCCCGTCTACTTCCTGCTGATCGTCGGGGCGCTCGTCAGCGTCACGCCGTTCTTCTACATGCTCTCGACGTCGCTGATGACGCTGGGCGAGACGATCAACCGCGTGGCGCTGCCGGCATCGCCGCAATGGTCGAACTACACCGTGGCGTGGTCGGAGGCGAACTTCGCGCTCTACTTCCGCAACTCGGTGATCATCACCGGCGTCGTCATCCTGGGCGTGCTCGTGACGTGCACGCTGGCGGCCTACGCCTTCGCGCGCATCCGCTTCCCGGGCCGCGAGGCGATCTTCATGCTGCTGCTGGCCACGCTGATGATCCCGGGCACCGTCACCTTCATCCCGAACCTGCTGATGGTGCGCGGCCAGGTCATCCCCTGGGGCTCGTGGGTGAACAGCCTGCCCGCCCTGACGGTGCCGTTCATGGCCACGGCGTTCATCATCTTCCTGCTGCGCCAGTTCTTCGTGGGCATCCCCAACGAGCTCTACGACGCCGCCGTCATCGACGGCGCGGGGCACCTGCGTTTCCTGACCGCCATCGTCATCCCCATGAGCAAGCCGGTCCTGATGACGGCGACGCTCCTCACGTTCGTCACCTCGTGGAACGAGTTCCTCTGGCCCCTGCTCGTGACGACCACGCCGCAGTGGCGCCCCCTGGGGGTCGGGCTGTACACGTTCCTCTCGGAGGCGGGCCCCGAGACGAACCTGCTGATGGCGGGCACGGTCATCACGGTGCTGCCGGTGCTGGTGATCTACTTCTTCACGCAGAAGCAGTTCACCGAGGGTATCGCCACCTCGGGGCTCAAGGGATGAGCACGGTGGCGCACGACGTTTCTCGGCATTCACGGACCGCTGTCCGTTGGTGCGAAAAGGCCGCGCGGCTCCTTTGTGCGCCGGCCGAGTTGGAAGGCCTTGCGCTCGCCGGTAGGCGGCGCGCGCGTTCGTTCGAAGGTTCCACCAGTTCGGAAGGAGAAAGCAGATGAAGAGAGTCAAGCCGATAGTCGCCGCTTTCCTGGCGCTGCTGCTGGCCGTCCCGGCCATGGCGCAGGAGAACATGAGCTACGAGAACGTCGACCCGACGGGTCAGACCGTCAGCTTCTGGCACCAGCACAGCCGCGAGCGCGAGACGGCCCTGCAGGAGATCGTCGACCGCTTCAACGCCGAGAACGAGTACGGCATCACGGTCGTCGCCGAGTACCAGGGCGGCTACGACGACATCTTCCAGAAGATGGTGACGCTGCTCGGCACCAACGAGACGCCGAACATCGTCGTCGCCTACCAGAACCAGGCGGCCACCTACCAGCTCGTCGACGGCCTCGTCGACATGACCCCGCTCGTCGAATCCGACCGCTGGGGCCTCTCCGAGGAAGACGTCGCCGACTTCTTCCCCGGCTTCTTCCAGTCGGACGTCTTCCCGACCTTCGACAACCAGCGCCTCGGCATCGCGCCGAACCGCTCGATGGAAGTCCTCTACTTCAACCAGGACTGGCTCGACGAACTCCGTGAGCAGGGCCTGATCGACTTCGAAGGCGCCCCCACCACGCCCGAGCAGTTCGAAGCCGCCGCCTGCGCCGCCAGCGAGAACGCCTTCTCGGGCGCCACCGCCACCGGCACCCCGTACGGCTACGAGCTCTCGATCGACGCCAGCCGCTTCGCCTCCTGGACCTTCGCGTTCGGTGGCAACGTCTACGACGCCGAGACGAACCGCTACACCCTGGACGACCCGGGCGCCATCGCCGCGATGACGTTCCTCCAGGGCCTGTTCGACAAGGGCTGCGCCGTCTTCGTCGCCGAGCAGTACGGCGACCAGACCAACTTCGGCGCCGGCCGCACCCTCTTCACGGTCTCCAGCTCCTCGGGCCTGCCGTTCTACCAGAGCGCCGTCGAAGCGGGCGCCAACTTCGAGTGGAACGTCGCGGCCATCCCGCACACCACCCCCGAGCCGGTCATGAACGTCTACGGCGCCTCGGTCAGCATCCCGGCCGGCCACAGCCCCGAAGCGACCCTCGCCTCCTGGCTCTTCCTGAAGTACTACACGGGCACCGAAGCGCAGGCCGAATGGGCCGCCGCCAGCCAGTACTTCCCCGTGCGCGAGAGCGTAGCGGCGGGCCTGGGTGACGTCTTCGCCGAACTGCCGTCGTACCAGACCGCCTTCGAGATGCTCGAGTACGGCATCGCCGAGCCGAACGTCCCGGGCTACGACTTCGTCCGCGCGCTCCTCGACTCCGAGATGGCCGCCATCATGGACGGCGCCGACGTCGAAGAGACCCTCGAGTTCGCCACCCGCGAAGCGAACCTCATCCTCGACGAGCAGCTCGAGCAGCTCGACTGATCCACGCCTGACGTAGCGCCGCCCCCGGGCGGCTTGGCTGCGGCAAGCTGTTGCGGCGCTCCCGATGCGAGTCGGGGGCGCCGCATCTCATTGGCTGGGGAGTGCGGCTGTCCTCTGCTCGGGGGCTAAAAGCCTGCGCCGGAGGAGCGAACAGCCTGCGCCGCGGGAGTTCGACCTACTTCCGCGAGTGGTTTCCGAACTCACCAACGCGCTCGTCGCCGGGGGTGGGGTGGGGAACCACGCGAAACCAAGAATCCCCAGCGCCGCGGGGGCCCCTCCCGGCG
>CAZVCT010000073.1:0-11507 GCA_964625655.1 uncultured bacterium
CCGACGTGGCCATCATCTCGCTGGGCGGCATCGTCGTCTCCGAGAGCATGCGCATTGCGGGCAACGAGTTCGACGAGTCGATCATCCGCTTCATCCGGCACAAAGAGAACCTGCTGATCGGCGACCGCACCGCCGAAGAGATCAAGATGAAGGTCGGCGCGGCCATGCTGCGCGGACCGGAAGACAACCTCGACATGCAGGTGCGCGGGCGCGACCTGATCAACGGCCTGCCCAAGAGCATCACGGTCACCACCCAGGACGTGGTGGACGCGCTGAAGGAGCCGATCCAGAAGATCGCCGACGGCGTCAGGCGCGTCCTCGAGCAGGCGCCGCCAGAGCTCGTCTCCGACGTCATCGACCGCGGCATCATCATGACGGGCTCCGGCTCGCTGCTGCGCAACTTCGACGAGCTGCTGCGCCAGACCACGGGCATCCCGGTGATGGTCGCCGAGGCCGCCACGGAGGCCGTCGCGCTGGGCACCGGTCAGGCCCTCGACATGATCCACGTCCTGCAGGACGCGCTGATCTCCGACAACTTCCTGAGGCGTTGAGCGTGGCGGCGGGCCTCCACCGCCGCGCGGCCAAGCAGCAGGCGGTGGTGCCGTGGACTGCATGGTTCGCGTCCGGCGCACCGTCCCGGTGGGCGCCCAAGCGGGCGCTGACCGGCGCCGTCCTGGCCCTGCTGCCCGTGCTCGCCCTGTTCGCCCTGCTGCCGACCGCGGCCGCGCAGGGCAGCACCGGCGCGGCTACCAGAGCCGTCACCGCCGCGTTGGAGATTCCCGTCGACCAGGTTGTCGTCGGCGACACCGGCTACGCCCTGACGGCGGGACCAGGCAACCGGATCGAGCGCTTCCCCATCGAGGTCCTGGGGGTGCAGCATGACGGCGGCAACGGCTTCCCGCTCGTGCTCGTGCGTGCCAGCGGCCCCTTCATCGAGCGGACGGGCGGCGTGGCGGCCGGCATGAGCGGCAGCCCCGTCTACGTCCGCACCGAGCGCGGCGACGCCCTGCTGGGCGCCATCGGCTACGTCTTCCCCAACGCCGACCACCAGATCGCCCTGGTGACGCCCATCGCCGACATGCGCTCCGCCGACCGGACGTCCTCGGTTGGCCCCGTGGAAGTGCCCGGCTACGGCGTCGCCCTGCCCGTGGCCACCCCCGTGCTGCTGAGCGGCGCGGGTCCGCGGGCCGCGGCCATGCTGGCGCCGCTCTTCCGCGACGCCAGCGTGACGCCCCTGCCCGTTCAGGTCAGCGGCACGGCGCCGGCCAGCGCCGACGCCGACTACCGCCTGGCGCCCGGCAGCGCCATCGCCGTGGCCCTCGTCAGCGGCGACGTGCAGATGTCGGCCGTCGGCACCGTCACCGCCGTCTCGGGCGACCGGCTGCTGGCCTTCGGCCACCCCTTCCTGGGCACCGGCGCCGTTCAGCTGCCGTTCGTGCCCGCCTTCGTCACCGCCATCGTCTCCAGCAGCGAGGTGCCGTTCAAGCTCGCCAACGTCGGCCGGAGGGTGCTGGGCACCATCGAGCAGGACCGCCCCACCGCCCTGGCGGGCCGCGTCGACGGCGGCCCCCCGACCATCGAGGTCAGCCTCAGCCTGCTGGGCCTGCCCGGCGAGCCCCGCTTCGAGTACGAGGTGGCCGCCGACGAACGCCTCTACCCCGTCCTGATCGCCACCGGCGCCCTGCAGTTGCTCGACCGCGCCCTGGGCGCCACCGACGGCGGCTCGGCCGAGCTGGCCTGGGAGATCGGCCTCACGGGCGGCCAGCGCGTGAACGTGCTGGAGCAGGTGAGCCACCCGTCCGACATCGCGCTCGCAGCCGCGCAGCTGGCGGGCGGACCGCTGCTGGTGCTGGCCGACAACCGCTACGGCAGCGCGGACGTCGAGCGGGTCTCGATCAACGTGCGCCTCGACGAGCGGCAGCGCGTGGCGTCGCTCGAGGAGGCGGTGCTGGAGGCGAGCACCGTGACCGCCGGCGACGCCGCCCACGTCCACCTGCGCCTGCAGCCCCACCGCGAGCGCGCCGTGGTGCGAACCGTCACCGTGCCGCTGCCCTTCGATCTGGAAGGCGTCGTGACCCTGCTGATACGCGGCGGCGGCGTGCCGCGCAACACCGGCGACCTGGACCTCGACGAGCAGGAGATCGACGCGCCCCGCACCTTCGGCGAGCTGCTGGAGGCGCTGCGTCACCGCGTGCGCTCGAACGAGCTGATCGTCGAGGCCGTGACGGAAGACGGCGAGCTGCTGCGCCTGCTGCGCTCGCCCTTCCCCTTCGTGGTGGAGGGGCACGAGAGGGTCGAGCTGACGGTAGTCGCCGCTTCGGGCGGAGAGCCCGGCGACGGCGACGCGCGGCCGGGCGCCGACGAGCTCGACGCCCAGGAAGAAGACGACGCTACCGGAGAGGCCGGGGACGGTGCGGCGGACGAGGACCCGGAAGGTGCGGGAGGTGAGCGCGATGCCACGGAATGAGGAGCACGCGCCCGGGCGCTCGGCAGGCGTGACGCTCGAGCAGGTCGTCGAGGCCACCGGGGGGCGGCTGGCGGACGAAGTAGCCGCGGCCGGCCCGGCGACGCTGCGCCTGCTGGCGGACCCCGCCAGCGACGGGTACGCGGCGCGCGCCCACGAGTCCGTCGTGGTCCTTCCCGAAGGGGCACAGCTTCCGGCACCGTGGCCCGCGCTGCTGCTCGCGAAGGAGGGCGACGAACGCGTCACGAAGGCGGCGGCCGGCGGAGCGCTCCTGCTGGTGCCGGACGCGCGCCTGGCGCTGGCCCGCCTCAGCCGCCTCTTCGACCGGCGCCCGCCGGTGGCCGAGGGCATCAGCCCCGAAGCGCGTGTCGACCCGAGCGCCACGCTCGGCCAGGGAGTGGCCCTGGCGCCGGGCGCGGTGGTGGGGGCCGGCGCGCGCCTCGGTGACGGCTGCACGGTCGGCGCCAACGCCGTGATCGGCGCCGGCGTCACGCTGGGCGCCGGCTGCACCGTGCATCCGAACGTGACGCTGTACCCGGGCACCCGCCTGGGCGACCGCGTGATCCTGCACGCAGGCGCCGTGATCGGCGCCGACGGCTTCGGCTACGCCGCCGGGCCGCGCGGCGCCGAGAAGATCCATCACCTGGGCGGCGTGCTGCTGGAGGACGACGTCGAGATCGGCGCCAACACGGCGGTCGACCGCGGCACGCTCCGCGACACCGTCGTCGGCGCCCGCACCAAGATCGACAACCATTGCCAGATAGGCCACAACGTGATCATCGGCAGCGACACGCTGGTGGCCGGGATGGCCGGCATCGGCGGCAGCAGCAAGATCGGCCGCGGCGTAATCGTCGGCGGCGACGTGGCCATCAGCGACCACATCACCATCGGCGACGGCGCCCGCCTGGCGGGGCGCAGCGGCGTGACGAAGGACGTGCCGGCCGGCGCCACCTGGGCCGGCTTCCCGGCCCGGCCGCACCGCGCCTTCGTCCGCGAGCTCTACCTGCTCGGCAAGCTCGAGAGCATCTGGGAAGCCGTGCGCCCGCGCCGCGGCCGGACGGACGGCGCCGAGTGAACGACGGCTGGGTTGACGACGGCAGAGTGAACGACAGCTGGGCTAACGACGGCAGGGTGAACGACGGCAGGGTGAACGACAGCTGGGTCAATGACGGCAGCGCGAACGACGTCAGAGCGGATCACGGATGAGAAGCCAAGCCACCAGCCTCGAAGGCGTCGCCATACATTCGGGCGTCACCAGCCGCGTGACGCTGCACCGCGAGGACGGCCCGCTGCGCTTCAGGCGCGGCCGCACCATCGTCCCCGCCACCATCGACAACGTCGTGGGCGCGCAGCGCGCCACCAGCCTCGGCACGGACGGCGCGCAGGTGCACCTCGTCGAGCACCTGCTGGCCGCTCTGCGGGTGGCGGGCTTCTTCGAGGGCGTACTGGTGGAGGTCAGCTGCGACGAGCTGCCCATCCTGGACGGCTCCGCGGCGCCCTGGGCCGAGCCGATCGCCGCGCTGGGAGCGCCGCCGCCCCCTCCCCCGCCCCTGACGGTCGACGGCGCGCTCGAGGTCGAGCTGAACGGCGGCTACGCTGCGGTGACGCCGGGCCCGGAGAGCCTTTCGTATTCGATCGACTTCCGGCACCCCGCCATCGGGCAACAGAGCTGGGCCGGCGGGCCGGACGACTACGCTGCGCTGCTGGACGCTCGCACCTTCGGCTTCCTGGCCGACTGGGAGGCGCTGAAAGCGCGCGGATTGGCGCTGGGGGCGAGCGAGCGGCATGCTATCGTTTTCGACGATGATGGACCGCTGCGTCCGCTTCGGCATCCCGACGAGCCCGTCCGCCACAAGGCGCTCGACGCTCTCGGTGACCTGGCACTTCTGGGTCGTCCCCTCCAAGCACGCCTCGAACTCCGGCGCGGCTCGCACGCCCTGCATCACGCCGTGGCGCGCGCCGTCATGAGGCACGTGCGCGCCGAGGGGCTCCCGTCGTGAGCCGTACGTTGCGGGTCGCGGTGGTGGGGGCCGGGGTGATGGGGCGCTATCACGCCCTCAACTACGCCACCATGCCGCGCGTCGAGCTGGTCGCCATGGTCGACACCGACCCCGAGCGCCGCGCCGAGATGCGCACCACCTACGGCTGCGCCACCTACGAGACCGTCGAAGAGCTGCTGCTGGCCGAGCGCATCGACGCGGCCAGCGTCGCCGTGCCCACCAGCCTCCACTACCCGGTGGCGCGCACCCTGCTGGAAGCAGGCGTGCACGTGCTGGTCGAGAAGCCCGTCGCCACCGACCTGCTGCAGGCCCGGGCGCTTACCGAGCTGTCTCGGGCCGAAGGCCGCGTGCTGCAGGTGGGGCACATCACGCGCTTCTACGCCGCGGTGCAGATGCTGCAGAAGCAGGTGCGCGAGCCGTACCTGATCGAGGCGCGCCGGCTTGTGCCCTCGCAGCGCGTGCGCGACGTGGGCGTCGTGCTCGACCTCATGATCCACGACATCGACATCGTGCTCGGCCTCGTCGGCGGCAAGCCGGTGCAGGTGTCGGCAGCGGGCCACGCCCTGAACGGCAGCCCGCACGAGGACGTGGCGGCCGCGCAGATCCTCTTCGACAACGGCTGCATCGCGCGCTTCCTCGCCAGCCGCGCCTCTCCAGACCCCGAGCGCAGCCTGCTGGTGGCCGAGCGCAGCCAGACCATCCGCGTCGACTTCGCCAAGGAGCCATACACCGAGGTCATGATCTACCGCGCCCCGGCCGCGGGCGCCACCGCCGGCCACGTGAAGCTCGACAGGCACGTGGTGCACGAAGAGAACCCGCTGCGCCGCGAACTGGAGCACTTCGTGGCGCGCATCGGCCGCGACGCCGAGCCCATCGGAACCCTCGACGACGATGTGCGCTCGCTGGCCCTGGCCACCCGCCTGCTGGAAGAGATCCACTCGGGCGCCCCGGCGCTCGTCTGACCCACAGGCGCAAGCGGCGCCAGGGCCGTTAGGCGACGCAAGCTGCCGCCCTGCAGCCGCCTCGCACGGGCGCAGCGTCCGCCTGCGGTAGACTCTGCGCATGGCCGTCGACGTCCGCGCCATCCTTCCGCACCGCTACCCGTTCCTGATGGTCGACCGTTTCGTGTCGCAATCGGGCGACTCCTTCGAGTGCATCAAGAACGTCAGCCACAACGAGCCGTTCTTCGAGGGGCACTTCCCCGACGAGCCCGTCATGCCGGGCGTCATGATCATCGAGGCGCTGGCTCAGGCGGCCGCCGTCGGCCTGGCCGTACGCGAGGGTCAGACCGCCGGAGGCGCCGTGGGCTACCTCGCCACGGTCGACAGCGCGAAGTTCCGCCGCCGCGTCGTGCCCGGCGACCAGCTGCGCCTGACCGGCGAGATCGTGCTGTTCCGGCGCGGCATCTGCCGCGTCGAGGCGCGCGCCCTGATCGGCGACGAGGTAGCGGCAGAGGCGACGCTCTCTTTCGTCTACGCCCGTTGATCAGCGCGGACAGCATGGCGCCGGCACCGCAGGCCCCCGAGCGAAGCAGCGCGAGGAGCGAAGCGTGGACCAGCTGACGCGGGTCGCGCCAGGCGCTCACGTGGCGCCTGGCGCGCGTCTTCACCCAGGGGTGGAAGTGGGCGCCGGCGTCGTCATCGAGGACGACGTCGAGGTCGGCGCCGGCACCACGCTGCTGGCCGGCACCGTCCTGCACGCCGGTACGAGGATCGGTGAGAACTGCCGCCTGGGCCCCTACGCGGTGGTGGGCGGCGAGCCGATGGACACCCGCTACAAGGGCGAGCCGACCAGTACGGTCCTCGAGGACGGCGTCGTGCTGCGCGAGTTCACGAGCGTGCACCGCGCCACCGGCGAGGGCTCCGAAACGCGCGTGGGCGCCGGCACGCTGGTGATGAGCTACGCGCACGTGTCGCACAACGGGTCCGTGGGCAAGCGCTGCACCCTCACCACCGCCGTGCAGCTGGGCGGCCACGTGCAGGTGGGCGACCACGCCGTGATCGGCTCGGGCTCGATGATGCACCAGTTCGGGCGCATCGGCGCCTACGCCATGTTCGGCGCCGGCAGCGCCGCCAACCAGGACCTGCTGCCCTTCACCATGGCGCGCGGCAACCCGGCCCGCCACTTCCGCCTCAACCGCGTGGGGCTCGAGCGCGCCGGCATCGTCGGCGACCGCTACAAGGCCATCGAGCGGGCGCTGCGCCTGGTACGCCGCCGCGAGTTGGAAGAGCTCGAACGGCTGGCAGCCGACAACGAGGACGTACGTTATCTACACGAGTTCATCAAGAGCAGCACGCGCGGCGTCGCGCGCTTCGCAACGGGAGGGTGACGTGGCGCAGGTCGTCCTGGTCAGCAACGGCCCCGGCGAGCTGTACACCTGGGTGCGCCCCGTGCTCGAGGAGCTGCGGCGCAGCCGGCCCGACCTGAAGGTCTCGATAAGCCTCATCCCCTGCCAGTTCGCGGCGGGCCATGAGCCTGCCATCGCGAACACCTTCGGGGCGGACGCCGTCACCACCCCGGCCCAGTACCTGCGCAGCGCCGCGGTGGGCAGCGCCCCCGAGGCGCTGCTGGAGCTGGCCCATGAGCCGGACCCAACCGGGCACGGCCGGGGCGTCGTCATAGGCCTGGGCGGCAACGGCGCCATGGCGGCCGCGCTCGGCAAGCGCCTCGGCTATCCCGCCTTCCGCTACAGCTTCGAGCCGTACTGGCACGACGGCCTGGACGGGCTGCTGCTGCCCGACGAGAAGGTGCTGCGGCGCGCGCTGCGCTCGGGCGCCCCCGAGGCGCGCACGAAGGTGGTCGGTAACCTCGTCGCCGATGCGGTGGAGGCCAGCGCCCCCGCCGAGGCGCCCGGCAGCCCCCACGTGCTGCTGTTCGGCGGCAGCCGCGACGGCTTCGCCCTCCACCTGATCCCGCTGCTCATCGCGCTAGTCGACCGCCTGGCTCCGGAACTGCCCGGCGCGCGCTTCGTGTGGCCCGTCAGCCGGCTGCTGAAGCAGACGACGATCGCGGAGGGCATCGCAGGGCGCCACGCGGCCACGCTCTCGGGCATCGGCGGCGAGCGGCGCGGCGACACCATCGTCACGCCCTCCGGCGGCGTCCTCGAGCTGGTGGACGAAGCCGAGCGTTACGCGCACATGCGCGCCGCCGACCTGGCCATCACCATCCCCGGCACCAACACCCTCGAGCTGGGCGTCGCGGGCGTGCCCTCGCTGGTGCTGCTGCCCATGAACCAGCCCGAGCTGATCCCCCTCGAGGGTGCCGGCCATTGGCTGGGCCTCGTGCCGCTCGTGGGCCGCTACCTGAAGCGTTACGCCGTGAAGCTGTTCGTCGAGGGCCTCAAGGTGCCCGTCTCGCTGCCCAACCGCATCAGCGGCGAAGAGCTGATGGTCGAGCTGAACGGGCGCATCGACCCCGAACTCGTGGCCGACCGGGCGCTCGCTCTCCTGCGCGACACAGGCGACCTGCAACGCCGCCGCGAGCGCCTGGCTGCCACCATGCCGCGCCCGGGCGCCGCCCGGGAGCTCGTACGGCTCGTGCTGGAGCGCAGCGGCCTCTCGGGCGCCGGCGCCGAGGCGGTGCCCGCGCAGACCGGCGCACCGTGACCGCGCTGCTGCTCCCCCGGAGCGCCGCGACCCTGATCGGCAGCCTCGCGGCCATCGCCAACGGCCTGCTGCGCGTGGCGATCGTGCCGCTGTTCGTGACCCCGCTCTTCGACCGGGTTCTGCAGGCGCAGGACGCCTCCCAGCTGCCTTCCGTCCTCCTTGTCGCGGGGGTGGTGGCGATCGGGGGCAGCCTCGCCCTGTGGGCCCAGGACGCCCTGCTGGGGCGGTCGGCGGCGCAGCTGGGGGCGCGCTGGCGCCGGCGGCTCTACCTGGCGCTGCTCGACGGGCCGCCGGGCCGCCTGCCGGGCAGCTCGGGCGGGCTGTCCAGCCGCATCATCAACGACCTGCGCGAGGTGGAGATGTTCCTCCGCTTCGGGCTCGGCACCCTCATTGCCGAGAGCGTCACGCTGGCGGCGATCGTCTTCCTGCTCGTGCGCGCCGACGCGCTGGCGGCCCTCGCCCTGCTGGCGTTGGCGCTGCCCACCGTGCTGGCGCTGCGCTGGGTGGGCGGCTACCTCGAGCGCGTCGCCGACCGCTCGATGGCCGAGAGCGAGACGGTGGGCCGCCACCTGCAGGAGGGCCTGAAGCACCACGAGCTCGTGCGCGCCTTCGGAGCCCGGCGCTTCATGCAGGAGCGCTTCGAGCCCGCCAACCGCGCGGTCGAGCGCGCCATGACCCAGCGCTCCCTGATCGCCGGCCTGCAGACGCCGCTCACGCAGGTGCTGGTGTTCGGCGCCATCGGCGTGCTGGTGGTGTTCCTCGTCGGCGGCGTGCAGCGCGGCGCCATGACCGTCGGCGACGTCATCGCCTTCCTCACATTGGTCGCCCTGGCCGGCACGCCCACCCAGCTGCTGCCGCACGGCTACGCCCACTACCGGCAGGCGCGCGCCGCTGCCGCCAGGCTGGTGGCGCTGGAGGCGGGAGCGGCGGGGCACGCCGTGGAGCAGGAAGCCATCGAGCTGGGCGCCGTGGCGGGGCACGCCGCCACGGAGCCTGGCACCACACCCGCGGAAGACGCGGAAGCAGTGCCGGCGTCGGCCCCGCGCCAGGTTCCGATCACGTTCGCCCGCCTCGAGGCTCCGGCCGCGGCAGGCGACCCAGCCTCTACCGCCCCCCTCTACACCCTGGCGGACGTCGCCTACTCGTACTCACCGGGCGCGCCCGTGCTGGCGGGCGTGAACCTGACGCTGCCCGCGCGCGGACTGGTGGTGGTCAGCGGCGCCAGCGGCAGCGGCAAGACCACGCTGCTTCGGCTGCTGCTGCGCTTCGGCGAGCCCGACCAGGGCGAGCTGCGCCTGGGCACCCAGCCCCTCGAGGGGATCGACGAGAGCGAGCTGCGGCGCCGCGTCGCCTACGTGCCGCAGGACCACGGCATCATCTCGGGCGCCATCAGGCAGGTGCTGGCGATGGGCCGCGACGTGAGCGACGCGCAGGTCTGGGACGCGCTGGGATCCGTGGGCCTGGCCGGCGTCGTCAGGGCCCTTCCCGACGGGCTGGACAGCGAGCTGCGCGAGGACGGCGGCGGCCTCTCGGGTGGGCAGCGCCAGCGGCTGGCGATCGCCCGGGCGCTGCTGGGCGAGCCCGAGGCGCTGCTGCTGGACGAGCCCACCTCCAACCTCGACGACGGTTCCGAACGTGAGATAGTGGCGTTGCTCGCCCAGCTGGCGGAGCGGCGCCTGGTGCTGGCCGTGACGCACCGGCCGGCGCTGGCCGAGGCCGCCGACCTGCTGCTGGCGGCCGTGCCAGCTGCCGAAGCAGACGAAGCGGCGAGCCAGGTACGGGCCGCCGAACAGCGTTAGGGCACAGGCAGGATCAGGAGGAGCATCATCTCGAGCATCGTCGTCATCGACTACGGGTCGCAGTACACCCGCCTCATCGCCCGCCGCCTGCGCGAGGCGAACGCCTTCTCGGTCATCCTCCCCGCCGGCACCGGCCTGGAGCGCGTCCGCGAGCACGACCCGGCCGGAGTGATCCTGTCGGGTGGGCCGTCGAGCGTCTACGACGAGGGGGCTCCGGGGCTGCCCGAAGGGCTGCTGGCGATGGGCGTCCCCGTGCTGGGCATCTGCTACGGCATGCAGCTGATCGCGCGCGCCAGCGGCGGCGCGGTAGCGCGCGGGCAGGTCAGCGAGTACGGCAAGGCGCGCCTGGACAGCTACGGCGGCCGCCTGTTCGAAGGCGTCACGGGCGACTTCGTCGCGTGGATGAGCCACGGCGACCAGGTGACGGCGGCTCCCGAGGGCTTCGAGGTGACCGCCACCACCGAAGGCACGGGCGTGGCGGCGATGGAACACCCGGGCCGCGGCCTCTACTGCCTGCAGTTCCACCCCGAGGTGCTGCACACGCCGAAGGGCGCGCAGGTGCTGGAGAACTTCCTCGACCTGACGGGCGTCGACCGCGACTGGACGGCCGCGAACATCCTCGCCTCGCTGGAAATCGAGGTGAAGGAGCGTGTCGGCGAGGAACGGGTGCTGCTGGCCATCTCGGGCGGCGTCGACTCGAGCACCCTGGGGGTGCTGCTGGCGCGCGCGCTGGGCGAGCGCCTCACGGCGGTCTTCGTCGACCACGGCCTGCTGCGGCAGGGCGAGGCCGAGCAGGTCGAGCGGGCGCTGACGGACCTGGGTGTGGACCTGACCGTGGTGAACGCGAAGGAGCGCTTCCTGGGCGCCCTCGCCGGCCAAGAAGACCCCGAGGAGAAGCGCAAGACCATCGGCCGCGAGTTCATCCGGCTCTTCGAGCGCGAGGCGCGCCGCACGAAGGACGAGAAGGGCGACATCGCCTTCCTCGCGCAGGGCACGCTCTACCCCGACGTCATCGAGTCGGCCGGCGAGCCGGGCGCCGCGAACATCAAGTCGCACCACAACGTCGGCGGCCTGCCCGACGACCTCGAGTTCGAACTGCTCGAGCCGTTCCGCCACCTGTTCAAGGACGAGGTGCGCGAGCTGGCCCGCGAGCTGGGGCTGCCCGAAGGGATGGTCGAACGCCATCCGTTCCCCGGGCCCGGGCTGGCCATCCGCTGCCTGGGCGAGGTGACCCCCGAGAAGCTCGAGGTCCTGAGGCGCGTCGACGACATCTTCGTCAGCGCCCTGCACGAGTTCGACCTCTACACGAAGACCTGGCAGGCGCTGGCCGTGCTGACACCCCTGCGCTCGGTGGGCGTGCAGGGCGACGGCCGCACCTACGGCTTCACGGTGGCCCTGCGCGCGGTGGCCAGCGTCGACGGCATGACCGCCGACTGGGTGCACCTGCCGCACGACTTCCTGGCCACGGTCTCGAGCCGCATCACCAACGCCGTGCCCGAGGTGAACCGCGTGGTGTACGACATCACCAGCAAGCCACCGGGCACCATCGAGTGGGAATGATCTACGACGAAGGGGCGGACCTCTACGACCTGCAGTACGCCGCCTACCGCGACGACGTGCCCTTCTACACGCGCCTGGC
>CAZVCT010000074.1:0-11197 GCA_964625655.1 uncultured bacterium
CACATGGGCTGCATCGTCAGCTGGAACGACGCGGAGAGGAGCTGGGACTGCGGCTGCCACGGCTCGCGCTTCGAGGCCGACGGCACCGTGATCCAGGGACCGGCGATCCAGCCGTTGAAGAAGCTGGGCTGAGCTTGGGGGCGGCTGTTCCCGGCTGCTAACATCTTCGGATGCTTCCCGACGCTGCCGATCTGCCCGCCGATCAGTCTGCCGACCGGTCCGACGACCGGTCCGACGACCGGTCCGATTTCGCGACCCGCAACGGCTTCGACACCCGCGTGGGCGCGTACTGCGTGCTGGTGGAGGATGGCCGCATCCTGCTGACCCACCTGAGCCCTGACGTGTTCGACACGAACGAATGGACCCTGCCCGGCGGCGGGCTCGAGCCGTTCGAGACGCCCGAGCAGGCAGCCATCCGCGAGGTGTTCGAGGAGACCGGGCTCGAGGTCGAGCTCACCGGACTGCTAGCGGTCGACAGCTTCATCATCGCGCCCGCCGACCGTCTCGACCCTCGCGACCGCAGCCGCGCGCTGCTGTCGATGCGCGTCGTGTACACGGCGCGGCGCGTGGGCGGCACCTTGCGAGCCGAGGTAGGCGGCAGCACGGACGCCGTCGAGTGGGTCCCGCTGGACCAACTGGCCGGCCTGAAGCTGGTGGAGCTGGTGAACGTAGCGGTTCGGGCCCTGGACGCCCGGCGGCCGGAATAAGCGCGTCGGCTACGGAACCTTCGACGCGCGCCCAAGCGTCATAGACCGCGCACCCCAGCAGGCGCATGCTGCTCCATGCGCCCCTCCCCTAACGTCCAAGCCGGGCTCGGCCTGACCACCTGGCTGCTCTTCGCGGCTTGCGTCCTGCTGGCCTCGGGCAACTTCGTGGCGGTGCGGTTCAGCAACCTCGAACTGCCGCCCATGTGGGGCGCCGGGTTGCGCTTCGCCATGGCAGCGGGCGTGTTCATCGTCGCCAGCCTGGCGCTGCGCCTGCGGGCGCCGCGGGGCGCCGACCTGCGGCTGACGCTGCTGTTCGGGGCGCTCAACTACGGCCTGTTCTTCGCCTTCGGCTACTGGTCGCTGCTGCACGTCACGGCCGGCACGGCCACCATCGTCATGGCCGCCACGCCCCTGCTGACGCTGCTGCTGGCGAGCGCGCAAGGCCACGAACGACTCGGGGCGCGCTCGCTACTGGGCGCGCTGCTGGCGCTGGCAGGAGTGGCGTGGCTCACGGCCACCTCCGCCGAGCTGGCCCTCACGCCGCTGGCGCTGCTGACGCTGCTGCTGGGCGCGCTGACCCTGGCACAGAGCATCATCCTGGCCAAGCGCCTGTCGGGCTACCACCCGGCCGTGGTGAACGCCATCGCCATGAGCGTGGGCGCGGTGCTGCTGCTGGGCCTGTCGCGTGCGCTGGGCGAGACGTGGGCGTGGCCCATGCTGCCGGAGGCGCGCTGGGCGCTCCTCTACCTGGTGGGCTTCGGCTCGGTGGCGCTGTTCGGGTTGACCCTGCTGCTGATAAGGCGCTGGAAGCCGTCGGCCAGCGCCTACCTGATGGTGGCGGTGCCGTTCGTGACGCTGGTGCTGGAAGCGCTGCTCGCGGGCACGCCGATCCGGGCGACGGCGGTCGTGTGCGCCCTGCTCGTCATCGCGGGGGTGTGGTTCGGAGCCCTCGCGCCGCGGCGGCGGCTGGTGGAGGCGGGGGCGCACTGAAGGGGCGGCGCCCCGGACCCTCCAGCGCTCGCTGCAAGAGTCCGGGGCGCCGCCCCACCAAGTTCCGGGCTGCCGGCTTAGGCGCCCACGCTCTCCTTGCGCAGGCGCTCCTCGGCCATCATCACGGCCGCCGCCTCGGTCGAGATGCCGCGCTCGTCGGCGAGGCGCAGGGCGCGCGCGACCTTCTCGCCGATCTTCGCCACCTGCTCGTAGGCGCGCTCGCGGTCGTAGCCGCCGGGCCGCAGCTCGTCGGCCACGTTGATCACGCCGCCACCGTTGATGATGAAGTCGGGGGCGTACAGGATGCCGCGCTCCTTCAGGGCGTCGCCATGGCGCGCTTCGGCCAGTTGGTTGTTGGCCGAGCCGGCGATGACCTTCGCCTGGAAGCGCGGCAGGGTGGTGTCGTTCACCACCGCGCCGAGGGCGCAGGGGGCGAAGACGTCGCACTCGACGTCGTAGATCTCGTCGCTGCCGACGGCGCGCGCGTTCAGCTCGTTCACGGCCTGGTCGATGCGCTTCTGGGCGATGTCGGTGACGATCAGCTCGGCACCGTCCTCGTGCAGGAAGCGGCTGAGGTGCATGCCCACCGCGCCGAGGCCCTGTACCGCCACGCGGCGGCCGCGCAGGCTGTCGTCGCCGAAGGCGTGCTTCAGGGCCGCCTTGATGCCGTTGAACACCCCGAAGGCGGTGGCGGGCGACGGGTCGCCGCTCGTGTCGGGCAGGCCGGCCACGTGGTTGGTCTGGCGGCGCACGGCCACCATGTCCGACGGCTCGGTCCCCACGTCCTCGGCGGTGATGTAGCGGCCGCCCAGGCGCTCGACGGAGCGCCCGAACGCTTCGAAGAGCTCGGGCGTCTTGTCGGCGCGCGAGTCGGCGATGATGACCGCCTTGCCGCCCCCCAGCGGGAGGCCCATGGCGGAGTTCTTGTAGGTCATGGCGCGGCTGAGGCGCAGCACGTCGTTGAGGGCTGCTGCCTCGCTCTCGTACGGCCACACGCGGCAACCGCCCAGCGCCGGGCCCAGCACGGTGCTGTGGATCGCGACGATGGCCTTCAGGCCCGTCTTCTCGTCGTAGAAGTACGTGACCTGCTCGTGTCCTGCGGTTTCCATCTGTTCGAGCGTCATCTTGTTCAAGGTGTCGATGGCGACTGCCTCCGTTCCTTCCGGCCGGCAGGCGTGCCGGCCCTTTACCGACAGCCTACGTCCTTGGCGCTCCGGTAGTCCAAGCGCCCCGAGTGGAGTACCGGCCGAGCGCCGGCGCGGTGCCCGGTGGCCTGAACCGTGCGATAGAGGGCCTGGGGACGCGAAGCGGGGCTAGGTACGTTGCGCGCGCGCCCGCGCCCCTTCCACCAGCTCGCGCTTCAGGCGCCACAGCGACGGCGAGAGCGACACGTGGTAGCGGTGCGGGTTGATCAGGCGCCGCACGCCCTCGTCCAGCACGGCCTCGTCCGCCGCCCGCCTCGCACGAAGCTCGTCGAGCCCGGCGCGTTCCACGCGCTGTCCGTTCTCCCACGCCACCGCCAGCAGCGGCTCGATGCGCTTGACGGACCCTGCCGGCAGCGTGCGGCCCACGTCAGGGGCGCTCGGATGCAGCAGCTCGAGCGCCTCACCGGCCACCGGCCGCTCGTGCGCCAGCGTCACCAGGTCGGCGGTCGCCTTCCCGCGCTCGTCGTAGACGCGGTAGAGGGCCTTCTCGCCGGGGTTCAGGACCTTGGCGGGCGAGTCCGAGACCTTCACGGCCGGGCGCCACTCACCACCTTCATGCAGCGCCACGAGCTTGAACACCCCGTCCAGGGCGGGCGCGCCCGCGCTGACCATCAGGCTGGTGCCCACCCCGTAGGCCAAACGCGCCGCCACGTTGTCAGCCTCCATGCCCGCCGCCTCTGCCTCCATGCGCGCCTGCGTGATGACCTGCCAGATGGTCAGCTCGTCGAGCTGGTTCGAGAGCACCACCTGGGTTTCCGGGAAGCCCGCCCGGTCGAGCTCGCGGGAGCAGGCCACGGCGAGATGCGCCAGGTCGCCCGAGTCGAGCCGCACGCCCAGCGGCTCGTGCCCCTTCTCCCGCAGCTCCTCGAACACCGTGATGGCGTTGGACAGGCCGCTGCCCAACGTGTCGACGGTGTCGATCAGCAGCACGCAGGCGTCCGGGTAGGTGGCCGCGTAGGCGCGGAACGCGTCCAGCTCGGTGCCGCCCTGAGCGATGAACGCCTGCACCATGCTGTGCGCGTGAGTGCCAGCCGGTTCCACGCCCAGCACGCTCGACACGCCCGTGTTGGAGCTGGCGTCCACCCCGCCGATCAGCGCCGCCCGTGCACCCGCCACCACGCCAGTCCCCTGCCCGCGCCGCATACCGAAGTCGACGACGCTGCCGCCCTGCGCCGCCTGCTTGAGGCGCGCCGCCTTGGTCGCCACGAGCGTCGGGTAGTTGAGCTTGTTCAGGAGCACCGTCTCGAGGAGCTGCGCCGCCGCAAGCGGGCCCTGCACCACCACCAGCGGGGCGCCCGGGTGCACCACGCGCCCTTCGGGCACTGCCTTAAGCGTCACCTCGTCCAGGTCGGCGCCGCTTCGCAACCAGTCGAGGAAGGCGTCGTCGAACAGCCGCCCGCCGCCCGGGGTGCGCATGGCGTGCAGGCGCGCCAAGTCGTCGTCGGTCACGCGCAGCTCCTCGAGGTGGTCGAGCAGGTCGCCTAGCCCCGCGAAGACGCAGTAGCCCGCCTGGTGACGGCCGTAGTCGGGCGCGCTGCGGAAGAAGTAGTCGAACTGCGCCGGCGTGCGGTGCATGCCCTGGCGCAGGTAGAGCTGCGCCATCGTGAGCTGGTAGAGGTCCGTGAACAGGAAGCCCTCGGCGGCACGTCGCTCGCTGGGGTTCATGCGCCCTCCTTCCGAGTGCCGCCAGGGCGGCGTCAGGCACAACCTAGCGCGCGCCGTGCGCGTCACCGACGGCTACGCGCACGGCGCGCGCTACCGTTGGCCGCGAGGGAGGCCGTATGCGACCGGAGCGCTCCACCGACGCCGGCGCGCCGCCGAGGCGCGTCCTCGACCCCCACCCGCGTCTGCGCGTAGCGCCCGGGCCGCTTGCCGAGCGCCTGGTCATGTACCTGCAAGACACGGTGCAGCGCCGCTTCGGCTTCGAGAGGGTGGTGCTGGGCGTGTCGGGCGGCGTCGACAGCGCCGTGGTCGCCGCGCTGGCGGCGCGCGCCTTCGGGCCGAAGCGCGTGCTGGGACTGCGCCTGCCGTACGGCGAACTCGGCGGCGACGTGCCCGAGCGCGCCGAGCTCGTGTTCGAGCACCTGGGCATCGAAGACGGCACCGTCGACATCACCGGCATCGTTAACGCCTACGAGCAGAGCCAACCGGGCATGAACTGGCACCGCCGCGGCAACGTACAGGCGCGGGCGCGCATGCTGGTGCTGTTCGACAAGCTGACCGAGCTGGGCGCGCTGCCCCTGGGCACCACCAACCGCACCGAGTGGCTGTTCGGCTACTTCACGCAAGGGGGCGACGACGTGCCGCAGGTCAACCCCATCGTCGACCTCTACAAGACGCAGGTGTGGCAGCTGGCCGAGCACCTGCGGCTGCCGCGCGCGGTCATCGACCAGGCGCCGAGCGCGGGGCTCGAGCCGGGGCAGACCGACGAGGGCGACTTCGGCCTGCCGTACGAGACGATCGACCTGGTGCTGGCGCACCTGGAGGGCGGCTTCTGCGACGCGGAGATACGGGAGCTGGGGGTGGCCCAGAGCGCCATCGACACGGTGCGCGAACGCGTGCGTGCGACCCACAGGAAGCGGGTGGGGCGGCTCGTGCCGCGGGTTCAGCCGGCGCCGCCGGACGCGGCGCTGTTCTTCCCGGGGGATGATCTGCCGTGAAGCGGCACGAATCAGGGAAAGAGAGCTCGCCTAAGCGGAAATATCCCTGTTCCGTGATAAAGTGTCTGTCGTGAGATCGGCTGGAGCGATATTGAAGCAGGCGCGGCAAAGAGCCGGGCTGACTCAAACGGAGCTTGCGGAGCGCGCAGGTACTGGCCAAGGGGCTGTGAGCGCCTACGAGGCGGGAAAACGCGATCCTACGTTGGGAACTCTAGAGCGGCTACTGAAAGCAACAGGCTACGGAATGAGCATCGATCTCCAGCCGCTACAGTCCGAGACCCGATCAGTGCCGCGAACAGAACTTGGCAACCGCGTTCACGCCGAACGCGAGCGTATCCGAGCGATCGTTGCTGCGCATGGGGGTTCGAACGTGTGGGTGTTCGGCAGCGTCGCTCGCGGCGAAGACGACGAGGACAGCGACCTAGATCTTCTGGTGGATCTGCCGGTACGCACCGGCATCCTCACGCTTGGTGCCATCGCCCACGATATCGAGCGCATCCTAGGCGTGGAAGTCGACGTCGTTCCGAAGGCTTCACTCAGACCCGAGTACCGTGAGGTTGTCTTCGCAGAAGCGATCGAAAAATGAGCCGGTCCGCAGGTCGATCGCCATCCAGTTAGTCACTCATAACTTCTAGCGAACGTCCATAGATCTCCGCAGCAGCTACTCCTCCTGGCCCCCCAGCCCCAGGTACGCCTGCACCACCCGCGGGTCGCCGGCCAGCTCGGCCGCCGGCGCGCCCAGCAGCACCGAGCCCGTCTCCAGCAGGTAGGCGTGGTCGGCCAGCTTCAGCGCCATGCGCGCGTTCTGCTCGATCAGCAGCACGGTCGAGCCGCTGGCGCGCAGCTCTTCGATGACGCGGAAGATCTCCTCGACGATCAGGGGTGCCAGGCCGAGGCTCGGCTCGTCCAGAAGCAGCAGCCGCGGGCGCGCCATCATCGCGCGGCCCATGGCCAGCATCTGCTGCTCGCCGCCCGACATGGTGCCGGCCAGCTGCCGGCGCCGCTCGGCGAGGCGGGGGAAGGTGGAGAAGACGCGGTCGAGGCTCTCGTTCGCAGCCTTCCGCCCCTCGCGCATGCGCGCGAAGGCGCCGAGGCGCAGGTTGTCCTCGACGTCCAGCGCCGGGAACAGCTCGCGCCGCTCGGGCACCAGCACGACGCCCTTCCCCACCAGGTCCTCGGGCAGCGCCTCGCTTATGTCCTCGCCGCGGAAGGTGACGCTCCCGCCCGCCTTCGGCACCACGCCGACGATCGAGTTGACGAGGCTCGACTTGCCCGCCCCGTTGGCGCCGATGACCGTCACGAGCTCGCCCTCGAGCACGCTTACGTCGACGCCGTCCAGCGCCTGCACCCCGCCGTAGCGCACGCTCAGGCCGCGCGCCACCATCACCGCCTCGCTGGCGGCGGCGCGCTCGGCTTCGGTACGGGGCGCGCTCATGCGGCCTCCGCCCCGAGGTACGCCTCGAGCACCTTCGGATCCTTGCGGACCTCGGCGGGCGTGCCCTCGGCCAGCTTCTGGCCGTGGTTCATCACCACTATGCGGTCTGCCAGTCCCATCACCACGTCCATGTCGTGCTCCACCAGCAGGATGGTCATCCCCTCGTCACGCAGGCGCCGCACCAGCACTTTCAGCTCTTCCTTCTCGTGCCGCCTGAGGCCGGCCGCGGGCTCGTCCAGCAGCAGTAGCACGGGGTCGGCCATCAGGGCGCGCGCCACCTCCAGCAGGCGCAGCTTGCCCAGCGGCAGGCTGTCGGCGGTGGCGAACGGGTCGTCGCCCAGGCCCACGCGCCTCAGTTGGCGCAGCGCCTCGGCGCGGGTGCGTTCGGCCTCGTTGCGGTCGAGGCCCAGCATCCCCTGCACCAGCCCGGCGCGCGTGCGGGTGTAGCCGCCCAGCGCCACGTTGTCGAGGAGCGTCATGCGCGGGATCACGTTCAGGTGCTGGAAGGTGCGCGCCAGGCCGTGGCGCGCGATGACGTGCGGCGCCCGGTCCTGGATGGGCTTGCCGGCGAAGGCGATCTGGCCCGAGCTGACCTTCAGGACGCCCGTGATGAGGTTGAACATCGTCGTCTTGCCGGCGCCGTTGGGCCCGATGAGGCCCAGCACCTCGCCGCGGCGCACGTCGAAGCTCAGGCCGTCGACGGCCGCCAGGCCACCGAAGTTGCGGCCCACGTCGCGCACGCTCAGCAGCGCCTCGCCTGCGGCCGCGTCGGGCCGGGGGCGGGGCGGCAGCGGCTCGGCGTCCTCCTTCACGGGCGGGGGCGGCGGCTTCGGAACGAGCTGGTCGATCATCGGCGCCAGCCCGCGCCGGGCGCGCTGCAGCACCAGGATCACGATCAGGCCGAAGGCGATGATCTCGTAGTTGCCCGTGCGCCCGATGACCAGGGGCAGCACCTGCTGCAGTTGCTCTTTCAGGAACACGAAGATGCCGGCGCCCAGCAGCGCCCCCCAGAGGCTGGTGAGCCCGCCCACCACGGCCATGATGAGCACGTCGATGCTGGATTCCAGGTCGGCGATGCCCGGCACCACGTACCGTTCGCGGAAGGCGTAGAGCCCGCCCGACAGGCCGGCGAAAGCGGCGGCCAGCAGGAACGTGAGCATCTTGAGCGCCTGGACGTTCACGCCGAAGCTGGCGGCCGCCACCGAGCCCGTGCGCAGGCTCTGGATGGCCCGCCCGATGCGCGAGTTCATCAGGTTCAGGGTGCCCCACAGCACCAGCAGCAGCACGATCCAGACGAGGAAGAAGTAGAGGCGGTCGCCGCGCAGCTCGGTGCCGAAGAACGACAGCGGTGGGAAGCGGTGGCCCGTGGCGCCGCCCAGGCCGGTGGAGCCGCCCGTGACCGGGATCCAGTTGCGCAGGATGCCGGTGATGACGAGCCCCCACGCGAGCGTGGCCAGCGCCAGGAAGTGCCCCTTGAGGCGCAACGTCACGAGGCCGATGACCCAGCCGATGGCCACCGACAGCACGACGCCGGCCACGAGCGCCAGCCAGGGGTTGATGTCGAAGCGGCTGGCGACGATGGCGGCGGTGTAGGCGCCCGTGCCCATGAAGGCGGCCTGACCGAGGGAGGCGAGGCCGGCGTAACCCGTCAGCAGCACCAGCCCCAGCACCACCAGGGCGTACATGCCGATGACGTTGGCGAGGCGCAGGGTGAAGGGCGCGGCGACGAACGGCAGCACCACCACCCCGGCCAGGAACAGGACGAGCAGACCGCCGCGGATCCAGTGTGCGCGCGTCATTCCACGTGCTCCTCGAAGTCCTGATGCTGCAACGAGCGGATCAGCAGGACGGGGATGATGAGCAGGAACACCAGCACGTCCTTGTAGGCCGAGCTGATGTAGAAGGCTGCCAGCTGTTCGGCGACGCCCACGAACAGCGCTCCCGCCACGGCCAGGACCGGGCTGACGAGCCCGCCGATGATGGCGCCGATGAAGCCCTTGAGGCCGATGAGGAAGCCGAAGTCGTAGGCCATCTTGGTGATGGGCGTGATGAGCACGCCGGCCACGGCGCTCAGGAACACCGACAGGGTGAACGCCACGCTGCCGGCGCGCACGACGCTGACGCCGCTGAGGCGCGCACCAAGGCGGTTGACGCTGGCGGCGCGCAGCGCCTTGCCGTGCAGGGTGCGGCTGAAGAACCACCAGAGCAGCAGGAGCAGCACCACGGTCACGCCCAGCAGCCACAGCGCCTGCGGGCCGAAGCGCGCCGCGCCGACCGAGACACCAGCGCCCGTCTGGAAGGGCGGCAGGGTGTACGGCTGCGGACCCCAGAACGCCAGCCCCAGGCCCGTGAGGGCGAGGTGCAGGCCGATGGTGAGGATGAGGAACACCACCGTCGAGGCGCGCGGCAGGGGCTGCACGATGACGCGGAAGAGAACGGGCCCGAGCAGCGTCGTCAGCGCCACGGCCAGCAGGATCTGCACCAGATAAGGGAGGCCCGCCCGGCTGGCCAGCAGCACGACCACGTAGGCGAGGGCGGCGCCGGCGATGGGCCAGGCCAGGGCGACGAGCGCGCGCATGGGGCGACGCTCGCGCAGGTGGCGCCCCGCGTCCAGCAGCGCCCACGCCAGCAGGCCCGCCATGAGTATGTAGACGGTGCCGGGCACCTGGTCCATGCGCAGGCTGGCCACGGTGAGCGCCGAGAGCATGACGAACTCGCCCTGGGCCACGTTGATGACGTTCGTTACCGAATAGAGGACCACGAGGCCGAGCGCGGCCAGCGCGTAGATGGCGCCGTTCACGAGGCCCTCGGAAACCAAGATAAGGGGGATGTCTAGCAAGGCAGGGTCCGTTGCGTTCCTTTACCAAGGGGGCGTTGGCGGCCGGCATACGCGCTCCGGCCGCTCGGGCGGACGCGTGGCGCCGGAACGAACGTCCGGCGCCACGACGTGGAACTCAGGTAGAGCACGTGCGCTTCAAGCTGTCCGGCTCAACGCGCGAGGCGCCAGCCGCCCTCGAAGACCTCCACGATCACCAGGGCGCGCGTGTCGAGGCCGAGGTGGTCCTCGGCGGTGAAGTCGAACACGCCGCCCACGCCCACGAACTCGGGCATCGCCTCGAGCGCGTCACGGATGGCGGCACGCGCGGCGGCGGTGTCGCTCATGTCGAGCGTGCCCTGCTCCATGGCGTACTCGACGGCCAGCTCGACGGCCTTCAGCGCGTCCCAGGCGTGGCCGCCGAAGGTGCTGGCGGTGCCTGCGCCGAACTGCGCCTCGTAGTCGGTCACGTAGGCCAGCGCCACCGGCTTGATGACGTCGTCGTCTTCCATCTCGTCGACCACGATCATGGGGCCGATCGGCAGTCGCACGCCTTCGGCAGCCGCGCCGGCCAGCTCGAGGAAGCTGGGGTTACCGACGCCGTGGCTGACGTAGATCTGGCCCTGGTAGCCGCGATCGACGAGCGCTTCAACCACCAGCGCCGTGTCGCGTACGACGCCCCAGATGAGCGCGGCGTCGGGATTGCGCGACGCGACGGTCAGGGCCTGGGCGGTGACGCTCGTGTCGTTGCGGCCGTAGCGCTCGATGGCCACGATCTCGAGGTCGGTGCCCTCGGCGGCCGCCTGCAGCTCGACGAGGCCGCCCTCGCCGTAGGCGTCGTCGATACCGAGGAACGCCACCGTGCTGAGGCCGTTGTTGACCATGTCCTCGACGATGCCGTCGATCATGAGGCGGTCGGTCTGCGGGGTCTTGAAGACCCAGTAGCGCTCGTCGACCGGCTCGATGATCTGCGCGGCGGCCGCGAGGCTGACGTTGGGAACCTGCGCCTCCTGAACCACGTCGACGATGGCCAGCGAGTTGGCCGAGATGGTGCAGCAGATGACGACGTGGACGTCGTTCTCGTCGATGAGGCGGTTGACGTTCGTGACGGCCTGCCCGGTGTCGGTGGCGCTGTCGAGGAAGATGATCTCGACGGGGATGCCCGCGATGCCGCCCTGGGCGTTGAAGACCTCCTGCATCATGCGGAAGGTGTTGGCCTCGGGCTCGCCGAGCGCCGCGGCTGAACCGGTGGCGGCGGCGACGGCGCCGATGCGGATGGTCTGCGCGAAAGCCAGGCCAAGTACCAGGACGCTGAGCGTGAGTAGCAGGCGTACGGTTCGTCCGATCATGCTTTCCTCCTAAGGTCGTCTACACGTGCCGCGTGC
>CAZVCT010000075.1:0-10724 GCA_964625655.1 uncultured bacterium
ACCAGGCCGTGATGGCGCACGCCGACTGGATCATCGACCTCGGCCCGGGCGCGGGCAAGGGCGGAGGGCGCGTCGTGTTCGAGGGAACGCCCCGGCAGCTGGTGGAGCAGCGGACGACCATCACGGGCGAGCACCTGGCGGCCTACGTGGGGATGGCGGCGCTTACCTGAGCACCGCGTTGGTGGCGCCTCAGGAGGCGGCGGTCGCGATGCGGAACATGATGACCAGGTGGCTGCCCCAGCCCGCCAGCACGAACAGGTGCCACAGCTCGTGGAAGCCGAGCACGCCCGGTATAAGGTTCGGGCGCTTCAGGGCATAGATGACGGCGCCGATCGTGTAGAAAGCGCCGCCCAGGCCCAGCCAGGTCATGTTCGTGATGCCCAGCGAGCGCGCCACGGGCACGATGGCGATGACGACCAGCCACCCCATGGCCAGGTACAGGGCGGTCGACAGCCAGCGCGGCGCCCCGATCCAGAGGAGCTTGAAGACGAGCCCGGCCAGCGCGATGCCCCACACGATGCCGAACAGCGTCCAGCCCCAGCCCGCGAAGTCGGGCTGCATGGCGATCAGGGCGATCGGCGTGTAGGAGCCCGCGATCAGGACGAAGATGGCCGCGTGGTCGAGGCGCCTGAGCCAGCGCTCGAGCTGCGGACCCGCCCGCACGGCGTGAAGCAGGGTGCTCGAGCTGAAAAGGAGCACGGACGACACGCCGAAGATGGCCAGGCTGGCCACCACCCGCGGGCTGCCGTCGCTAACGAACAGCAACGCCACCGTGGCCGCCACCGAGAGGAGGGCGCCCAGCAGGTGCGTGAGGGCGTTCACGGGCTCCTTGAAGGGGCCTCGCGCCGAGACGTTGGCAGCGTCGTACGCCTCGTGGTGCTCCGGGACCTCGGAGGGCACGTTCGGCTCGGGCGAGCGAGCTCCGGAGCCGCCCGGCTCCGCCGAGCGAGCCTCGGTGCTGCCCTGCTCTGCCGAGCGAACCTCGGGGCCTCCCACCTCGGCCGCTCGAACCTCGGCGCGGGGGACCGGTCCGGGTTTCGTGTCCACCGCGTCTACGGGCTTCACCACCGCCGTCCTCTTCGCGGGTCGCAGGTAGCGCCAGCCCGTCCACAGCAGGATGACTCCGAACAGCACCTGCAACGGGCGCTCGGGCAGCGACAGGGCCGCCTGGCCGCCCACGAAAGCGCCGATGGCCACGCCGAGGATCAGCCCCAGGACCAGGCGCCCGTCCAGGCGCTTAGCGCGCCAGTGCACGAAGGTGCCGGCCACGCCGGCCGGGACCATCACGGCTAGGCTCGTGCCCTGCGCCAGGTGCTGGTCCAGCCCGAAAGCGAGCACAAGCAGGGGCACGATGAAGGCACCGCCGCCGATGCCCAGCAGGCCCGTGAGGGTGCCCGAGAAGAGGCCGAGCAGCAGCGCAGCCGGGACGCGCCAGACGCCGCCTATGCCGTCGCCCGCGACGTCGACCCCCAGCAGCAGCACGATGGAGGCAGCCACAAGCAGGGCGCCGAACAGCCTGCGCAGCACCGCGGACGGCACCCGCTCGGAGTACGTGGCCGCGACCACGGAGGTGAGGGTGGCGGCCGCAGCAATGAAGAGCGCCAGCGACAGGTCGAGCGCGCCGCCCCTGGAGTACGAGAGGGCGCCGATGATGCCGGTGAACACCACCGCGACGAGGCTGGTGGCGTGCGCGCGGTGCTGCGTCAACTGAGCCCAGCCCGTCAGCAGCGGGATCATCACCACGGCCCCACCCAGGCCGACCATGCTTCCGAAGAAGCCGCCTACGGCGCCGATGATGAGGGTGCGGACGTGGCTTGGCACCCGGCCAAAGTACCGCAACCGCGCCAGCCGTGAAGCGCACACGGCTCGCTCAACCGCCTTAGGATGGCCGGGTGTCAGAGAACCTCATCATCGACGTCGGTTCCGCAAGCAAGCGCTTCGCGGAGGTGGTCGCCGTGGACGACCTCAGCTTCGCCGTGGAGCGCGGCCAGATATTCGCCCTGCTCGGCCCCAACGGCGCCGGCAAGTCGACGACCGTCCGCATGCTCACAGGCATGACGCTCCCGGACTCGGGCGTCATCACCTACCGCTTCGCCTCCGCCACCACGCGCACGACACCGGAGAGCGGCACGCGTCAGCTGCCCCGCCACCTGATCGGCTATCTGCCGGAAGAGCGCGGCCTGTACGCCGACAAGAGCGTCATCGACAACCTCGTCTACTTCGCCTCGCTGCGCGGCATGGAGCCGGCCGCGGCCCGCGCCGCCGCGGCGGGCTGGCTGGAACGGTTCGGCCTCGCGGAGCGCTCGAACGACAAGATCAGCTCACTTTCCAAAGGCAACCAGCAGAAGGTGCAGTTCGTAGCCGCCGTGCTGCCGGGGCCGGAGCTTGCCATCCTGGACGAGCCGTTCTCGGGCTTCGACCCCGTGAACCAGGACCTGGTCGTCCGCATGATCACCGGCCTGCGCAACGCGGGCATGACCGTGATCCTCAGCGCTCATCAGATGGACCTGGTCGAATCGCTCGCCGACTACATCCTGCTGATGCACCAGGGCCGCGCCGTACTGCGGGGCACCATGCCGCAGATCCGCGCGGAGGCAGCGTTGGGCAGCCGGCTGGTGTTCACGACCGCCGAAGGTACGGGCGCCCTGGATCAGGCAGCACTTCGTAGCTTGCCGGGCGTCGAGCGCGTGGGCGTTCCCGAGCCAGGTGCCGGTACGGTTAGGGACGTGCCGGCCGAGGACGGCACGGGCGCGTCCGGCCGCCATGGCGACCACCGTTCGGCATGGGTCGACCTGACGCCGGGGGCGCAGGTGGGGCCCACCCTGCGGGCGTTGTCCGAACTCGTGACGCTCACCGACGTGCGCACCGAGACCCCGACGCTGCGCGACATCTACCTGGAGGCGGTGGGCGCGCGGGGTGGCGGGGCAACCGCCCCCTACTCAGCCCAGACCGACGCCGGCGCTGCTGAGCAGGCGAACGGGGGCCGCCCGTGAACCGCGGGCGCGCGGTCGCGCGCGTCACCGCCTGGGAGTTCCTGCGCTTCCTCAAGGTGCGCGACCTGGTCACCACTGTGGTCATCACGGCTGGCCTCGGGCTACTCATTCCATTGGTGATCGAGCTCGTCGCCGCCCCCTCCACCGTCACGCTGGCGGTGGTGGACGCCCCGTTTGCGCTGCCGGCAAGCGAACGCTTCGAGTTCGAAGAGGTGGAAGCCGGCGAGGCTGCCGCCAGGCTCGAAGCGGGCGAGGTGGACGGCGTCGTCCACTTCTCGTCACCCGAGGCCGCGACCCTCGAGGTCGACCGCGAACGCAACTGGGTACCTGCCCTGACGCAGGAGCTGGAGCGCGTGGCGCTGCCGGCGCGCATCGAACGCACGGCTCTGTCGGCCGAGGAGTACGCGCGCCTGGCCCAGCCGCTGCAGGTAACGGTGCAGGTGCTCGAGGAGCGCAACGTCACAGGCGGCGCCTTCACCGTAAGCGTGCTGCTGGGCGGCATGCTGCTGGCCGTCTTCATGGGAACCGGCACCCTGTTCACGGCCATCACCGGCGAGAAGACGCAGCGCGTGACCGAGCAGGTCGTCAGCGCCATCTCGCCCCAGGCGTGGATCGACGGCAAGGTGTACGGGACGATGCTGTACGTGATCGTCAACATGCTCGCGCTGGGCGTGGGCATCCTGATCGTGTTCCTCGTGCCGGCGCTGCTCCGGGGCCAGGGGCTGGCGCTCCCGGAGTTCCTGTCGATCGAGCCGGCGGCGGCGCTCGTCGGCGCCCTGTTCGCGGTCGCGGGCGGCGTCCTCTACTTCTTCCTGTTCGCGGCCATGGCCGCCACGATCGACGATCCGAACACCAGCAGCCGCAGCTCGGTGATCATGCTGCCGGGCGTATTCGTGGGTCTAGGCTTCCTGGGCCTGATCGGTGACCCGTCGAACGTCTTCTTCCGCGTGCTCAGCTACGTGCCGCTGACCAGTCCGGGAGCCATGCCGGTTCGGGTGGTGCTGGGCGACGCGGGCGCCCTCGAGGTAGTGCTGTCACTTCTTCTGCTGGTGGCCACTTGCCTGCTGGCTAGGCGCGCTGCGGGCAAGATCTTCTCGCTAGGCATCCTTATGAGCGGCAAGGAGCCTAGCTTCGCCGAGATGCTGACCTGGCTGCGGCGCGCCTGACCGGGCGCCGCAACCAGGCGCGGCTGCCCGCCTTACGGGCGGCCCGCCTGCGCGGCGCCATCAGCACCACGCCCACCACGTAAAGCAGCGCCGCGATGCCGGCCACCCACGGCCAGGTGATCCAGCGCAGCACGAACGCGGCCATCGCGGCGGCTGCCGCGGCGATGGCCTCGGGGTTGCGGTAGACGCTCTTCGCTGCCGTGATCACCAGCGGCTGGCGGGTCAACAGCGCACGGTCGCCGCGCTCCAGCGCCAACCGCATGCCATGGGGCCCGCGGCGCAGCGCTTCGGAGTACAGCTGGTCGTCCACGAGGCGCGTGGCGCTCTTCCCTCCCCACTTCAGAGCGAGGGTCGGGTGCGGCGCGCGCTCCACGAACCGCGCCAGGCCCACCAGCTCGTCGGCGTCGTCGGCGTACGCCAGCGCCCTGGCTCCGCGGCCGGGCCCGAGCTTCACGCTGATGCGGCCCGCGTCGCTCAGCATGCCCCCAAGCGGCCGCCAGGCGCGGGTGCGCGCGAGGTCGACGACGCTCTTCGCGAAGCGTTCGCTGAGCGCGCCGGCGCGGCGCGCGGCCTTGAACAACGAGGTGCCGGCGCCGATCTGCGGTGTGAAGGTGAGCGCGAGGCCAGCGGCCGACAGCGCCACCAGCACCTCGTCGGTGTCTTCGCCCCGGAACCAGGCGACGCCCTGCCGGGTCAGGTCGCGCACGTCGCCGAACACGACCAGGTCGCTGGCGACGGCGCAGCCGACCCCGAAGGCGTCGTCGCCTCGGCCCGTCCACACGCCGTCCACGCAGCGCGCGAAGCGGGCCGCCAGCGCGTTCCATTCGGCTCGCGCCGCCTGCAGCTCTTCTTCGCAACCGCCGGCCTCTGCGAGTTCGAGCGCGTCGGCGGCCCGGCCCTCGGTTAGGGCCGCGCGCGCTTCGCTGCAGTACGGGTACAGGGGCAGCGCCTCCAGGTACGGGCCATCCGTGTGCAGCCACGCTTTCCCGAGCAGCAGAGCCGCCGCCGCCAGCACCAGGACGAAACCGAGCAGGTTCCGCGCCGTTCCCCTGAGTCTGCGTCGCATCGCCCGAGTCTATGGCACCGGGGGCCCAGCGCGTGCTGGAGCGCGCGACGAGGACACGCCTCATCGCGCGGCTGGCCTTTAAGCTGTCGGGAATGAGACACCAACCACAGTCGATCAGCAACCTGCCGTTGCGCGCTCTGGTCGGTGAACTACGCAACTACGCCGTGATGACGCTGGATCCGGAAGGGTACTTCACGTCCTGGAACGCCGGGGTCGGGGAACTGCTGGGGTACGAGGAGGACGAGTTCGTCGGCCAGCCTGGCGGCATCATCTTCACCCTCGAAGACCGAGCGAAGGGTGAACAGGAGAAGGAGATGGCGGTGGCGCGCGCCACCGGGGAAGCGATCGACGACCGCTGGCACCTCCGTAAGGACGGCAGCCGGGTGTGGGTGAACGGCATCATGCACTGCGTCTCCGACGAGGCGGGCAACGTCCTGGGCTACGTGAAGCTGCTGCGCGACCAGACCGACAAGCTTCTGCTGGACGCGCACCTCGCCGAGAGCGAGGAGCGTTTCTCGAAGGCGTTCCGCAGCAACCCGACACCGACGGCCGTGCTGACGCTGCCCGACCTGACGGTCGTCGAGGTGAACGATGCATACGTTCAGTCATTCCAGGTCTCCAGACCGGCCGTTCTGAACCAGGCGTTCGGCGGGGTGGGCCTGGAGGTCGCGGCCGACGCTCTCGAGCCCGTACGTAGGGAACTCCAGCAGGGGCGCCCCTTGAGGACGGAGATGCCCTACCTCCATCCCGAAGGGGCCCAGGGCCATGGGACGTTCGCCTTCGAGCCCATCGAGCTGGGCGGCGTTCCGCACGTCGTGATGCTGATGCACGACATGACGGCCTGGCGCCGAGCGCACGAGCAGCTCGAAAGGCAGAACCGGTTCCTGGCGGCGTTGCTGAACAGCGTTCCCGGCATCTTCTACATGATGGAGGGCCGGCGGCTGGTGCAGTGGAACGACGAGTTCGAGCGCGTCACCGGCCGCAGCGCGGGCGAGCTGGCCACCGCCACCGCTACGGACGTGCTGGAAGACCCGGACGCGATCTTCCAGCACGTCGAGACCGCGCTTCGCACCGGCCAATCGTCGATCGAGGGGAACGTCCGCAGGAAAGATGGCCAGCTGCTGCCCTACCTGCTCACCGGGCGCCGGTTCGAGCGGAACGGCTCGGATCACGTCATCGGCATCGGCGTCGACATCGCCAGGCTGGTTGAGGAGCGGGCCGTGCTGGAA
Source organism: uncultured bacterium (assembly GCA_964625655.1). Taxonomy (GTDB): domain Bacteria; phylum Deinococcota; class Deinococci; order Deinococcales; family Trueperaceae; genus JAAYYF01. Next base: position 6,455 of record CAZVCT010000075.1, read on the forward strand.
CGGCAGACCCGCGAACTGGCCGCCTTCGCCGAGCTCGGTGGCGCAGCCCTGGCGGCGGACGAGCTGCAGCCGGTGCTGGAGCGAGCCGCCAGCCGCGTGCGCGAGACGTTGAACGCAGACGAGGTGCGCATCGTCGAGCTGGGGTCGGAAAGGCCCGTCGTCCGCGCCGCCGCGCTTGTCGAGGGCGGCATCTCGGCCGGCATCCGAGAAGGTGCCCGGCCGACCATCGCCTGGAGGTTGCCCGACGCCGAGGCGGGTCCGTTGCCGCCGGAGGAGCTGAGCGCCCACGGGCTGGGCAGCGGCATCCGGGCGCGCATCCAGGGCCGCGACCGGCAGTTCGGTTACATAGAAGCGCTGGGTTCGGGTGAGGGCGCCTTCACGGACGAGGATCTGGGGTTCATCCGGTCCGTCTCGTACCTGCTGGCCGGCGCCGTGGAGCAGCTGCGGCTGCAAGGCGAGCTGGCGCACCGCGCCGACCACGACGACCTTACGGGGCTGCTGACGCGCATCACGTTCGAACGGCGCCTGGTGGACGCCCTGGCGCGGGCAGACCGCGAGCGCTCTTCGCTGGCCGTGCTGTTCATCGACCTCGACCGTTTCAAGAACGTCAACGACTCGCTCGGTCACCAGGCAGGCGACGAGGTGCTGCGCACGGCCGCAAGGCGCCTGCGCGATTCGGTGCGCAGCTGGGACGTGGTGGCGCGGCACGGCGGCGACGAGTTCGTGCTCTTCATGCCCGACGTCAGCTCGGGCGCCGAGATCGCGCACTTCACCAACCGGCTGCTGGACGCGTTCAGGGAGCCTTTCGACGTCGGCGGGCGCCAGATCCGCGTGGCTGCCACGGTCGGCATCGCCTTCTACCCCACCGACGGCGACGACGTCGCGTCGCTGCTGCGGGCAGCCGACAGCGCCCTCTACGAAGGCAAGACACGCGGCCGCAACACGTTCCACTTCTACACGCGCGAGCAGAACGAGAAGGTGAAGGAGCGCCTGGAGCTGGAGGCGTTGCTGCGCCGGGCGCTCGATCAGGACGAGCTCGACGTCGCCTACCTGCCGCAGGTGGACCTGTCCAGCGGCGAGGCTCGCGTGGCCGAAGCGCTGGTCCGCTGGAGCCACCCCACGCGGGGGCCGATGGCCCCGTCGGCTTTCCTGCCCGTGGTGGAGGCGATCGGACTGGCCGTGCCGGTGGGCGAGTGGATGTTCATGCGGGCGTTCGCCGACCACGCCGCGTGGCGCGCTCTGCCAGGAGCCCCGGTGAAGGTGGCGGTGAACGTGTCCTCCCTGCACTTCCTGCAGCCTTCGTTCCCCGAGACGCTGCTGGCGCTGGCGAGCGACGCCGGCGTCGAGCCGCACGAGATCGAGCTGGAGTTCACCGAGCCCGCGCTGGTGAAGGACCTGGAGCTGTCGACGAGCCACCTCGTCTCGCTGCGGACCGCGGGGGTGGGGATGGTGATCGACGACTTCGGCACGAGCGCGTCGCCGCTGGCGCACCTTCGCGACCTGCCGGTGGACCGCCTGAAGATCGACCAGACGTTCACCCACCGCCTCGCCGACCCATTGGGGCGCCGCCTGGTGGAGGCGATCGTCCAGATCGCGCTGGGCCTAGGGGTCACCCCAATCGCGGAAGGGATCGAGACGGCCGAGCAGGACAGGGCGGTGCGCGAGATCGGTTTCCGGGCGGCGCAAGGGCGCTACTACTCGGCGGCGCTAGGGAAAGACGAGCTGCTGCACGCGCTGAGTTCTGGGCCGCTGATCGCGCCCGCCGACCGACGCGGGCGCGGCGGCTGAGCCCGGCTGGGGCTCCGGGCGGCTTAGAGGGCGCGGGTTAGATTGTTCCGGATGAAGTACTTCGCAGCGATCTTCGGCCGAGCTCGTGGTGGCACGGCCCGGCATGCAGACGTCCACGGTGGTGCGCCGCTCTTTAGCATCACGGGCAGGGCGGTGTCCGTCCTGGTTGCGTTCCTGGCGCTGCTGGTCGTCGGAGCAGCTGCCGCGCAGGAGTCGTCCGGCGAGCAGTTCGGGAGCGAGCGGTTCGGCTACCTGGAGGGGCGGATCGTCGAGATCGACGCGAGGACGAGCACGGCCACCGTTCAGGTGGGCGACTCGACGGTGCGCGCCGCGCTGGGCTACTCGGTCGACGACCCCTTGGACGACGGCATCCCGCGCTTCAGCGAGGGCGACCGCGTGGAGGTCTACTACTCGCCGGGGCCCGGTGGTGAGCGCGTCTACGCGGTGTCCGACTGGGTGAGGCGGCCCTGGCTGCTGGTGCTGACGGGGCTCTTCCTGGTCGTGTCGGTGGCGGTGGCGCGCTTCAAGGGCCTGCGCGCCTTCGTGGCTACGGGCACCAGCCTCGTCATCGTCATCGCCTACATCGTGCCCACCATCATCGCGGGGCACAACCCCGTGCTCGTGTCGCTGCTCGGCGTCGGCGGCATCCTGGTGTTGGCCATCTACTTCGTGCACGGCGTCAGTTGGAGCACCTCTGCGGCGCTCATAGGCACCTTCGGCGCCATCATCCTCACCCTCGTGCTGGGCCTGATCTTCACCGAGCTGGCCCACCTGACGGGCTTCGGCACGGAAGAGGGGATGATGATCAGCTTCGCCGCCGGCCAGGTGAACCTTAAGGGGCTGCTGCTGGCGGGGCTCCTGATCGGGGCGCTGGGGGCGCTGACCGACATCACCATCGTGCAGGCGAGCGTCGTGCGCGAGCTGGCGCACGTGAACCCCGAGTTCAGCGTCGCCGAGCTGTACAAGCGCGGCATGAACGTCGGTCTGGACCACATCGGCTCGCTGGTGAACACGCTGGTGCTGGCCTACACGGGCTCGGCCCTGCCGCTGCTCGTGCTCCTCTACGTGAGCGACGTCAGCGCCATCCGCGCCCTGAACCTCGAGCTGGTGGCGGCCGAGGTCGTGCACACGCTGGTCGGTTCGATCGGGCTGGTGCTGGCGGTGCCGTTCACGACGCTGGTGGCGGCTGCGATGTTCCGGGGTGGGCGGCTGCCGGTGAAGCCTGGGGAGCTCGAGCATGGGCATCATCATTGAGTTTGTGCTCAGTCTCGGTGGCGCCCAGGTGATCGCCACTGAAAGCGGAAGGTGGTGACGCTGGCTAGCCGGGCGAGGGGGGTCATAAGGCACCGCAGTCCGCAGTCGATCAGAGATCGAGAAAGGGGCAGCTAGCAAACGAATGTCGTTGATCGCCTATTTGGACGAGTCAGGAGACCACTCCATGAAGAACGTGGATCCTAGCTCCCCCATTTTCTGCCTCACGCTGGCACTATTCGAATCGCACGCTTACGCGACAAAAGTAGTGCCGGCATTCACTGAATTCAAGATCAAGTACTTCGGCCATGACGGCGTCGTCCTTCACTCGCACGAGATACGCAAGTCCAAGGGCGACTTCAAGATCCTTCTGAACCCCGCTACACGATCCGCCTTCATGACGGATCTCAGCACCCTGATGGCGTTACCGGAGTACGAGCTAATCACCATCTTGATTCACAAAGAGCGGCACGCAGAGCGTTACCAATATCCAGCGGACCCTTATGAATTGTCCCTTGGCTTCGCCCTCGAACGCCTTTACGAATGGGCGCGTGGGCGAAGCGGAACCAAGGTCCCCATCCTCGCGGAAGCACGTGGGAAGAAGGAGGACAACGCGCTGGCAGCTGAATTCCTAAGGATTACCCAGGATGGAACCAACTACGTAAGCCGCGCTGACTTCGCGACTATCGATCCGACGTTGATGTTCATCACGAAAGCTGAGAACCTGATCGGTCACCAGATTGCTGACTTGGCGGCATACGCGGCTTCGAAGTTCGGTGCGGACCCCAGAACAAGCTACGCTCCATGGCCGATCGTGCGAGCGCGGATCTACCCTGGACGTTCAGGAAGCTATGGGTTGAAGCTCTTCCCGTAACCAAAAAACTGTGCGCCCCAGGCATTCCCAGAGCGCACAGTCGACCAGGCATTCCCAGTCCTTAAGACCACATTACTCGACCATCCCCCTTAATTGATGTGAGCTGACTAACCAATCGTGACACCGGCAAACACTTCGTTGCGATGTGGCTCAGGGCACCACGACGTGTTTTGGAAGGCGAATAGAGGCCGAGGTTACATCGGAGGCGGCTAGTAAGGCGATTCGAATGGTCAGTACAGCCACGGCGGCCACCCCTAATAAGAGAAGCCCCGCCAGGCACACTAACCTGGCGGGGCTTTCCGTGGAGCCAACGGTCGGATTTGAACCGACGACCTGCCGATTACGAATCGGCTGCTC
>CAZVCT010000076.1:0-10563 GCA_964625655.1 uncultured bacterium
AGCACGATGCTCAGCACGACGTTGAGCACCGCCGCCGACATGGCGTACAGCGAGATGCGCGCGAAGCGCTTGTTCAGCTCGAGGTGCCGGTTCAGGTAGGACGAGAAGGCGCGGAACCACATGGCGGCGGCCACCACGGGCACCACGACGGCTGCCTCCTGGAAGTCGGGGCCAGCCAGCCAGCGCGTCAGCTCGGGACCGAACAGCACGAGGAACGCGACGGGCCCTACCGTCAGCCAGGCGAAGATCCGCTGGGCGTCGAGCAGCGCCTCGCGTGCGGCCTTCACGCCCCCCTCGCGCCAGGCGTTCAGCACGCTGGGCCACGCCATCATGAAGACGGCCTGCGTCAGGGCGCCCACCAGGCGCTCGCCGATCGAGTAGCCCACGCTGAACACCCCCACCACGGCGGTGCCGAGGAAGAACTGCAGCACGAGGCGGCTGGAGAGCTGGTCGAGCCACGCCGCCACCGAGAACGGCAGGGCGGAAGGGCCGGCGCGCAGCGTCTCGAGCACGCCGCGGCGGTCGGGGCGCAGCGGCCCGGTCAGGCGCCGCCACAGGACGGGGATGGCGATGAGGCTGCCCGTCAGGTAGGCCAGCGCCATCGCCACGAACAGCAGCTCGGGCCTCACGATGCCGGCGTAGAGGCCCCCGACCGTGACGCCGAAGCGCACGAGGCCGTTGCCCACCTCGGCCACCGCGAACGCCGTGCTGCGCTCTTCGGCGCGCAGCAGCGTGACGGCCCACGCGTGCTGGTCGCCGGCCAGCAGCGCGAGGCCGGCGGCCAGCATCACGTTCATGCTGGCCAGCTCGAAGCCGAGCAGCGCCATCCCTCCCAGCGTCAGAGCGTAAAGGCCCAGCGCCAGCACGGCCTGCAGCAGCGCCGTGCCCACGTAGAAGCCACGCGTGCTGCCGCGCTCGGCGGCGTCGTAGTAGAGCCGCAGGCCCACGTTGCGCACCCAGCCCGAGGCGATCATCCCGACGAGCCCCGAGATCGCCAGCGCCAGCGCGTACTCGCCGTACGCCTCCGGCGACAGGAAGCGCGTGACGATCGGCAGCAGCAGGAACGACAGCCCCTGGGCGAAGACGACGGTCAACAGGTACTCGATCGTGCGGCGGATCTTCGGGGACATACCTTCCCGTGATGCTGGACGCAGGGGCGAAGAGGGAGCCTCGCGGCGTTCGCTTGGGGCGCGGCAGGGGCGTAGCGAGCGACCGCATTCTATGTCCCACCTCCGGGCAGCCCGCGACGTACGTCGTCACGGGCGGTTCCGCAGGCGGACGGTAGACTCCTCACGCATGAGAACCCAGGCGTCCCTTCGCCACGCGCTTCCCTACCGTCCCCTCCGGGCGCCAGGCCGCAGATGACCGGCACCGACGGCTCCCTGCGCCTGCAGCTCGTCACGACCTCGATGATGGGCGGCGGCGCCGAGGTGCAGGTGCTGCTGCTGGCCAAAGAGCTCAAGCGCCGCGGCCACGCCGTCGAGGTCGTCAGCATGCGCGACCCCGAGGCGTTCGAGGACGAGTTCGCGGCCGCCGACATACCGTTCCACAGCCTCGGCATGCGCCGCGGCGCAGCCGACCCGCGCGCCGTCCTGCGCCACGCCCGGCTCGTGCGGGCGTTCCAGCCCCACGTGGTGCACAGCCACATGGTCCACGCCAACCTCCTGGCGCGCGTCACGCGTCTGCTGGCGCCCTTCCCCGTGCAGATCTCGACGGCACACAACCTCACCGAGGGCGCACGCTGGCGCGAGGTGGCCTACCGGCTCACCGACCCCCTCAGCGACCTGACCACCAACGTCTGCAAGCCGTGCGTCGAGCGCTTCGTGGAGGTGGGCGCCGCCCCGGCCGGGCGCATCCGCTACATGCCCAACGGCCTCGAGTTCAAGGCGTTCGAGATGCCCGAAGGCACCCGCGAGGCGAAGCGCGCCGAGCTCGGCGTCGACGGCCGCACGTTCCTCTGGCTGGCCGTGGGCCGCCTCGAGGAGCAGAAGGACTTCCCCGGGATGATCGAGGCGGTGGCCGAGCTGTCGCGCATCCGTCCGGGCGCCGACTTCAAGGTGGTGGTGGCCGGCGAAGGCCACCTGGCGGAGTCGCTGCGCGCCCGCGCCGTCGACCTGGGGCTGGCAGACCGCTTCGAGCTGATCGGCGTGCGCACCGACGTGCCCGCCCTGATGGCCGCAGCCGACGGCTACCTGATGTCGTCGGCGTGGGAGGGGCTGCCGATGGTGCTGCTGGAGGCCGCCGCGGCGCGCCTGCCGGCCGTCGTGACCGACGTCGGCGGCAACGCCGAGGTGGTGCGCCACCAGGAGACCGGCCTCGTGGTTCCACCGCACGACTTCGCCGCCCTGGCGGACGCCATGAGCGAGCTGAGCATGCTGCCGAGCGAAGCGCGGCGCGCCATGGGCGAGAACGCCCGGCAGCACGCGGAGCGCGCCTTCGGCATCGAAGGTGTCGTGGACCGCTGGGAGACCCTCTACCGCGAGCTGCTCGCGAAGAAGGGGCGTACCCAGGCGCTGGGGCGCGCCGACGCCGGGGGACCGGCGTGAGCACCAGCCGGGCGGCCCCCAGCCTGCTGATCACGACCAGCGTCCCCTCGACGCTCACGGCCTTCCTGCTGCCCTACGCCGAGCATTACCGCCGGCGCGGCTGGCGCGTCGAGGCCGCCAGCAACGGCGTCACCGGCGTGGCGCGCTGCGTGGAGGCGTTCGACGCCGTGCACGACATCGGCTGGACGCGCAGCCCGTCGGACCCCGTCAACCTCACCCAGGCGCCGGCCCGCCTGCGGCAGATCGTGCGGGAAGGCGGGTTCGACATCGTGCACGCGCACGACCCCATCGCCGCCTTCGTCACCCGGTTCGCCCTGAGGGGCATGCGCGCCGCAGGCGTCAGGGTCGTCTACACCGCGCACGGCTTCCACTTCTACGAGGGGGCCCCGCCCGTGCAGGCGACGGTGTTCCGCGAGGTCGAGCGGCTGGCCAGCCGCTGGACCGACCGGCTGATAGTGATCAACCACGAGGACCTGGCGTCGGCCGGCGCCTTCCCCGTGGCGCGCCGCGGCGGCCTGCGCTACATGCCCGGCATCGGCGTCGACATGGGCCGCTACGACCCCGCGGCCGTGGACGACGGCGCGGTGGCCGCCGTGCGCGACGAGCTGAGCCTGGCGCCCGGGCAGCCCCTCTTCCTGATGATCGCCGAGTTCAACCCCGGCAAGCGCCACCGCGACGCCGTGGCCGCGCTCGCGAACGCCGCCTCGGACGACGCCGTGCTCGCGTTCGCCGGGGTGGGCCCGCTGATGGACGAGGTGGCCGCGCAGGCGCGCTCGCTGGGCGTGCAGGACAGGGTGCGCTTCCTCGGCTACCGCGACGACATCCCCGTGCTGCTGCGCGCCTCGACGGCCATGCTGCTGCCGTCGGAGCGCGAGGGCCTGCCGCGCTCGATCATGGAGGCGGCCGCCCTCGAGCGCCCGGTGGTGGCCACGCGCATCCGCGGCGTCACGGAACTGGTGACGCCCGAGACGGGCTTCCTCGTGGAGGTGGGCGACGTGCCGGCCCTGAGCCGGGCGCTCGACCGGTTGGCTTCGGACCCGGAAGGCGCCCGCGCCATGGGAGCGGCGGGCCGGCGCGCCATGGCGGCGTTCGACCTGGCCCGCGTGCTCGAGCTTCACGACGAGCTCTACGCCGAGCTGCTGGGCGAACCCTCGGGCGCCGGGGGCGTGAGGGACGTCAGGGGCGTCACGCTCGCCTGAGCCCCAGTGCGCGCCAACGCGGCCTCCGCCACCTCCTGCATGGTGAACGACCCGAAGCCGTGCTCGTCCCGCAACCGCGCGTACTCTTCCAGGATCCGCTCCAGGCCCGCCATGTTCTCGTCCGTGTGCATGCCGAAGTTATGCGGGTGCCACCAGAGGTGGTAGAGCTTCCCGGCCCGCGCGGCGGCGCGCATCCCTTTGATCACGCGCCCCACCCGCAGCGCGTCGAGCCGCGCGTTGGGCAGCCAGGGGCGCAGGAAGCGGCTGGCGCGCACGGCCACCGGACCCCCGGGGGTCGTCGCTTCGGGCGCCGGCACGGCCTCGGGGCCGGGCGGCCCCACGAACACGTCGGCCAGGCGCCGGGCGCGCACGAGCTTGGACGCCAGGCTGCCGGGTGGCGGATCGCCCACCACGATCGGCTCTGGCTGCCGGTAGGCCACCATGCCGTGGCGCGGCAGCAGCGCCAGGTAGTCGGGGTTCGCCTGGTGACGTGGGAAGACGAGCGACCTCAGCGTGAAACCGCGGGCCGCGGCGATGGCGACGGCGCTGGCCAGGTCCGCATCGAACTGCTCCGCCGTCTGCCCCAGCTCCTGGCAGTAGTAGTGCGAGAAGGTGTGGCTGGCGATCTCCTGCCGCGGGTGCGCGGCGATCTGGCGTAGCAGCGACGGCGCGTAGTGCAGGGGGTCGTCGCGCTCGTCCTCGCCCACCTCGAGCAGATACGGGTCCAGCTGCCTGTCGCGGTAGGTGGGGCGCACGGCGGGGCTGAACGCCTGCAGCTCCTCCTTCGACTCGGCGAATAGGAAGCCGACCGTCGCCCAGGTGGCGGCCACGCCGTGGCGGGCGAACGCCTCGAGCATGCGCGGCACCGCCTCGCGGGCGCCCCACACGTTGCGACGGTCGTAGTCGGGGAGGTCGAAGACGCCCCACTCGAGCTCGAAGTCGAGCGAAACGACGAGGCCGCCGCGCCCGTCGTCAGCGGTTCTTGACACGCGCCACCGCCCGCGGGCTCGGCGCCTCGGGCATGGTGGGTCGGTTCCGTCCAGGAACGAAGCGCTCGCGCTGGCCCGCCGGCGCGTCGAGGGCGGGCCTCGAGCCGCGGGCGGCAGCCGCGCCCGTCAACACGGTGCCCAGCAGCTCCACCTCGTTGACCTCGAGCAGTTCGATGCCTTCGCGCACCTGCTGCACGTCCGTATCGACGCCGGCGCACAGCACCAGGCCCGTCATGGCCGGCGCCGCGGCCAGGGCATCGGCGTACGCCAGTACGGGCGGCAGGTCGACCACCACGACGTCGTACAGGTCGCGCACGCGGTTGAGCAGGGTGCCGAAGCCGTACTCGATCAGCTCGCTGGGCTGGCGCGCCGGCGAGCGGGTGGGCAGGACGTTGAACGACCAGCGCCCCTCGGCCGACATCGTCACGGGCTGGAAGCTCATGGCGGGGTTCTGCAGGTAGGCCTCGAGGCCGGGCGTCTGCATGTTGCCGATGTCGACGCCCAGGCCGGGGCCGCGGCGGCGCAGGTCGGCGTCGATCAGCAGCGTGCGGTAGCCGCTGCGGCCGAGCCCCTCGGCCAGGGCCACGGCGACGCCCGCCTTCTCGTCGAAGTCGGCGGCGCTGGTGATGCCCACCACGGCCGGCTGCCTGTCGCGCACGCTGCGCAGCAGGTTCGCCCGGAAGAAGCTGGCCGGCTCGGCGGCCAGCCGCTTGCCCGAGCGCGTTGCGCGCGGGAACACGGCCAGGACGGGGCTGTTCGTCAGCCCTGCCAGCGTGGAGCGGTCGCGCACGGCGTTGCTGAGCGACCAGCGCGCGAACTGCAGCGCGTAGCCCAGCAGCAGGCCCAGCACGGCGGCCACGAACGTGTTGAACACGAGCCGCGGGCCGATGGCTTGCGGCGGCGCCTCGGCTTCGTTGATGGGTACGAGCAGACCGACGACGACCGCCGAGGCGTTGCGGGCGCGCGCTGCTTCCAGCTCGCGGACGCGCTGCTCGCGCAGCGTGGCGTTCAGCGCCTGTTCGCGCATCGCGCTCGCCTGGTCGGGCGCCTCGACGGCCTCGGCGATGGCCGCGTCGATGTCGGCGATGGAGCGCTCGAGGGCGGCGATGCCGTTCTCCACGAGTTGCCGGGCGCGGTTGCGGTCCCAGGCGGCGAGCTCTGCGGCGATCGCGTTGGCGTAATCGGCCGCCTGCTGTGCGTTCGAGTCGCGGACGGAGATGGTGACGACGCTGGAGACCTGCTGGTTCTCGACGGAGACGCGGACCTTGCGCAGGAACCGCTCCATCTGCGCCGGGCTGCGGTCGACGCCGTCGATACGTTGCAGAGCGTCATGGACGACGGGCCCTTCCAGCAACGCGCGCTGGTAGACCCTCGGGTCGACGGACGGCGGGGTCAGCAGTTCCATGCCGCCGTAGGAGGAACCAGGCTGTGAGGCCAGCAGGCTGGCCGAGGCTTGGTAGACGGGGTCGAGCCGTTGCGTCACGAGAACGGCGACTACCGCCGCCACCACCGCGAGGGTGAGGGCGAACGGTGCACCCTTCCGCAACGACCTCATGACGTCAGGGAAACGAACGGTTCGGGTCGGCGCCGCGGGCGCCTCGTCAGGCAACATGGTCAAGGCAACTCCTCTGGCTGTGGCCGCCACAGCGTATCAGGGCACCTTGGCGCCGCCAGGCTAGCTTGTCACCGCGCCGCCGAACGGGCCGCCCGCGTCAGTAGTAAGTCGTCAGTAGTCGACGCTCCCGCCCGACCAGCCGCAGCCGTTCCAGACGAACGAGGCGCTGGCGGTACCAGACGCCTGGTGCCGCACGCCGGTGAGGATCTCGCGCACGCTGCCCGAGTAGGACACCGTCACGGTGGCGCTGTTGCCGCTTATCTGGGTGTCGGTTATCCGGTAGCTGTAGCTGAGGTCGGTGTAGACGCTCCCGTAGGTGGCCTGGGCGCTGCGCAGCCACGAATCGACGGTGGCCGAGACGGCACGGCCGAGGCCGGAGGGGTCGGGGGCGGTCGGCGCGGGGCAGGCCGGGGAGGGCGGCGCGACCTCGGCTTCCCTGGTGGCGCGCTCCGTCGTCCTGCCGGTCGAAGCGCCCAGTTCGACGGGGAAGGCGTAGCTGACGCCGACGGCCACGTGAGGCGCCCAGCTGCGCTCGGCCAGGAGGGGCACGTTCGCGATCCCCGCCTCGACGTCCAGCCTGAGGTTCTGGCCCAGCGGCACGTGGCCGCCGAGCGCGAAGTGGAAGCTTGCGTTGGGTCCGTAGACGCCGCCGCCGACGCCCACGAAGAGCGGCACTGGCAGCGGGATCGGGGGGTAGGCGCGCAACTGGCCACCGATGTAGGGGCCGGCCGCCGTCCAGCTGCCCTTCAGCTGCACCCCGACGTACTGCGCCTGCAGCGAGGCGGCGAGCGCCACCGTCTGGTAGGCCGGGAAGCCCGCGGAGAGCCCGACGGAGAAGACCGCAGGCGGGGCGCCTTCCAGCGTGCCGGTCACGACCTCGCCGTCGACCTCCGGAGCCGTGACGGGCTCCGCGACTTCCTGCGCCAACGCGCCGGCCCACAGGGCCAGCACGAGCAGGAGCAGAAGCGAACCACCGAAGCGGCGCTCGCGCCGCCTCCCCCTGCCATCACCTCTCGACTCAGTGAACATGGCCTGACAGTACCGCAGGCCCGTGCCGCTCGTCACGACGGACGGTATGCCAGCCAAGTGCCCACCGGTGACGCAGGCCAAAAGAAGAAGGCGCCCGCACGGATGCGGGCGCCTTTCCGACCAGCCGCTTCAGCGGCCGGAGGTCTGATCAGTAACGGGGAGCCGCGGAACGGACGACCTTGACGTCGGCCGCCTGAAGGCCCTTCTGGCCCTGCTCTACGCGGAACTCGACTTCGTCGCCTTCGTTCAGCGAACGGAAGCCGTCGGACTGGATGGCGGAGAAGTGAACGAAGACGTCCTTGCCGCCGTCGCTCTGCTCGATGAAGCCGAAGCCCTTCTCAGCGTTGAACCACTTGACAGTACCTGTAGCCATTTGTCTTACCTAACTGCTAAATCCTGTTTAGCGCTTGAATTCCGGGCGGGTGCCCGAGTTACTAGAAAACCCTAAGTTTTCTGGGAACGCCACAATAGTACAGCACTTTGCATGAGGAGAGATGAGAGCCCGCTGGGAGCGGACCACCGGAGGATATGGCCGGGCCGCGTGGCATCCGCACATGGGCGCTGCAGATCACACTATTAGAATCGTGAACGACAGGTGAAAACAAGTCCGGAAACGGCTTCTCGTTGCCCATCAGCCAGCGCTGATACAGCGCCGGCAGGGCGCCAGGAGCGCGTTCGCGGAACCCATTGGAGATCGTCCTGGCCAGCACAGCTTCGTGAATTGCGTACTCCCGGCAAAGCCAGTAGCGCAGCCTGCGAATCGCGAAGGGATGGATGCTCATGAGCCGTAGATGGACGGATGAAGACCCGGCGCTCCTCGTGCGCGGCCGAACCGTGCTCGGCGTGCTGGCATCGACGCTGATGCTGTACGCCTGCACCTCACCTCCGGATGCGGGACCGCGCCCCTCGGCGCGCGTCGACGCCGTGGGTCACGTCCTGCTCCTGGAGACGACGCGCGGCGGCGCCATCGAGGTCACCGGCCAGGCCACCTTCGAGGACCTGGAGGAGCCGATCGCCTCCGAGCTCCTCGCAGACCCGTTCACCACGCAGCTGGGCACCTGCACCGTCTCGACGGCGGGCGAACCGGCTGACGGCACCATCGCCCCCGTGCTGCGCGGCGCGGCTCTGAGCGTCGGCGGCGACGTCACGCTGCGCCATGCCGGCGCGGATTACGCCTCGTTCGTCCTGGAGGACGGCCGGCACCGTCTCCGGGGCGCCTCCGGCCCGCTGCCGACCGAAGGGCTGACGCTCGGCCTGCCGGGCGGCTCGCTCTTCGGCGGCTTCGCGTCCGTGCCGGTGGCCACCGGGGCGCCGCTCGAGTTCGAGGGCGGCTTCGACGCTGCCGCCGTGCGACCCGACACGGAGTTCGTTTGGAAAGCCGGCGACGAGGCCGCCGCCGTGCTGCTCATCGGGTCGCAGGGGAGCGTCACCTTCAGCTGCCTCACGGAGGACGACGGCTCGTTCCGCTTCCCTGACGCGGCCGTCGCCGACCTCACCGCGGCCGGCTTCACCTCGGGGGCGCTGGTGGCGGCCGGGCGCCTCACCGTCCAGGCGCACGAAGGGACGGGCGTCTACCTGCTGATCGGCGCACTGCGGCTCGTGAGCGGCCCGGCGCTCGAGGGGGACCGGTTATGAACCGCAGGGCAACAACTCGCACCAGGCAGAACCCCCACCTCGTCAGGCGGCGGCCTTTCGGAAGGGCGTCGCGCCCCCTGGGCCCGCTGCTGGGCCTGGCATGCGCGCTGCTGCTGCTCGTGGCCTGCAGCCAGAGCGTGCCCGACGAGCTGGGGCGCCCCGACGCCGGCATGGCGCCGGAGACCGTCGCCGAGCTCGGCCGGCAGCGTCCGCCGCATCTGCCAGGCACGTACCGGCAGCTGGGCGAAGCGTTCGTCCCTCCGGGCGAAGCCCCCGCCACCATCCGGCCCATGGCTTTCGGCGACACGACGGTCGAGCTGAAGCTCCTCGTCATAACCGCATCGACCGACGACCCCGCCTACGCTGGGTGGCGCGCGCTGCTGGAGCAGACGGGCACCCCTTACGAGACGCTCGTGGCCTCGCAGGACACGCTGACCTACGACTACCTGGTGAACCCGGACGACACCGGGCGCTTCCAGGCGATCCTGCTGGCCACCGGCAACCTCGCCATGGACGCCGGCGAGGGCTGGGTGTCGCAGTTCGACCAGACCGAGTGGGACGTGCTGTACGCGTACGAACGCGCCTTCGGGGTGCGCCAGGTGGCGTTCTACGCCTTCCCCGGCCTGCAGCCCGAGAGCTACGGCGCCGAGCCCGTGGGCACGGGCGCGCCCCAGGACGGAACGCTCCTCACGCCCACCCCGGCAGGCGCAGAGCTCTTCACGGCCCTGGCCGACGGCGCGCGCATCGAGCTCAACGGCACCTACGGCTACCCCAGTCGGCTCACGGCCGGCAGCAACGCCGTGCCCCTGCTGCTGGACGCCGACGGGAACGTGATGGCCGTCAGCTCGGTGTCGGAGGACGGCCGCGAGCGCGTCGCGTTCTTCTACGACAACGCCGCGTGGGGCGGCATCCCCACGGTGTTCACCCAGGCGATCGGGCCCGACCTGCTGCGCTGGGCCACGCACGGCCTCTACATCGGCGAGCGTCGCAACAGCTTCACGGCCGACATCGACGACTGGTTCTTCATGGCCGACCTCTGGGACGTCACGCGAGGTGCGGTCGGCGACGAGGTGTACGAGGTCTCGGCGCAGGACGCCCTGAGCTTCGTCCAGCAGCAGGCGCAGCTGCGCGCCGACTTCCCCGGCATCGCCGACTCGTTCACCTGGACCATGGCGTTCAACGGCTCCAGGGCCGACCCCGCCTCGACGGTCGCGTGCGACCAGCCAGCCGACGCGCACACCCTCTCGAGCATCACCAAGTGCCTGGCCGACGACTTCTGGTGGGTGAACCACACCTGGAGCCACGCCTACATGGACCGCAACGACGGGCCGGGCGAGTACGACATCGCCTTCGAGCAGATCATGCAGGAGATCCAGCTCAACGACGGGATGGTCGAGGCGTTCGGCTTCGGCCCCACCTTCTCGGAGCGGAGCCTCGTCACGGGCGACATCTCGGGCCTCGGCTGGTTCTCGCCGGGTCAGCCCGACAGCGGGCCGAAGGTCGACCACGGCCTCGAGAATTCGAACCCGGACCTGTTGCGGGCGGTGGCG
>CAZVCT010000077.1:0-10563 GCA_964625655.1 uncultured bacterium
GGGCATCGCGCGATGATACCGCCGGGTGCGGCGCGTAGCCGTGCGGGACGCGTGCTTGGGGGGTCGAGCAGGGACGCGTGCTTAGGGCCGCGCGGCTTCAGCCGGACTCCTTGCCGTGCCTTCCCGTGCGGCTGCTAGCTTGATGGCGGGACGGCAGGACGCCGGCCCTCACCCTCCCCCGCTGGGGCCGGCGTCCGCGCTTCCCACCTCCAGCACGAGCTTGCCGATGGTGCGGTTCTCGCGCATCCGCTCGTGCAGTTCGTTCACCCGCCGCCACGGCAGCGCGGTGTCGATCAGGGGCTTCAGCTCGCCCGCGTCGATGGCGGTGCCGAAGCGCTCCAGGAACGACTCCTTGATGCGCTCCTTCTCCGGCAGCGGCCTGTTCCTCAGCGTGGAGCCGATGAGGCGCGCGCGCTTGCCCATCAGCTGACGCAGGTCCAGCTGGGCGTTGCGACCGCTGAGGGTCGAGATCGACACCATCCGCCCGCCCGTGGCCAGCAGCGACATGTTGCCTTCGAAGTAGTCCTGGCCGACCATGTCGAGCACGACGTCGACCTCGCCCACCTCGCGCCGCACGGCCTCGGCGAACGGCTCCCCGTACCGGTCGAGGGCCAGGTCGGCACCCAAGCGCCGGCACACCTCTACCTTCTCGTCGCCGCCCGCAGTGGTCACCACGGTGGCGCCCGCCAGCTTCGCCTGGCGGATCGCCGCTGTGCCCACGCCGCTGGCACCGCCGTGGATCAGCACGCGCTCGCCTTCCTTCAGGCCCGCCTCGAGGAACAGGTTCAGGTACGCGGTAAGGGCCGCCTCGGGGAAGGCCGCGGCCTCCGCGAAGCTCCAGCCGTGCGGCAGCTCGATCAGCATCGAGGCCGGCACCGCCACGCGTTCGGCGTAGCCGCCGCCCGCGAGCAGTGCGCAGGCGGCCATGCCGAGACCTTCGTCGATGCCCGGTCCCAGCTCCACCACCATGCCCGCCGCCTCCAGGCCCAAGATCTCCGACTCGCCGGCGGGCGGCGGGTAATGGCCGGCGAGCTGCGACAGGTCGGCGCGGTTGATGCCAGCCGCGTGCACTTCCAGCATCACCTCGCCCGGCCGGAGTCGCGGGACTTCCGTGCTGCTCAGCGCCAGTTTCCCTTGGCCGTCCGGCAGGAGGGCGGTCATCGTTTCACTCATGCGCTCATGCTAGCCGCAGGACGTGTGCACGGAGCGCGCAACTGGTAGCGTGTTGCCATGATCGGCGTCGACCTGGGCACCACGAACGTAAGGATCCACCTCAAGGGCAAGGGGGTGCTGCTGCGCGAGCCCGCCGTCATCGCGGTCGTGAAGGGAACCACCGAGGTGAAGGCGGTCGGCCAGGAGGCGTACCGCATGCTCGGGCGCACCCCTGGCAACATCACGGCCGTAAGGCCCATGGCAGACGGCGTCATCGCCGACTACACCCTCACCGAGAAGATGCTGAAGGCGTTCATCAGCAAGGTGCTCACCGGCCCCGGGCGCTTCATCAGGCCCAACATCATGGTGTGCATCCCGTCGGGCATCACGGACGTCGAGAAGCGCGCGGTCGTGCAGGCCGTCCGCGAGGTGGGCGCGCGCAAGTGCTACCTGATCGAAGAGACGGTCGCGGCGGCCATCGGCGCGGGCATCGCCATCGCCGAGCCGGTGGGTTCGATGATCATCGACATCGGCGGCGGCACCACCGACCTGGCGATCATCAGCCTGGGCGGCATCGTCGTCTCCGAGAGCCTGCGCATCGCCGGCAACACCTTCGACCGCGACATCATGGCCTACGTCAAGGCCAAGCACAACCTGCTGATCGGCGACCGCACCGCCGAGCAGATCAAGCGCGAAGTGGGCGCCGCGAAGATCGTCACCGACGACGACCAGCGCTCCATCGAGGTGCGCGGCCGCGACCTGATCGACGGGATGCCCAAGAGCGTCACCGTGGGCACGGAAGACATCGTCACGGCCCTGGGGCCCTCGCTGAAGAAGATCGCCGACGGCATGGTGAAGGTGCTCGAGCAGGCGCCGCCCGAGCTCGTCTCGGACGTCATCGAGCGCGGCATCGTCATGACCGGTGGCGGAGCGCTGCTGCGCAATCTCGACGCCTACCTGAGCGACGTCACCGCGATCCCTGTGGGCGTGGCCGCGAACGCCGCCGACTGCGTGGTGCTGGGCACCGCGCAGGCGCTCGACATGGTGCACGTGCTGAAGGACGCCTACTTCGACGAAGTACGTCACTGAGCGTGGCTCGCAGCTAGCGCGGTCTCAGTCGGGCGCGCTGCCGGGCTCGTCGCTCCCCGACGTTCCGCTTCCGGGCTCGTCGGCCTCGCGCACGCCAGGGCCTTGGGTGCCATCTTCCCCGCCGTCGGGCTCTTCGAACACCTCCGAGGCGGCCAGCCGGCCCAGCCTGCCGGTCAGGATGAACCCGACACCGTAGGCCAAGAGGGTCAGCGACAGCAGCAGGAAGAGCGGCGCGCCGTTCTGGCCCGTGGCCAGCGCCAACGACAGGAACCAGGCCGTGGAGGCCAGCAGCACGCCCGTCACCAGCGCGCCCTGCAGGGCAGCGCGGCGCGCGCCGGCGCCGGGTTGGAGCGTGCCGAGGCGCTGGGTGCTGAACATGATCACCGGCAGCTGCGCCAGCGCCAGCACCACCAGCACCCACGCCAGAAGCGAGTTGGTGCTGCGCGTGACGCCCCCCGCCAGCAGCACCACGGCCAGCCCGACCACCACCGCCACGGCCACCTGCCCCATGAACGCCAGCACGTAGGCGGAGCGCAGGAACGCAGCCGCACCCCCGACCGAGAGGCTGGGGGTGCGGAGGTAACGCTGGACGGCTGCGCCTACGCGCCCGCCCGCGGTGTCGGGGGTCCGGCTCAGTGCTCGGGGTACTCCTCGACCGTGTTGCGTACCAGGAAGGTGGTCAGAGCAACGAAGAAGCCCGCGAAGATGGTGATGGAGATCATCACCAGGACGGCGTTGCGCATGATTACGAGGAAAGTATCCATCGGTGCCTCCGTTGGAGCGAGTTTAACCCGAAGCACGTCATTCCGCGGCCGCCGCGGCTGCCAGGGGATCGGCGCGGCGCGAGAAGCGCAGGAAGCGCGAGGTCAGCAGCAGGGCCGCCACCGACAGGCCGGCGACGAGGCCGAACCAGAGGCCGCGCGGCCCGAACCCCAGCCCGAACGCCAGGATCAGCCCGGACACCAGGCCCACGCCCCAGTAGGCAACCAGGGTCAGGAACATCGGCACGCGCGTGTCCTTCAGGCCGCGTAGCGCCCCTGCCGCGGCCACCTGCATGCCGTCGACCAGCTGGAACATCGCCGCGATGGCCAGGAACGAGACGGCGTGGCCGATCAGCGCGGCGTTGACCGGGTCGGCGACGTCGACGTAGAGCCCGATGACGAAGCGCGGCGCCAACCAGAACAGCAGCGCCGACAGGCACATGAAACCGGTCGCCAGCTTGATGCCCAGCAGCCCCGCCCGCCGCACGGCCGCGGGGTCGCCGCGCCCCGCCGCCTGCCCCACCAGCACCGCGGTGGCGGTGGCTATGCCCAGCGGGATCATGAACGTCATCGACGACGACTGCATGGCGATCTGGTGCCCGGCCAGCACCGCGTCGCCGAAGCCGCCCATCACGAAACTGGTCACGCTGAACAGCCCCACCTCGAGGCCCAGCGTGATCGAGATGGGCCAGCCGAGCCGCAGGATCTCGCGGATGATCCGAGGCTCCACCTTAGAGAACCCTCGGAAGAGGGCGGCGCCTGCGTAACGCCAGCGCGCCAGCAGGGCAACGGCGCCGAACATCGCCAGGTAGACGAGCGTGGTGGCATAGCCGGTGCCCGCCACACCCAGGGCCGGCAGCCCGTAGCGGCCGAACACGAGCATGTCGTTGAAGAACACGTTCAGGGCCACGCCGCCGAGCGCGATGACGAGGATGGGCCGGGCGTCGCCCTGCCCCTCGTAGAAGCCGCGCAGCGCCATGAAGCCGAGCGCGAACGGTAAGCCCAACGCCACCGCCCGCAGGTACTCGCCGGCCAGGTTGGCCGCCCCGGTAGGCAGCCCCAGCGCGTGCAGCAGCGGCTCGGTGGCGAAGCAGGCGGCCATGCCCGGCAGCGACAGCAGCAGCGCCATCAGCAGCGCCTGACGGGTGATCCTGGCCGGTTCGCCCTCGCGCCTGGCGCCGACGGCGTGCGCCACCAGCGGCGAGACCGCCAGGAGCACGGCCATGAGGATCACGAAGAGGGTCGAGAAGGTGGTGGCGCCGAGGGCCATCCCGGCCAGGGCGGTGGGGCCCAGCCGGCCCACCATCAGGGTGTCGACGAAGCCCATGGCGTTCTGCGCCAGCTGTGCCACCGCGAGCGGCAGAGCCAACGTCAAGAGCTTGCGAACCTCCGGCCCCAGCAGCGGCACGCCGCTCAACATACAGCTTCCCTCCCGCGGTAGCATGCCGCCATGCGTTTGCTGATTGCGGCGGTCGTGCTCGTCCTGCTGGTGGTGGGCGGGCTCTTCGTGTTCGGCGTGCTACCGCCCACGCCACCCGAACCGCCACGCCCCGACCTGTTCGCCACGCTCGAGTCGAACGATCCCGTTGCCATCAGGGACGCCGTCGCCGAGGGCGCCGAGCTGCACGTCCGCAACGAAGCGGGGCTTACGCCGCTCATGGCTGCCGTCGCCCAGGGCGCCAGTTCGGAGGTCGTGGAAGCGCTGCTCTCGGCCGGTGCCGACATCGACGAGCAGGCGGCCAGCGGCGCCACCGCGCTGATGCTGGCCGCCGGCAGCGGCACCCCCGCGCAGGTCATCTACCTGCTGAACGCGGGCGCCGACCCCACCGTCACCGACGCCGAGGGCCGCACCGCCGCCGAGCTGGCCCGCGGCAACCAGCAGGTGCGCACCTCGAGCGTCTACCCGCGCCTGATCGAGGCCGCCACGAGCCCGTTCGTGCGCGGCTGGCCGAGTGCCTACGTGGTGCCGGTGGGCGGCGCCACCATCAGCTCGCGCCGCAACCACCTGCCGGGCGCGCCGCGCGCCTACCGCAACGGCACGCACGAGGGGTTCGACTTCTACTCGGGCACCGTCAGCGTCGCGATCGACTACGGCACCCCCATCAACGTCGTCGCCGACGGCGTGGTGATCCGCGCCGACCACGACTACGTGGAGCACACGCTGGACGAGTACCAGGCGATGATCGAGCAGGCCAGCCGCTCGCTGGACACGCCGCCCGAGATCCTCGACGGCCTGCGCGGCCGGCAGGTGTGGGTGCGGCACGCGGGCGGCTTCGTCACGCGCTACGCCCACCTGGCGGCCGTGGCCGAAGGGGTGGTGGAGGGCGCCGCCTTACGCCAGGGCGACATCATCGGCACCACGGGCAACTCGGGCACGCTCGAGGCCGCGCAGGGCACGGAGGACGACCCGCACCCGCACGTCGAGATCTGGCGCGGCGAGGAGACCTTCCTAGGCGCGGGCATGGAGCCGGAGGAGATCTGGCCGCTGGCGGGCCAGCTGTTCGGCCAGGCGGCGTTGCCGCCGTACCACGACTGAAGCGTTTATCGCACTTATAGCGCGGCGAGGCGGCGGGCACCGCCCGCTGTGCGGTATTAGGCTGTGCCGCAGGTCACAAATGCGCTCTTGTACGCTCAGGAGGTTGCCATGCAACCCAAGCGTCATCCCCGCCCGACCGTCGTCCGCGCGCTACTCCTTATCCTCGGCTGCTGGCTGCTCGCACCCGGCTTCGCCTACGGAGGCTTCACTGTGGGCGCGGGGACGGGCCTCCCGAGCGGGGGCGCGTACGTGGCGAACGTGCGCCTGGCGCAGCCGGTGCTGAGCTTCACGGTCGCGGACGAGCTCGTCCGCTTCGCTGTGCGCGCGGACGTGGCGGCGCCGCTGTCGTTCGACACCCTGCCGGCGCTGGGGATCAGCGGCGTGACCGGTGCCGAGCTGGGCGGCGTGGGACGCTACCTGGGCGTCGGCGTCGGGGTGAGCGCCCCGGTGGTGGCCGGCGGCGAGCCCCTCTGGAGCGTCTTCGGCCTGGCGGGCCTGCGTGTGCCGCTGTTCACCGGGCTCGCGGCCGCCTTCGAGGTGCAGCTGGTGAGCAACCGCCTGTTCACGGCCCCGCAACTGGGCCTGGCCCTCGAGTACACCTTCGGAGCTCGGCCGTGAGGGGCGGACGCTGGCTCTTCCCCCTGTCGATCCCTTCATTGGCCCTGTTCCTGGCGGCGTGCACCGTGCCGGGCAGCGGCTCCCCGCTCCCAGCTGCGAGCGTCTCGTCCGTGACGCCCAGGGTCGTGATGCAGGAAGGCGACCTGGTGACGATCAACGGGGCGAACCTGTTCACGGTCCGGGGCGGCAGCGGCTTCGCCCGCGAGCTGAGCGTGAGCGTCTGCGGCGTGCCGCTTCGCGACGTGCGGGTGATCGGCGAGGAGCGGACGGCCGTGGTGCCGCCCGCGGGTGCCGTCACCCTGCGCCTGGGCGACCGCATCACGGGTGTGATGCCTGCGTTCGCCACGACCGGAACGGGCGACGTGCTCGTCAACCTGCCCGACGGGCAGGAGCTGTGGCTGGAAGGCGCCGTCGACTGTCACGACCTGAGCCCGAGCGTCGGATCGTTCGACGTCTCCAGCGCTGACCCCGTGGCTGGCCAGCCCGTGACGTTCACCTGGAGCGTGAGCAGCCCCTTCGGCGCGGCGCTCGCGTGCGCCCTCGACCCGGGCGACGGCAGCGCGCCCCTGAGCATCGGAGACTGCCAGGCGACCACGAGCGTTTCGCTTGCGTACGCACGCGGGGGGCACGTGGAGGCCAGCCTGACTGTCACGGACCCCGACGGTCGGCGCGCCGCCCGCGCCCTGCCAGTCGGCGTGGTGCCGGCGATGGTCCTGACGATCGACACCTCGCTCGGTTCCGACACCACCTTCCAGCTACCGCTGCACGGCACCGGGGAGATCTCCGTCTACTGGGGTGACGGGCAGGTCGACGTGATCACCAACCCTGCAGCGCCCGAGCACACCTACGCTGCGGATGGCGCCTACACCATCAGCGTGGCGGGCACCCTGGCAGGCGAGCCGCGTTTCGGGCAGTACAGTTACAAGAACTCGGATAGCCTGACCGGTGTGACCTCATGGGGCGAACTGGGCCTGACCAGCCTCGAGGAGGCGTTTTCGGATGCCACGAACCTGACCACCGTTCCGCCCGAGCTGCCTGCGGGCGTCACGAACCTCAAGGACACGTTCAACTTCGCTACCAGCTTCGACGGGGACATCAGCGGCTGGGACACCAGCAACGTGACGAACATGCACGGGCTGTTCCATCATGCGCTCGTGTTCAACCAGGACGTGGGCGGCTGGGACACGCGCAACGTGACGGACATGCGGGACGTGTTCTCCACCGCTTTCGTCTTCGACCAAGACATCAGCGGCTGGAACACGAGCAACGTCACCACCATGCTCGGAATGTTCTATTCAGCCCACGCGTTCGATCAGGACATCGGCGGCTGGGACACCAGCAAAGTGACGAACATGATGTACATGTTCTACGACGCCCGCGCGTTCGATGGGAACATCGGCGCCTGGGACACGGGAAACGTGGCGTCCATGGACCAGATGTTCATCGGTGCGCTCGAGTTCGACCAGGATCTCAGCGGCTGGTGCGTTCACCAGATACCGACCGCACCCACCTGGTTCGACCGCGATGCGTCCGCCTGGACCCTCCCGAGGCCGAACTGGGGTGCCCCCTGCGCTCCTTGAGGCGCCGGCTCACCAGGGCAGGTCGAAGCCGCCGTGGTTCTCGCTGCGGTAGTACTCCTCGATCTCTTCCGGGATGGTCGACACGTCGTCGACCACCTTGAACAGCTGCATGTCCTTCTCGGAGATGGTGCCGTGCCGCAGGAGCGTGCCCTGCAGCCACTGCAGAAGCCCGCGCCAGTAGTCGACGCCGATCAGGTAGACGGGGAAGGGCTTGATCTTCAGGGTCTGGATGAGGGTCAGCGCCTCGAACAGCTCGTCGAGGGTGCCGAAGCCGCCCGGGAAGATCACGAAGGCCGTCGAGTACTTCATCAGCATCACCTTGCGGACGAAGAAGTACTTGAAGTCGACCGAGTCCGTCAGGTACGGGTTGGGCGCCTGCTCGTGCGGCAGGTCGATGTTCAGGCCGACGCTGCGCCCCTCGGCGTCGACGGCGCCGCGGTTGGCGGCCTCCATGACGCCGGGGCCGCCCCCCGTGAGGACGGCGTAGCCGTTGCGTGCCAGCTCTGCGCCCAGTTCGCGGGCCTTGGCGTAGACCTCGCTGTCCTCGGCCAGCCGCGCCGAGCCGTAGATCGTTACGGCCTTCCCGACGTCGGCCAGCTCCTCGAAGCCCTGGACGAACTCGCCCATGATGCGGAACATGCGCCAGGAGTCTTCGGCGAGCGCGTCTATGACGTACTGCTTCTCGATGCCGTTCATCCGCTAAGCGTACCCCGCGCCCCCTCCACCAGCGCCAGCAGGGCGCTCAGATCGGGCTCGAGGGCGTCCGGCTCGGCGCTCGCCAGCACCTCGTGCGTGCCGGTCCCCCAGGTCACGCCGTACGTCAGCAGGCCCGCCGACCGGCCGGCCACCAGGTCGCCTACCGTGTCACCCACCATGGCCACGCCGACGCCGCCGCTGGCTTCCAGCGCGCGGTAGATGACGTCCGGCGCCGGCTTGGCGGGGAAGCCGTCGGTGCCCTGCACGTGCTCGAGGTAAGGCGCCAGACCCACGGCCTCCACCAGGTCCACGCCCATCGGCGTGCGCTTGGTGGTGGCCACCACGCGCGCGAAGCCTCGCGCCGCGAGCTCTTCCAGGACCTCCATGACGCCCGGGAAGGGCGCGCTGTGGTCGGTGAAGTGGAGCGGGTAGTGGTGCCGGTAGGCGCTCGAGAGGCGCTCGACGTAGCGCAGCGGCGCGAACGCGCCGTACATCTCCTCGAGCGGCCGCCCGATCAGGCCGATGACCGCCTCGCGCGCCGGGCGCTCCAGGCCCACCTCGTCGAAGGCGTGCAGGAAGCTGTCGACGATGTCGCGCTGCGAATCGACGAGGGTGCCGTCCAGGTCGAAGACGACGGTGGGTTTGGGTTCGCTCATGCCACGAGTATGCCAGGATGGCGCCGCGGGGCGTCCGCCCACGCCGCGGAAGCGCCCCCCGGCGCGGCGTTGGGCATGTTCAATGGTGGCCGGGTTCAGTGACGCAGGTAAGCGACCGTGACGCCGTGGCCGCCCTCGTAGGGCACCGCGTCCTCGTAGCGCTCGACGAGCTTCTCGCCGCGCAGGTAGTTGCGCACCGCGTCGCGCAGCGCGCCGGTCCCCTTGCCGTGCAGCAGGCGCACGCTCTCGGCCTTCAGCGAGTGCGCCTCGAGGATGAAGTCGCGCACCTGCTCGAGCGCCTCCTCGACGCGCGCGCCGCGCAGGTTCAGCTCGCGGTCGAAGGTGGCGGGCGCCGCCACGGGCGCCTGCCGCTGCTGCGGCTTGGGTCGGCCCAGCGGCTTCACGTCGCGGCGCGGCACCTCGACCTTGAGGAGCCCCAGCTGCACGAGCAGCTGGTTGCCCCGCTGCTCCAGCACCTGCCCTTCGGCGCCGTAGCTTTCGACGCGGACGCGGGCGCCGGGCGCGAACGGGTCCTCCTTCGGCTCCTGGCGCTGGCCGCCAGCTTCGGTCTGCCGCTTCGCCCGCTCCTCGCTGCCGGCCAGCTTGCGCGCCTGCTGCCTCAGCTCCTGGATCTCCTCCAGCGCCTTCGAGCGCTGCTCGGGCTCCTGCTGCGCCACGCGCTTCAGGCGCGCCGCCTGCTGCAGCGTCTCCTGCAGCAGCTCGTCGGCCTTCTCGGCGGCCGCTTTGATCAGCTCCTTCTCGCGGCCTCGCAGCATGTCGATCTGGCCGCGCAGCACGCGCGCTTCCGCGACGGCGCGCTCGCTCGCGACGCGCGCATCGGTCAGCTCCTCCTCGAGCGCCTCGCGCTGCGCTTCCAACGTCGCCAGCAGCGTCTCCAGGCGTTCGCCCTCCGGGCCCAACAGCTCGGCTGCGCGTTCGAGGAGCTGCTCGGGCAGGCCCAACCGCTCGGCGATCGAGAGGGCGTAGCTGCGCCCGGGGTGGCCCACCATCAGCTGGTAGGTGGGCTTCAGCTCGTCGACGTCGAAGCGCATGGCGGCGTTGCTCACGCCCTCCGTCTCGCTGGCGAACACCTTCAGGGGCGCCAGGTGGGTGGTGACGAGGCCGCGCGCGCCGCGCGCCAGCACGCGCTCGAGGATCGCCTGAGACAGGGCGGCGCCCTCGTCGGGGTCGGTGCCCGAGCCCAGCTCGTCGATGAGCACCAGGGTGTTCTCGTCTGCGCGCTCGACGATCGCTTTCAGGTTGCGCAGGTGGCCCGCGTAGGTCGACAGGCTCGCTTCGATGCTCTGCTCGTCGCCGATGTCGACCAGCAGGGCGTCGACGCGCGGCAGCAGAGGCGCCTGCTCGCCTCCTGCCGCCACGAACAGGCCCGTCTGCGCCATGGAGGCGGCCAGGCCGAGCGTCTTGATGAGCACGGTCTTGCCGCCCGCGTTCGGGCCCGTGACGATCAGCAGGCG
>CAZVCT010000078.1:0-2658 GCA_964625655.1 uncultured bacterium
GGCGATGGCGAAGATCGGCGTCAAGACGCCCGCCGGCCGCATGGTGAGCAGCCTCGCCGAGGGCCTCGAGTTCGTGAAGACGATCGGCTACCCCGCCATCATCCGCCCCAGCTTCACGCTGGGCGGCACGGGCGGCGGCATCGCCTATGACGAGGCCGAGTTCCGCGCCATCGTAGGCCAGGGCCTGCACGACTCCCCCGTCGGCACCGTGCTCGTAGAGCAGTCGGTGCTGGGCTGGAAGGAGTACGAGCTCGAGGTGATGCGCGACAGCAACGACACCGTCGTCATCATCTGCTCGATCGAGAACTTCGACCCGATGGGCGTGCACACGGGCGACAGCATCACCGTGGCGCCGGCGCAGACCCTGTCGGACAAGGAGTTCCAGCGCCTGCGCGACTACGGCATCGCCATCATCCGCGAGATCGGCGTCGACACGGGCGGCTCGAACATCCAGTTCGCCATCAACCCCGCGGACGGCGACGTCATCGTCATCGAGATGAACCCCCGCGTGTCGCGCTCCTCGGCGCTGGCCAGCAAGGCGACGGGCTACCCGATCGCCAAGATCGCGGCGCTGCTGGCGGTGGGCTACCACCTCGACGAGCTGCCCAACGACATCACGAAGGAGACGAAGGCGGCGTTCGAGCCGAGCATCGACTACGTCGTGACGAAGGTGCCGCGCTTCGCCTTCGAGAAGTTCCCCGAGGCGCCCGACACGCTTGGCACCCAGATGCGCTCGGTGGGCGAGGTGATGGCCATCGGCCGCACCTTCAAGGAGTCGCTGCTGAAGGCGCTGCGCTCGCTCGAGCTCGACGTGCGC
This sequence comes from uncultured bacterium, assembly GCA_964625655.1. Classification (GTDB taxonomy): domain Bacteria; phylum Deinococcota; class Deinococci; order Deinococcales; family Trueperaceae; genus JAAYYF01. The sequence continues at coordinate 818 of CAZVCT010000078.1, forward strand.
AGCGAGACGGCGCAGCTGAGCGAGGAGGAGCTGGAGGCGCGCCTCTACCCCAACCCGCGGCGCCTGCCGGCCGTGCTCGAGCTGCTGCGGCGCGGCCGCTCGGTGCAGTGGCTGTTCGAGAGCACCCGCATCGACCCCTGGTTCCTGAACCAGCTGCGCGAGATCGCGCAGGTCGAGCAGGAGATCCGCGAGCTGCCCGACCCGAAGGGCTGGTCGTGGGAGCTGTGGCGCGAGATCAAGCGCATCGGCCTCTCGGACCCCGACATCGCGGCGCTCACCGGCACCCCCTCGGCCGAGATACGCCGGCTGCGCATCGAGCGCTCGGGCGCGCCCGTCTACAAGATGGTCGACACGTGCGCTGCCGAGTTCGAGGCGCACACGCCCTACCTCTACTCGACCTACGAGTGGGAGGACGAGCTGCCGCCCACCGACCAGCCCAAGGTGCTCATCCTGGGCTCGGGCCCGAACCGCATCGGGCAGGGCGTCGAGTTCGACTACGCCACCGTGCACGCCGTGTGGGCGCTGCAGGAGGCGGGCTTCGAGACGATCATGGTGAACTCGAACCCCGAGACGGTCAGCACCGACTACGACACCGCCGACCGGCTCTACTTCGAGCCCCTGACGTTCGAGGACGTCCTGGACGTCATCGACCACGAGAAGCCCGACGGCGTCATCGTGCAGCTGGGCGGGCAGACGCCCCTGAAGCTGGCGCGCGCCCTGACCGAGGCGGGCGTCCCCATCTGGGGCACCCCGGCCGCGGCGATCCACGCGGCCGAGGACCGCGACGTCTTCCACGCCCTCTGCGAGCGGCTGGGCATCGCGCAGCCCGCGGGCGGCGTGGCGGCGCGCCCGGCCGAGGCGGCGGCGCTGGCAGAGCGCATCGGCTATCCCGTGATGGTGCGGCCCAGCTACGTGCTGGGTGGGCGCGCCATGCGCGTGGTGCACTCCCGTGAGGAGCTCGACCGCTACCTGGCCGAGGTCTACGCCGAGCTGCCGGGCGACCCGAGCATCCTGGTGGACGACTTCATCGAGGGCGCCATCGAGGTCGACGTGGACGCGCTCTCTGACGGCCACACCACCGTCGTCGCCGGCATCATGGAGCACGTCGAGCTGGCGGGCGTCCACTCGGGCGACAGCGCCACCATCACGCCGCCCGTCAGCCTTGGCGCCGCCACCATCGCCACCATCGAGCAGCACACCGTGCGGCTCGCCGAGGAGCTCGGCGTGAAGGGCCTCATCAACGTGCAGTACGTGGTGCGCCCCGCGGGAACGGGTGACGACGCGGGCGACGAGGTGCTGGTCGTGGAAGCCAACCCCCGCGCCAGCCGCACCGTGCCGTACCTCTCGAAGGCGATCGACCACCCGCTGGCGAAGTACGCCGCCCTCATCGCGGCCGGCCGGACCCTGGAAGAGATCGGCTTCACGGCCACGCCCACCCCCAGCGTCTACAGCGTTAAGGAAGTGGTCCTGCCGTTCCTCAAGTTCGGCCGCGTGCTGCCGGTGCTGGGGCCCGAGATGCGTTCGACGGGCGAGACGATGGGCATCGACGCAGACCCGTACCTCGCCTTCTACAAGGCCGCGGTGGCGGCGGGGCAGCGCCTGCCCGAGGCCCACACGGGCGCCGTGGTACGTCTGATCGGCGAACCGCTTTACGAACTGGCCGCAGAGCTCGAGAGCCTGGGCTACGCGGTGGTCCGCGGCGCCCTGGACCGCGGCGCCGACCCCGGCGCCGAACCCGACTACGCCCTGCTGTTCGACGTGGAGCACACCCCGGAGCTGCGCCGCGCGCTCGAGAACGGCGCGCCCTTCTCGACGACGCTCGAGGGCGCGCGCTGGACGGT
>CAZVCT010000078.1:2758-4591 GCA_964625655.1 uncultured bacterium
AGCCGCTCCAGTATGCGCAGCACGGCGTCACGGCTCATGCCTGCGTCCTGCGCCAGGTCCTCCAGGAGGAAGACGCTGGGCGCGCGCCTCGAAGCCAGGCGCGTCAGCAGCTCGGAGGTGGCGCCCCTCTCGGCGACGCGCGCCGCCACGCCCTGCTCGAAGCGCTTGAGGCCCTGGTCGAAGAGGCCGTCGCGGCCGAAGTGCGACTCGAGGTCGATGGGGTTGACGGGCACGCTCTCGTGCAGCACCGCCAGGCGCTCGAGCGCCTCCCAGCTCCACAGCGTGGCCCGCGCGAGGTCTGCCGGGCTGGTGAGGCGTATCAGGTCGGCGCGGTCGCCCACGACGGACAGGTAGTTGGCAGGCGAGGCGCGCCGGCGCGCCAGCAGCGCGGCCCAGTCGAGGCGTTCGCCCGAGCGGAGCAGCTGGACGAGCACCTTGTAGGTGCGGCGCCCCATCTCGGCGTGCAGGTACAGCACGCCTGCGCCCAGCGGCTCGAAGCGGTAGCCGAGCGGCCCGAGGATGCGCCTCAGGCGCGACGTGAGCGCCACGGCCGCCAGCGAGGCGCCGTTGTCCTGCTCCTCCTCGAACGCAGCGCCGCGCCCCTCGCGCCGGTTCGCCGCGGCCGGGCTCGCGCTGGCGCCACGCTGCGTCGGGAGGCTCCTTGCGCTGCCTCCGGCCGTGACGGAGGAAGCGTCCATGAACCGAGCCGCCGCAGGCGAGCTCCCAGAGTCGGCTCCACGCACGGCGCCAGCTTCGGCACCTGCAGCGCTGCCCTGGCCGGCTGGCATGTTGCCTGACCCGGTGCCTGGCCCCGTGCCTGGCCCTGGGCCTGGCCCTGGGCCTAGATCGGCGCCTGCTTCGGCGCCCCGTTCCTCCGCGCCGCGGACAGCATCTTCGCGCACGGACCCGCTGCTTCCACCAGACCCAGCGATCCCACCGGCCCCACCTTCGCCTTCCCCGACCTCCCGCGGTCGCGTCGCGGCTTCGGGCCGCACGCCCACGTCCATGTCGTCGAGGTGCGCCAAGGCACTGGCGGCCTCGGGAGTCGCGGCGCGAGGGTCCAGGTTGAAGGGGAGGCCCTGCTGGGAAGCAGTGGCCGCACGGGAGCCGGCCTGCCCGGCGGCTCCCTCGGCGAGCATGGAAGCGTCCCGCGCCGGGGTGGCCCCCGGTGCTGGTGCCCCCGGTGGAGCGCTAGGGACGTCGGCATCCGGCGCCTCGCGAGGGCCGGCGCCCTCCCCTGCTTCAGGCGCGGTAGCGGGCGAACCGGCGGGCTCCTCCGCTCCGCCTGCGACCGCGTCGGCTGCGGGGGCAGCACGGGTCGACACATCTTCCGCGCGGGGGCGGCGCAGCGGGGTCACGTCGAAGCGGCCGTCGGGCCGTGCCGTTATCAGCAGCTCGTCGTTCACGTCCAGGTCGTGCTGGCGGTAGAGCGGCCCGAGCCCCGCCACCACGCGCGGGTGGCTCATCTCGAGGTGGTGCTCGGAGCCCGCCTCGGTATCGACCACCACCACCTCGCCCGACTCGGGGAAGAGCCCGAGCATCAGGCGGGGCAGGGTCATGGTCCCGCCGCGCAGGCAAACGCGCGTGAGTGGGTAGCGGTACTGCTGGGCCATGCGTCCCCTCATGGGCGGTGGTCAGCCGAAGCGCAGCACGCGGCGCTTCTTGCGCTTGCCGCTCGGCTTCTCCTCTTTCGCGGCGTCCCTCGCAGCACGTTGCTCGGACTCGGAGGTTGCGGCCCTCTCGGCCTTGGTGTCCTTCTTCCCGCCGGACCGGCCCGAGCGGCCGCCCGCGGCCTTCCCGCCGGCCGAGCCCTGCGCCTGCCGGCCAGCCTGC
>CAZVCT010000078.1:4691-9374 GCA_964625655.1 uncultured bacterium
CCGCCAAGCGAACGCTTGCCGCTGCGGCCGTTGCGCGACTCGACGCCGACGCCCTCGGCCACCCCTTGCGCGGGGCTCTTGAGCACCTTGGGCGGGCGCGTGTCGGCCGGGCGCTCTTCGACGTCCGGCTCGGGCATCTCCATGTCGGCGGGGATCAGGTCGATCTGCCGCTGCGTGGGGTTGGACGACATGATCTTGACCTCTACCCTGTCGCCCAGCCGGTAGCGCTTGCGGGTGTGCTTGCCCATAAGCATGAGGGCGTCCTCGAGGTAGAGGTAGTAGTCGTCGGCCAGGTGGCTGACGTGCATGAGGCCCTCGACGCCGTTCGGCAGCTCGAGGAAGACGCCGAAGTTCGTGACGCCCACGACCGTGGCCGTGAAGCGCGCGCCGATCTGCTCCTTCGCCCAGCGGGCGTGGAAGTAGCGGGTCAGGTCGCGCTCGGCCTCCTCGGCCACCCGCTCGCGCTGGCTGACGAACTCGGCGAGCTTCGGGAAGTCGGTGCGCATCCGCTCCTTGAGCGTGGGCGACAGGCGGTGCTGCAGCATGGCGCGCACCGCGCGGTGCACCACCAGGTCGGGGTAGCGGCGGATGGGGCTCGTGAAGTGCAGGTAGCTGGGGAACGCGAGGCCGAAGTGGCCCAGGTCCTCGCTCGAGTAGCGCGCCTGCTTGAGGCTGCGCAGCAGCAGCGTGTTAACCAGTTGCGACTCGGGCTTGCCGGCCGCCTGCTTCAGGATCGACTGCAGGTCCTGCGGGCCCGTGTGCTCGAGGTCGAGGGTGTAGCCGAGCTTGCCCAGCGACTTCTGCAGGGCCGCGATCTTCTCCTTGCTCGGGTCCTCGTGGATGCGGAACAGGGCGGGGATCTCGCGCTTCGTCAACTCTTGCGCCACCACGCGGTTCGCCAGCAGCATCAGCTCTTCGATGAGCTGCCGCGCCGAGTCGGAGCGGATGGGCGTGACCTGCAGCGCGCCCTCCTCGTCGACGTCGACCTTCGCCTCGGTGAAGCTGAAGTCGAGCGCGCCCGCGTCGATACGCGCCTTGCGCAGCTGCTGCGTGAGGTTAAGCAGCACCTTGACGTCGCGCTCGAGCTTGCGCTTGCCGGTGGGGAGGCGGCCGCCGTCGGCGAACTCCTGCACCTGCCCGTAGGTCAGGCGCGCGTCCGACTCGATGACGGTCTCCTTGAACTTGAAGCCCTTCACTACGCCGTCACGCGTGATGTCGATGAGCACCGACAGCGCCAGGCGCGCCTTCCCCTCCTCCAGCGAGCAGATGCCGTTGGAGAGCTCTTCGGGAAGCATGGGCAGCACGCGGCCGGGGAGGTAGACGCTCGTGGCGCGCTCGACGGCTTCCTTGTCGAGCGACGTGCCCTCGGCGACGTAGTAGCTGACGTCGGCGATGTGAACGCCCACGCGCAGCATCCCGTCGCGGGTGCTGTCGAGGCGCTCGACCGAGATGGCGTCGTCGAAGTCCTTCGCGTCCTCGCCGTCGACGGTCATGGTGGCGATCTTGCGGTAGTCGGTGCGGCCGGCCATCATCTCGGACGTCACGTGGTCGGGCACCGCCTTGGCCTCGGCCATGGTGTCGTCGTCGAACTCGGCCTTCAGGCCGTACTTGACGATGACGGCGCGCGTCTCGACCTCGGGGTCGCCCGAATCGCCCAGGAACTCCAGGACCTCGCCGAACGGCTCCTTCTCGCCCGAGATCTCGGGCCACACCATGCGCACCACGATGCGCGAGCCGCCCTCGAGCTTGCCCACCGACTCGGGGGTCAGCAGGATGCGCTCGCGCAGGCGGACGCTGTCGGGCCGCAGGATCGCGTAGCCGCGCGCGTACTCGAGCGTGCCGACCACCTGGTCGTAGCCGCGCTCGACGATGCGCACGATCTCGCCGCTGGGCCGGTCGTCGTCGCCCTTCTGGGGGCTGGGGCGCGCCATGACGCGGTCGCTGTCCCACGCGCCACCCAGGCGGTCGGCGGGGATGAACAGGTCGCGGCCGCCCGCGTCGGGGATGACGAAGCCGTAACCGCCCGAGGCGACCTGCAGCCGCCCCACGACGAGGTTCATCTCCTCCGGAAGCCCGTAGGTGCGGCGCCGGGTGCGGACGAGCTCGCCGCTGTCGACGAGGTCGCCCAGCAACGCGCGCAGCCCGCTGCGGTCGTCCAGCTTCAGGCGGCGCTGGATGTCTTGGATGTGCCAGGGGCGCTCGGGATGATCATGGAAGAAGCGCAGCACCTGGGCGGTATCGATATCTGGCATCCGCTCAAGTGTAGCGCGGCGCCCCACTCAGGAAGGGTGACTCGTCGCAAACCCGTGCAGTGCTCAGGCGACCCGCGCGATCTCGCGCTCGGCCAGCTCGGCCAGGGCGCTGCGCGCCGGCGAGGGCGGGAAGTGCTTGAGCGCGGCCAGAGCAGCTTCTGCCTCGGCCGTGATCCGCTCGCGCGCCAGGCGGTGGGCGCCGTGCAGGCGCACGAGTTCCGTCATCCGCTCCACGTCGCCGGGGCGCTCCGCGCGCCGCTCGAGGATCGCGCGCGCCTCCTCGACGCCCTCGTCCAGCAGCAGCACCAGCACGGGGTAGGTGGCCTTCCCCTCGCGCAGGTCGCCGCCCACGGGCTTGCCCAGCGCGTCCGGGTCGCCCAGCAGGTCGAGGTAGTCGTCCTGCATCTGGAACGCCCGGCCGTAGGCGAGGGCGAAGCGCTCGAGCGCCGCCAGCGACGCCTCGTCGGCGCCGGCCAGCAGGCCCACGCCGCGGCAGGCCGCGACCAGCAGCGCGGCGGTCTTCCCCTCGATGATCCGCAGGTAGTTGTCGAAACTGTAGTCGGAGAGCGACGCCACCTGGAACTGGAGCACTTCCCCCTCGCAGATGGCGGCGGCCGTCTCGGCCATCAGCCGGGTGAACTCGGTGCTGCCCGAGCGCGCCAGCAGGCCCAGCACGCGCGCCAGCATGAAGTCGCCCGACATGACGCTGACGACGTTGCCGTAGCGCCGGAAGGCGGCCTCGGTGCCGCGGCGCGTGTCGGCGTCGTCGATCAGGTCGTCGTGCAGCAGCGAGGCCGAGTGGAGCAGCTCCACCGCCAGCGCCGCCTGCATGGTCGCCTCTTCGTCGGCCGCCAGCAGCTTGCCGGTGAGGAAGGCGAGGGCTGGACGGAGGCGCTTGCCGCCCGCCGCCACGAGGTCGTCGCCGATCGCCTCGATGAAGGCGACGTTCGAGGTCAGCTCCTGCGGGAGGCGCTCCTCGAAGCGGCGAAGGTCGGCGGCGATGATGTCGAACACGGACCAACTATAACCGCGCTGCGGCGCCGTTCCGACGCCCCAGCGGTCAGTCGTCGGCCCTGACCGGCTCGGGTTCGGCGGCGGGTTCCGGGTTCAGGTAGTAGGCCAGGCGCTTGAGGCCCGCTACGAAGTCGACCGACTCGACGTGCCCCGGCGGGTCGAGCGATACGGCCGCGGGCGCGAAGTTGAGGATGCCGGCGATGTTCGCCCGCTGGACGTCCTCGGCGGCGGCCTTGGCGTTCTCGGCGGGCACGGTCAGCAGCGCGATGTCGAGGTTGAACTCGCGGGCGCGCTCGGGCATCTCGGAGACGTGGAAGATGGGCAGCTCGAAGCCCGCGGGGTCGAGCTTACCGGGCACGATGTCGAAGCCGCAGCGGAGGACGAAGTTCGACTGCTGGAAGTAGGGGTAGGCGGCGATCGCCTTGCCCAGGTTGCCCATGCCGACGATGGCGACGTTCCAGGGGCGCGTCAGCCCCAGGATGCTGTTGAGCTCGCGCCGCAGGATCTGGACGGTGTAGCCGCGGCCCCGGGTGCCGGCCGTGTTGTCGGTGTCGCGGCCGTTGCCGGCCTCGCCGCCGCCCCTGCCCTGCCGCTGGTGCTGGCGCACGTGGACGAGGTCCTTGCGCACCTGGTGCGCCGAGACGCGCGCCGCGGCGCCCAGCAGCTCGGAGGTGACGTAGTCGACGCCCTGCTTCTCGAGGTTGGTGAGTTCGCGGAGGTAGGCGACGAGGCGGCTGACGGTTACGGAGGGGATCTGCTTGGGCATCAGAGGCCGCGTGCGAAGTTCTCGATCCCCTCGGTGGCGAGCACGCTCTGCGCGTCGCCGAGGGCAGCGCCCTGGTAGGGGCCGACTAGCAGCTTCACGAAGGAGCCCTCCTGGACCTCCGTGACGGGGAAGCCGAGGGCCTCGAGGCGCTGGCGCTGAGGCAGCGAGCTCTCGCGGTTCGCGTAGGCGCCCACCTGCAGGTAGCGTCCCGCGCCGCCCGAGTCGGCAGTCGGCGCCGTAGCGGCAGGAGTCGAGGCGGCCGGGGTGGAGGCGGTGGGGGTGGACGCGGCTGGAGCCGACGCCGCAGGCGCGCTGGGGGCGGGGCTGGCCGACGCGGACGCCGCGCCGCCCGGCTCGGGGTCGTAGCGGTAGACCGTAGGGTCGACGACGCCGAAGTTGCCGCCCTCCACCTGGTCGGCCACGCGGCGCGCTTCGGCCTCGCTGGCGTAGGGGCCGATGAGGACGATCGTCAGCTGGCCCTGGGTGCCCAGCAGCACCGGATAGCCGGCGCCCTGGAACTGCTGCGCGAGGCGCTGGGCGTTGTCGGCGTTGCCGAAGGCGCCCACGGAGACGCGGTAGGAGACCTCCTCCGCGCCGGCGCTGGCGGCCGGAGCGGTCGTGCTGCCGGTGGCTGCGCCCGAGGTGCCGCTG
>CAZVCT010000079.1:0-1966 GCA_964625655.1 uncultured bacterium
ATGCGCATGCTCTCGGAGACGACGATGCCGCCCAGCGAGATGATGGCCACGTCGGTGGTGCCCCCGCCCACGTCGACGATCATCGAGCCGGTGGGCTCGGCGATGTTGACGCCTGCGCCGATGGCGGCCGCCAGCGGCTCTTCGATGAGGAACGCCTTGCGGGCGCCCACCTCGCGGGTGGCCTGCAGCACGGCGCGCCGCTCGACCTCGGTGACGCCCGAGGGGACGCACACCATGATCTGCGGCTTGAAGAGGCGCGAAGGGCCGCTGAGCACCTTCTTGACGAACGCCTGCAGCATCTTCTCGGTGAGGTCGTAGTCGGCGATGACGCCGTCGCGCATGGGCCGCACCGCCACGATGTTGCCGGGCGTGCGTCCCAGCATGCGGTACGCCTCCTCGCCGACGGCCTTCACTTCGCCCGTGTCGCGCACCATGGCGATGACCGAAGGCTCGCGCAGCATGATGCCCTTGCCCTTAACGTAGATCAGGACCGTCGCCGTTCCGAGGTCGACCCCGATCTCCTGTCCTAGTCTGAAGAACATGCTCAACTCCCGCCCGTAGGGGCTCAACGCTCCCTGAGCGTCCGCCTGGCCGCGCCATGGCCGGCACATCGTCCGGCAGAGTTTTCCGGCACCGTGTCCGACAGCGTGTGGACGATTACGGCCGTAGGCGGACCGCGAGGACGCAACTCAGAACTCTCGCGGTGAGGCAGTATAACTTGACGCCCGCGGCAGCCCTCAAAGGTAGATGGCGTCCAGCGCGCCCCCGGCGCCGACCAGGCGCGCCAGCGGCGCCGCGTCGGGCTCCCCCTCGAAGAGCGGCAGGCCGGCGAAGCGCTCGGGAAGCTCTTCGCGCGGCAGCTTCACCGGCTCGGTGAGGGGTTCGAACACCGCGTGCTCGCCCGGCAGGCGGACGCCGGCCTGCGCGTAGACGTTGCCCCTGCGCGCGTCGATCAGGCCCACACCCTGCTGGCCGGGCGCCAGCGGGTGCAGCAGCGCCAGGAGGCTGGAGACGCCGCTGACGGGCACGCCCCACGCCCGCCCCAGCGCCCGCGCCGTGGCGATGCCGATGCGCACCCCCGTGTACGACCCCGGTCCCACCCCGACGCCGATGCCCCGCACATCGCCACGCGCGGCGCCGGCGCGGGCCAGCAGCGCCTCGAGCTCGGGCATGATGCGCGCGGCGTGCTCGCGCCCCAGCCGCTCGACGAAGCGCGCCACTTCGGCGCCGCCGCTGGGTGCCGCGGTCTCGCGGCCTGCAACACCGGCGCCGGCAGCCTCCGGTTCACCGGCATTGGCCACCCCTCCTCCGGCCTCGACGAGCGACAGCGCCAGGTACTCGGTGGCGCTGTCGATGCCCAGCAGCAGGCCGCGGCTCATGAACCGCCCTGCTCCCGGACAGGCTTTCCACTGGGCTTCCCGCGAGGCTCCCCGCCAGACACCCAGCGGGCGCTGCGCCGCACCTCGTGCTCGCCGGCGGGTTCCAGGGCGAACTCCAGCAGCAGCGCGTCGGGGTAGCGCTCGGCCAGGGGCGCGCCCCACTCGACCACCACCAGGCGCGCGCGCTCGAGGTAGTCGTCCAGGCCGAGGCCCGTCAGGGCGGCGGCGTCGGGCAGGCGGTAGGCGTCGATGTGGATCAGCGGCCCCTCGGGCGTGGGGTACTCGTGCACGAGGGTGTAGGTGGGGCTCGAGACAGCGGCGGTGCTGCCCAGCTCGGCGCCCAGCAGGCTCGTGAACGTCGTCTTGCCCGCCCCCAGCGGGCCGGCCAGCAGCAGCAGGCTGCCGGCTGGCGCGCGGCGCAGGGCGTCACGGGCGAGGGCCGCCAGGTCGTCCAGGTTCCCCAGTTGGATCGGGGCGTCCTCGCTCATGGCCTGACGACGTCCAGCTCCTGCAGGGCGCGCCGCAGGCGGCTCGTCAGGAGCGCTTGCGAGGCCTCGTCCGTCAGCTCGATCACCAGGCAGTCGCCG
>CAZVCT010000079.1:2066-3676 GCA_964625655.1 uncultured bacterium
TCGGGGCTCGTGCGGAAGATGCCCAGCACGCCGTCGAGCAGGCCGCCGCTGACGAGCTCGTCGGCCACCAGGCGCGTGGCCTCGAGCTCGCCCTCCAGCTTGTCGAGCAGCTCCTCGGCGCTGCCGAGGGAGGCTTCGAGCTGCAGGCGCAGTCCGGCCGACAGGCGCGGCAGGGCGTGCCGCTGCGAGTCGAGGTGGTTGAGGATGCGGCGCACGGTGCCCACGTCCTCGCTGTTGAGGGCCGCCACCTGCTCGAGGCGTGCCAGCGCGGCGTCCAGGCGGCTCGGCACGCTGGCGAGGCGCTCGTCGGCGTCGGCCTGCAGCGTCGCCAGCAGCTCGGCAGCGCGCGCCAGGTGCGGGGCCAGCGCGCCGCGGGCCAGGTTCGCGCGCGCCTCTTCGAGCAGTCGCCTCAGCTCGACAGCGTTCGGCGTTCCCACGTTGGCGAAGGTGGCGGAGCCGAGGGAAAGGCGGTGAAGCTCGTCCACCTGCTCGAGGCGCTGCGCCTCGTGCTCCTGCTTCAGCGAGGCCTGCAGGTGCTGAACGTCGGGGTAGACGCCCCGTTCGAGCGCGATCAGGGCGTGCTGCAGGCGCTCGATGAGGTGGTTGTTCCCGAGCTCGGCCGCGCGCTCGGCCATGTTCATCAGGCGGTTGCGCAGGCTGCCCGTCAGCTGGGCGCGGATCCCCTCGACCACCTCGGCGAGGGCGTCGAGGTCGCCCCCGTCCTGCTCTGCGCCGCCGGGCAGCTGGGCGGGGTCGTCGTCGATCAGGAGCGCTGCCACCGCGTCTTCGTTCTCCTGCTCCGTCAGCAGGCGCTCGATCTCGAGGCGCGCGGCCTCTGCGCGGTCGCTGAGGGTCTGGGTGACGGGCAGGCCCTCCAGCTGCGCGCGCATGGCCGACAGGCGCGCCCGGCGGCGCTCCGAGCGCTCCGTGGCGCGCTCGGCGAGGCTGTGCGCCAGCCGCTCCTCGGCCTGGCGGACGGCCGCCACCACGTCGGGCACCGCCGCCTGGTTCTCCTGCGCCAAGCGCAGGGTGTCGAACTCGGCGCGCAGGCGCTCGACCTCGGACGCCACCGCCTCGTCGCCGCCTTCGCCGCTCAGCAGCGTCGCCTCGAGGCGCTCGATCAGCTGGTGCTGCTCGTCGAGCTGCCGGGCGTGCTGCACCGTCGCCTGCTCCAGCTCCTCGTTCTGCTCGCGCGCCACCTGCGCCAGCCGCCTGACGTGCTCGACGTCCTCGAAGCTGGGCAGGGTGGTCGACAGGATGCCCAGCGCCACGCGCGTCGCCTGGGCGAGCTCGGTGGTGTCGACCTCGGGCCGCATGCCGTCCAGGCCGGCCAGCAACTCTTCCAGCTCTTCGCGCAGGTCGTCGCGCAGCACGAGCTGCGTGGCCTCGAGGTCGGCACCGAGCCCGGCCAGCACCGGCGCCACGCTGCGCTCGGCCTCGAGCTCGCCCCTCAGCTCCGCCAGGCGTTCGCCCAGGGCGGGCACATAGGTGAGTACCTGCGCGAAGTTCGACTCGAGCTCTCTGAGGTCGCGCAGCTCGGCGTCCAGGTCGAGGCGGAGGATGCGCTGCGTGGTGGCCTCGTCCAGCTGCTGGGTGTCGCCGGCCAGCAG
>CAZVCT010000079.1:3776-5633 GCA_964625655.1 uncultured bacterium
GGAGGATGCGCTGCGTGGTGGCCTCGTCCAGCTGCTGGGTGTCGCCGGCCAGCAGGTGCGCCTCCGCGTCGTCTTCGACTCCGTCGTCCTCGACCTCGTCGACCTCGTCGACCTCGCCGGCCTCGCCGGCAGCATCGCCCTTGTCGCCGAGCGGGCCTGCGCCCTCCGTCGCCGGGGCCACGGCGCCGTCGGCCCCGTCTTCCGGCCGTTCGTCCTGGGCCGGCTCGCGCACCATCTCCGGGGTGATGGTGCCGCCCTCGGCCTCCTGAGCGACGCGCAGGTCACGTGCCAGGCGCTGGGCGCGCGCGCCCTCGGCGGAGGCCAGCTGGCGGTTCTGCTGGGCGGCGCGCACCTGGTTGACCAGGGTCTCGAGGCGCCGCACCTTCGGGCCTCCGGCGGCGCGCACCACGTCCAGCGCCTCTTCCAGCTCGCCCAGGTCGCGCGCCTGCAGCACCAGCTGGTCCTCGAGCTTCTGCATCACCAGCTGCAGCTGCTCGGAGGCGCCCCGCATCAGGGCGGGCGACTCGCGCCCCGCCTCGTGGTCGGCCTCCAGCAGCTGGATCTGGGCGCGCAGCTTCTGCACCTCTGGCCACTCGAAGTAGAGGTTGTACGGCTTCAGTTCCTCGTTGAGGCGCTGCAGCACGCGCGCCTGCTCCTGCAGGTTGCCGCCCGACGCCGCTTCGTCCAGGGCGTCCGGACCCTCGGCGACCGCCTTCAGCTTCTCGAGCAGCTCCGACACGGTCTCCTTGGCGCGCGTCACGGGCATGGTCAGCTGCAGCTGCCGGTAGACCTGCGCCTTGAGGATCTGCTCGATGTCGTCGATGCCCGCGGTGTCGGGCGTGCGCCCCACCTGCCGCAGACCCTCCTTCAGCGACCGGGACACGACCCGCGGGGAGAGGAGAGCCTCGAGCTCCTGCACGGCTGCCTGGTAGACGCGGTTGGTCATCACCGTCACCGCATCATGCCGTGCATCCGGTCAGGCGTCCGTGCTTGCGACCGGTCATCCTCAGAACTCCTCGTCCCAATCGATGGTGTTGCTGCCCGTCGGGTTGCGCGACTCGGCCGCGGGGGCCACGACCGGGCGTTGGCGTCCGCTGCCCAGCAGGCCGAACTGCACGCAGATGCCGTAGAGGCCGATTATGGCCAGCAGCAGGGCCACCAACACGAGCAGCGCCCAGACGGCCTGACCCGTGGTGCTCGAGAACATCGACCAGCTCGAGAGCGCCGACAGCCACGGCTGGTCGACGAAGCGCCCGATGATCCCGCCCAGGGCCGCGATGGCCTCGTAGAAGACGGGCACCAGCAGCAGGAAGAGCGACCAGCCCACGAGGCGCCAGTTGCGGTTGCTGCCGCCGAACGCCAGGTTCAGGAGCACGAGGGGGATGACCGCGAGGACGCCAAGCAGGATCATGATCAGGGGGCGCGTGAACCCCGACCAGAAGCTGTCGACGCCCAGTTCGAGCTGTTGGCCGGCGGGCGCCGCGCCGCCCAGCAGGGCGCTGCGGAGGGCGCCCGTCTGGGCGGCCACCAGCGTCACGTCGTGGGTCCTGAGGTCGGCGCGCTGCCGCACGTCCTGCAGCAGGGTTTCGGTGTCGGCCGCCAGGCCCGCGTTCACGCTGCGGACGATGGGCGCCACCGCCCCCTGGAAGGCGTCGCTCAGCCGGGCGAGGGCGCTGCGCGCCCCGGCCACGTCGCCGCCGCGCTGCGCGGCCACGGCCCGGGCGGCCAGGGCCTCGAGCTCGGTTACCGCTTCTTCTACCGACTCGTAGCCGGCGTCCAGCAGGCGCTCGGCGTCGGCACCAGCGACCTGCGCCGGGATGCCGGCCAGCACCAGCTCGCGGCTGATGACGGCCTCGG
>CAZVCT010000079.1:5733-9327 GCA_964625655.1 uncultured bacterium
GCCGTTGGCGCCGGCCACGCCGTCCATGGCGGGCAGGTCGTCGGGCACCGGCACGACCGGGCTGCCGTCGCTGGGGGTGCCAGGCGCGTTGCCGCGCGCGGCGTCGGCGAGGGCGACGAGCTCGAGGTTGGCCTGGCGCAGCGCCTCCTCGACAGACACGAGGTCCTGAGCCACGAGGGCCGAGGCGGCCGCGGCCAAGCTGTCGTTCAGCTCGCGGCTGGCGCGCGGCGAGTCCTGCACGAGCAGCGAGCGCCCGTAGGCCGAGGCGAGGCTCTCGTAGGCAGCCGACTGGTCTTCGGCCAGCTGGCCCTGTGCCGCCTGCACGCGCGAGGCGATGCTCTCGGCGGCGCCCGCCTCGAAGGCCATGCGCAGTGCGATGGTGGTCGTGGAGTCGGTCAGGGCCTGCCGAGCGGCGGGGTTGAAGCCGAGGTCGTCGGCCAGGTGCAGCAGGCGCGTCCTGGCGACGTCGAGCTCGTCGTTCGCGGCGGCGGTGAACGCCGAGTCCATCACGAGGCGCGCGAAGCCGCCGGCCAGCACGGCCGTCTGCACGGCCACGTCGGTGTGGCTCTGGTTCTCGATGGCGAAGCGGGCGCGCTCGAAGGTGCGCTCCATGGCCTGGACGAGGTTGGCGCTCGTGGCGTTGGTCGACATGGTGAGCAGCGCGTTCAGCGCCCGCTCGAGCTCGTCGCGCGCCTGCACGCCGTCGGAGGGCACGCTGGCCACCGCGACCTCGAGGTTCTCGATGGCGAGGTCGTAGCGCTGCAGGAGCGAGTCGTCCTGCGCGAGAGCGCCGCTCCAGAGCACGGCGATCAGGGTGGTGGCGAAGACGAGTAGACGCCGGTTCATGCAGCCTCCTCCAGAGCGGCGCGCGCCGCGAGGACGGCACCGATGTTCACGTTCGGTTGGGTTACGACGACGATGGTGGCTTCACCCACCGGGAAGACGAAGAGCATGCCCTCTGCGCGTTCGAGGGCGAAGAGCCGGAGGTCGCCGGCGCGCGCCAGCAGGTGGCGCGTGGAGCGGACGAGGTTCGGGAGGCGCGCGGTGGGCACGCCGAGGCCGCGCTCCAGGATCACTTCGCTGCCCCTCACGATGGCGACCTGCTCGACGGTCTCGAGCTCGCCGAAGAGCCTGAGCGCCGCATCGAGGGTGGCCTCGTCGGCTTCGAGCTCGGCCGCGGGAAGCCGGTTGGCGGGGGGCGCAGAGGGGGTAGGGGCGGAAGGGGAAGCGAGTACTGCGGGGTCGGGGGCCGCGCTAATGGCGTCCGGGCGTTCGGCTGCGACGTTCGGGTCCGCGGTCGAGGCGGCGCCAACCGGCCGCGCCGGGGTGGCGTAGGCGTCCGTCGGCACGAAGTCGACGAGCGTCGTGTGGCTCGGCCGCAGGCGGTAGAGGTCGTCGGCGATCTGCTTGAGGCTGTGCGTCAGGCCGGGGCCCGGCAAGCTGCCGCTCAGCTCGCGGCGGACGGTGCCGGCCAGCATGCGCCGCATGGCGCGCACGGTGACGTCGTCCGGATCCTGACCGGCCGCCACGAGGGCTTCGTCCAGCACACGCGTGGCCGCTCGGGGCGACACGAGGGCCGAGAGCGCCCGGTGCGTCATCTCGTAGACCTCGTTAGGCATCGCTCTCCCTCCCGGCGTCGCGCACCCCCTGTTCGACCCGGCGACGGCCCAGGGGAGCGCTCCAGGCTACGCCCTGGAGCATATGTTCCGCACGTGTTGCGGTGTTGTGAGATATTCCGTTGGGAATCGGCCTTGGCGGCGCTGCGCCGGTGAGCCGCGGCCGCTTCAGTCGGGCGCGGGCCCGGCCAGCGCCGTGCGGAACTCGTGGGCGATGGTGAGCGCGGCCGGGTAGCGCATGCGCGCCGGGCCCACCAGCGTGAACGTGGCCGTCGAGCCGCCGAAGGGGAAGCCCGCCACCACGCGCGCCAGGGTGTCGTCGAGCTCGAGGCCCAGTGGCGGCGCCTCGGCCTGTTCGGCACGTTCGGCTTCCGCCGCCTCGACCTGCGCCACCACCAGCCGCACGAAGCTCGGGTCGGCGCCCTCGGGCTCGGCCAGCAAGCGCGTCAGGCCGTCGGTGTAGACGCGGGGCTGCTGCAGCCCGTGCCAGGCGTCGGCAAGGGCGCGCAGAGTGCGCGCCAGCTCGTCCTCGGCGCCGGCGGCGATGCTCTCGAGCGCCTGGGGCACCGCGCCCACGGGCAGCGTCAGTTGCCGGAGGTTGCGCTCGGCATCGTCGATGACGCCCGCGCCCGGCACGGGGTCGAGGTCTATCCCCAGCTGGCGCACCAGCCCGTTCTCGAGCACCACGACCGCCAGCAGGCGGCGGCTGGAGAGCGTGGAGAGGTGTATCTCTAGCAGCTGCAGCGCGTCGTCGGGCGGCAGCTTGATGGTGACGGCGTAGCCCGACAGCTGCGCCGCCAGCTTCGACGCGAGGGTGTACAGCTGGTCGCCGGCCGCGCTGCCCAGCTGCCTGCCCACCTGCTGGCGCAGGCGCGACGGCAGCGGCCGGGGCGGCAGGTACTTCGAGGCGTAGACGCGGAAGCCGAGCGCGGTCGGGATGCGCCCGGCGGAGGTGTGCGGCTGCTGGAGCAGGCCTTCGCTCTCCAGCGAACCGAAGTCGTTGCGAACTGTGGCGCTGCTGACTTCGAGCCGTTCGGCCACGTGGCCCGAGGGCACGGGGTGAGCCGTCTCGATGTAGGCCTCGGCAACGAGCTGCAGCACGCGGGCCCGCCTGTCTCTCATGCCTGGATGCTATCACCTTGGGCCCCTACCGGCGGTTCCCGCAGGAGCCGTCAGCAGCGCGAACCGGCGTCCGGCGGGCGCCTCAGCCGGCCGCCAGCTCGCGGATCCGGTTCAGGTGCTCGGGCTGAACTGGCATCACGCTCAGACGGTTGCCGCGCTGCAGCAGCTGCATCCCCTCGAGCTCGGGCACTTCCTTCATCTCGGACAGCGTCACGACGCGCGGCAGCGCCTCGACCGGCTCGATGTCGACCAGGAACCAGCGCGGGGCGTCCTCGGTGGCCTTCGGGTCGTGGTACTCGCTCTTCTCGTCGAACTGCGTGGGGTCGGGGTACGGCTCGCTGGCGACCTTCGCCAGGCCGACGACGCCCGGCACGGCGGTGCTCGAGTGATAGAAGAGCACCGGGTCGCCCACGCGCATGTCGTCGCGCATGAAGTTGCGCGCCTGGTAGTTGCGCACGCCGTCCCACATGGTGCGGCCGTCCTTCACGAGTTGCTCGTAGGGGTAGCAGTCGGGTTCGCTCTTGACGAGCCAGCAGCGTGCCATGCGCGGAGTCTAACAACACGTCCAACAACGCTTCACGGTTCGGCGCCTTGCGCTCCGGTCGCTTCATCGGCCCGCAGCACGCCGTGGGTCACCCACGCGTTCCGAGTCTCAGGGGGCAGGCGGAACGTCGGGGAAGGCCACCGTTATGGCGCTCTGGTCGGGCAGTTGCAGGGTGACGCTCTCGCTGCGCCGCCCGAGGTAGGTGGCGTGCACCACCCAGGTGCCGTTGGCGTCGAAGCGCACGCGCCGCGGCACCGACGCGATGATCGTGCCGGCGCGGTACGCCGAGCCGCTCGGGCTCTGCTCGACCAC
>CAZVCT010000080.1:0-8886 GCA_964625655.1 uncultured bacterium
GGACGTCCACCACGTTGGAGGAGGGCGGCAGGTCCTCGCCCCACACGTTGTTCTCTATCTCTTTCCTCGAGTAGACGCGCCCCGGCTGTCCCGCCAGGTAGGTGATCAGCTCGTACTCGCGGGGCGAGAAGCGGATCTCCTCCTCGGCCCAGAACACCTGGCGCCTGACGGGGTCGATGGTCAGCTCGCCGATCTTCTGCGCCGAGCCGAGCGTGCGCTTGCGCAGCTGGACGTTCACGCGCGCCAGCAGCTCCTCGACGTGGAACGGCTTCGCGAGGTAGTCGTCGGCACCGGCGTTCAGCATCTCCACCTTCGTGCCCACCTCGTCGGCCGCCGTCAGGATGATGATCGGGGTGTCGCCCGTGCGGCGCATGCGCCGCGCGATCTCCTGCCCGCTCAGGTCGGGAAGGCCCAGGTCGAGGATCACCAGGTCGGGCTCGCTCTCGCGGACGGCCGAGAGGCCGCGCATGCCGCTCTCGAAGGCGAGGACCTCGAAGCCGGCGTCCTCGAGTTCACGTGTAAGCAGGCGCAGGATGTCGAGGTCGTCCTCGACGATCAGGATGCGTTTGACGGACATTCACCTGCTCCTTCCGAGCGGCAGGTCGAGCCAGATCTCGCGCTCTTCCAGCAGCAGGGCCCGAAGCGACAGCGGCTCGCTGCTCCCCGGGTAGATGACGAGGATATCCGTACCGGCGTCCGATACGCGACCCTTCAGGGCCGTGGCGCCGCTCAGGGCGGCAGCGCGCGACGCGTCGTCGGCGTCCGGCGGGAAGATCAGGATCTGCACGGGGGTGCCGGGGGCCGGCAGCTCGCGGAAACGCAGGCGCCGGTCGTCGACACGGGCCGACGAGTAGACCGTGAACAGGTCTACCGACATCAGCCGCACCTCCGTGCCTGCCGGCATCATCGGCAGCTGCAACGCGACCTGCCCGAGCAGGAACAGGTGCGCCAGGCTCATGGGAAGGTAGCGAACGTGGAATCAGTGATCGTTCGCAACATGCGTCGATGCTACCAACGGGGTGTGAATGCCCGTCCAGACGGGGCTTCAGCGAGCCTTAACCTCGCTTGGTCCGTGCAGCACGGGAAGTGAACGACCTAACCCCGTCCAGGCGCACACCGGTTCATGATGGCTGGAACAGTCGCCAACCTGGCGCAGTACGGAAAGGATCGCATGTTCCACGTCTTGGGGGCAGCCGGGCACCGGCGTCGCCACAGTGCTCCGGCGTTCGTCTTCGGCCTGGTCCTTCTGCTGCTGGCGGGCAACGCGGGCGCGCAGGCGTTCGACGCCAACCGTTACTTCGGTCAATGCCAGCTGTTCGAGGCGGGCGGAGACCTGGAGACCGCCCGGCAGTTCTGCCTCAACGCCCTGCAGGTGCGGCCCGACTTCGCCGACGCCGAGCTGGTGCTGGCCCGCATAGAGCTGGGCCTGGGCGAGACGCAGAGCGCCGAGCAGCGCCTGCGCCGCCTGCGCAACCGCGTGACGACCGCCGAGCCGCTCGTGCTGCTGGCCGAGGCGGCGCTCGCCAACGACCGGCCGCACGAGGCCGAGGCGTTCCTCGCCGAGGCGCGTCAGCGCCTGCGCGAGCAGGGCAACGTGGAGCTCGCGGGCCGGGTGGGCTTCCTGTCGGCCCGCATCGTTCAGTCGCAGGGCCGCTACGGCGACGCGCTGGAAGAGTACGGCCGCGCCATCACCGCCGACCCGCTCGACGTCGAGTACCGCCTGACCGACGCCGCTCTGAGGCTGCGGCTACGCGACGCCTCTGGCGCCGCGCGGCAGCTGCAGGACTACATCCAGCTGACGGGCGACGACCGCAACCCCGACGTCCGCTCGTTATTGGGCCGCGCTCTGTGGGCGCAAGGCGACCTCGCGTCGGCCTCCGGCCACCTCGCCACCGCCCACCAGCTGCGCGGCTCGCGCAACGTCGACGCGCAGGCGGCCGACCTGCGCTGGCTGGCGCAGATCTCGTACGCGCAAGGCGACCTCTCGGGCGGCGGGCTGGCGCTGCGCGAGTCGTTCCGCCGCGAGAACTTCTCGAGCGCCCTGGGCGGCAACACGCTGCTGTGGATCCTGGCGCTGCTGCTGCTGGTGGCCACCCACCTGATCGGCGAGAGTCGCATCGGTGCGTCGACCTCGCTCGAGGTGGTGGAGGGCCCGCGCTCCTGGAGCGTCGGCGAGGTGTACGGCACGTTGGCGGTGGCGCTGCTCCTGGCGTCGTTCGTCACGGTCCTGTACGGCTCGCTGCTCCACCAGAACGCCCTGGCGTTCCTGACGCCAGGCACGATGGGCGACGCCGCAGCGCTCTTCTTCCTGACCCTGAGCGTGATGCTGGCCCTGCTGGCCTGGCGCCGCGTGCAGCTGAACGGCCACGACGCTTACGAGGTGCTGCTGGGCGATGCCCGCGCGGCTGCGCTGGGCGTGGGCTGGGGCGTGCTCTTCCTGGCAGCCACGCTCGCCTACCTGCACTACCTGCCGGGGGACGGTTCGCTGGGGCGGTTCTACCTCGACTACGTGCAGCCCACCCCCCTGGTGGTGGCGGCCGCCATCCTCGTGCCGCTGGCCGAGATCTTCTTCCGCCCGTTCGTGATGCCGCCGTTCGTGAAGCGCTACCCGGCGGTGCTGGCGACGCTGGGCTCGGCGGCGCTCTACGCGCTCGTGTTCGGTGTGCCGATCGTGCTGCTGCTGCCGTTCGGGCTCCTGCTGGCGGACGCCTACCGCCGTCGCCGGCGTGGCTGGGAGCCGCTCGCGGCTCAGATCACGCTGCACGTCGGCCTGCTGATCGCCGTCGTGGCCAGCCCGTGGGCGCGCGCCCTGTTCTTCTGACGCGCCTCTGATGTTCTACTGATGACGTGCCCGTCCATCCGGTAGACAAGCCGCTCGGCCTCACTTCCCACGACGTGGTGGCGCGCGCCCGGCGCCTGCTGGGCACGCGGCGCGTGGGGCACGCCGGCACCCTCGACCCCCTCGCCACGGGCGTGCTGACGCTTCTGAGCGAAGAGTCGACGAAGCTGTCGCCGTACCTGACCTCCGACTCGAAGCGCTACCTGGCCTGGGTGGCGCTGGGCGCCGGCACGCCGACGCTCGACGCCGAGGGGCCGATCACGGAGCGCGCGGACCAGAACGACGTCGAGAAGCTGACCGCGGAGCGCATCGCCGCGGCCGCCGCCACCTTCCTGGACGTCACCAGCCAGCGCCCGCCCGCCTACTCGGCCATCAAGCAGCAGGGCGAGCGCAGCTACGCCGCCGCGCGCCGCGGCGAGCTGGTGGAGCCGCCCGCGCGTCCCGTGGCCTACTACCGGGTCGACCTGCTCGACTTCCAGCCGAGCCGTGCCGCCCTGCCCGGACGTTTCGAACGCGGCCCCGAAGGTTGGGGCCCCGCGGCGGCGGACGCCGGCCGTACCTTCGAGCTGCCGCCCGTGCTCGAAGCGCTGCCGACCGCGCTGCTGCGCGTCGAGGTGGCCGCGGGCACCTACGTGCGCTCGTTCGCCCGCGACCTGGGCGCGGCGCTGGGCGTGCCGGCGCACCTGGCCGGCCTCGTGCGAACCGGCGCGGGCAGCATCGACCTCGCCGACTGCGCGCCCCTGACAGAGCTGGGCGGAACGCCGGGTCTGGACCCGTTGCAGGCGCTCGGCCAGCCGAAGCTGCAGCTGGACGCCGCCACCGCCCAGGCGGTGCGGCAGGGGAAGCGCGTCTCGCTGCCGGTTACCGGGCTGACGGTGCTGGTGGACGAGGCGGGCGCGCTGACGGCGATGGTGGAACCGCTGGACCCACCCGAGGCGGAAGCGGCCGGCGCGGCTGACGGCAGCGCACCGAGGCCCATCAGGATCCTCAGGGCGTGGCAACGGTAGAACGTCCCAGCAGGCCTGGCATCCCCGTGACAGAGCGGTAGAATCGGACGACCTATGCAGCGCGGCAGGGCCGCCATGGGCCTAGCCTCATCGTCATGCCGCTGGCCACGCCACGCCACGCCTCGCCACAGCGGCTCAGGAGCCCCAGATGAACATCGGTATACCCAAGGAGATCAAGCCGCAGGAGTACCGCGTCTCGATGACGCCCGGATCGGTGCAAACGCTCGTCAGCGCCGGCCACCAGGTGGTCGTCGAGAGCGGCGCGGGCCTCGGCTCCAGCTTCACGGACGACCAGTACGTCGCCGCCGGCGCCACCCTCGGCAGCGCCGCCGACGCCTGGTCGCAACGCCTCGTGCTGAAGGTCAAGGAGCCCGTCAAGAGCGAGTACGGCTACCTGCGCGACGACCTGCTCCTCTTCACCTACCTCCACCTGGCCGCCGACCGCCCCCTCACCGAGGCGCTCCTCGAGTCGGGCACCACGGCCGTGGCGTACGAGACGGTGCAGTACGACAACGGCGCCCTGCCGTTGCTGACCCCGATGTCCGAGGTCGCGGGCCGGATGGCGCCGCAGGTGGGGGCGCACTTCCTAGAACGCGCCCATGGCGGCCGCGGCCTGCTGCTGTCGGGCGTGCCGGGCGTGTCGGGCGGCACCGTCACCATCCTCGGTGCGGGCATCGTGGGCACGAACGCCGCCAAGATCGCGCTGGGGCTGGGGGCACGCGTCAACCTGCTCGACGTGAACCACGCCCGCCTCCAGTACCTCGACGACGTCTTCAACGGCCGCATCCAGACCATGACCAGCAACCTCGGCAACATCCTCGAGCTACTGCCGCAGACCGACCTGCTCGTGGGCGCAGTGCTGATCCCCGGCGCCCGCGCCCCGCGCCTCGTGACGCGCGAGATGCTCGGCGACATGAAGCCGGGCAGCGTCATCGTCGACGTGGCCGTCGACCAGGGCGGCTGCATCGAGACGATCCGCCCCACCACCCACGACGCGCCCACCTACGAGGTCGACGGCGTGGTGCACTACGGCGTGGCGAACATGCCGGGCGCCGTGCCCAACACCAGCACCCGCGCCCTCTCGAACCAGACGCTGCCCTACGTCCAGAAGCTGGCGAACAGGGGCCTCGGCGCGCTCGCCGACGACCGCGCCTTCATGAAGGGCCTGAACACCCACGCGGGCCAGCTGACCTACGCGGCCGTTGGCGAGGCGTTCGGAATCGGATCGGTCGACGCAGGGACGGCGCTGGCGGCGGAAGCCGTTCGAAGCTGAAGCCGAACCCTCAGCGCAGCCTCGCCAGCGCCTTACGGATGAGCGTCTCGGCGCCGGCGTCCGGGTCGGCGGCAGCCAGCTCGGCCACCACCCCCTTCACCTGACCCTCGCGGTAGCCCAGCGCCAGCAGCGCGGCTACCGCGTCCTCCCCTGCTCCGGCGAGCGCGCGGCGCGGGCCGGGGCCCTCGGCGGCGGCCATCAGCTCGTCGGGCAGCCGGTCGCGCAGCTCGAGCACGATGCGCTCGGCCGTGCGCTTGCCCACCCCGGGTGCGCTCGTCAGCAGCCCCGGGTCCTGGTTGCCTATCGCCGTCACGATCAGCGAGGTCGGCAGCGCCGAGAGCACGCCCAGCGCCACCTTCGGCCCCACGCCGGTCACGTCCAGCAGGCGCCGGAAGATCGTCAGCTGGTCGGCCTGGTGGAAGCCGTACAGGGTGGGCTGCTCCTCGCGCACGATCAGCTGGGTGCGCAGCCGCGCCACCTCACCCGGGCGGCAGTTGGCCAGCGTGGCCGTGGGCGCCAGCAGTTCGAGCCCGATGCCGCCGACCTCCAGCACCACGCTCGTCTCCCCCACCTCGGCCACGACGCCCTCGACGAACGCGATCACACGTCCCCGAACAGCGGGGCGAACAGGGCGTCGTAGCCCACGTCGGTCAGGTCGGCGCAGCCCGTCAGGCGCATGGCGTAGTCGAGCTCGGCGGCCAGCGACGGCAGCGACCGGTCGCCGTCCACCACCACCAGCTCGGCGCCCACCGCCAGGTAGCGCAGCACGTCCACGCCGTCGCGCACCGGCCCGCCCGCGACGATGGTGAGCATGCCGCCCACGCCGTCGATCACCTCGGGCAGCAGGTCGATGACGGCCGGTGCGCCCAGGCGCCGCCCGAGCTCCGAGCCGACCACCACCCCGTCGGCGCCGGCTTCCGCGGCCACCTCGGCGTCGGCGGCGCTGCCGATGCCCACCACCCAGAACGGCCGACCGGCCGCGGCGCGCAGCTCCGCGATCTCTTCACGCGTTCGGGGCCGCCACTCGCGCTCGCCGAAGGGCGGCGTGGCCGCCAACGGCGCCATGTCGAGCGCGATGGCCGCCACGCCGCGCTGGGCGAGGGCGGCTACGCGCTCGATCAGCACTCCCATGCGGTCGGCGCCCAGCAGGCCGATGCTCTGCTCCAGCGGGTGCTTGTTGGCTCCGTCAAGCGCCGCGGCCGCCTCGAACATCACCAGCCCGTCGCCGGGCAGCGCGGCTGGGTGCTTGAGGCGGGGGACCATCGGCGTCGAGAGCCCCTGCCCGAGTACGAAGGTGCTCATGTCGACGTGGCCGACCTCGGTGAGCACCCGTGGCAGCAGCTGATGCCCGTCCAGGGCGGAGAAGTCTCGTTGTGACATCGACTGATGATAGCAAGGGCCCCTGCTCGGCGCCGGTCGGGCCGCGCCGAGCGCCTCCACGACGTTCGTGCGCACCAGCCGCGCCTGGTTCCCCCGAGGCGCCTACGACTTTCGGCCTATACCGCTTCCAGACGCTCAGGCGTTACAGTGACCCGTTATGGCCGATCTAATCGAGGTGAACAGCCTCAACAAGAACTTCGGGCAAGTCAAGGCGGTGGACGACCTCAGCTTCACCGTCGCTGCCGGGGAGGTGTACGGACTTCTGGGGCCCAACGGCGCCGGCAAGACCACCACCCTGCGCATCCTCGCCACCCTCCTCAAGGCCGACAGCGGCAGCGCCACCATCGCCGGGCACGACATCCGGGAAGACGCGGAGCAGGTGCGCGCCACCATCGGCGTCGTCAACGGCGGCATGGGCCTCTACGACCGCCTGACGGGCCGCGAGATCCTCCACTACTTCGGGCGCCTCTACGGCATGAGCGGCGAGGCCATCGAGCGCCGCATCAGCGAGCTCGACGACCTGCTCGCGCTGGGCGACACGCTCCCGCGCCGCGCCGGCGGCTTCTCGACCGGCATGACGCAGAAGATCGTCATCTCGCGTGCCGTGCTGCACGACCCGCCCGTGATCTTCTTCGACGAAGCGACGAGCGGCCTCGACGTGGTGGCGCGCCGCGCCGTCATCGACTTCGTCCGCGGCTACCCCGCGAAGAACCGCGCCGTCGTCTACTCGACCCACGTCATGAGCGAGGTCGAGGAGCTGTGCGACCGCGCCGCGATCATCTACCGCGGCCGCAAGATCGCCGAGGACAGCGTCGCCAACCTCGTGGCGCAGGGTGAAGGCCGCGGGCTCGAAGAGGCGTTCTTCCGCCTCGTCGGCCGCAGCGAGCTCGGCCAGGGCGGGGTGTCGGCATGAGGCCGTCCATGATCTGGCGCGTCGCGAAGAAGGAGATCGTCTCCACCCTGCGCGACACGCGCGCCATCATCTCCAACCTGGTCATCCCGCTGGTCCTGATGCCGGTGATGATGCTCGGCCTGCCCCTGCTGCTAGGCGGCCTGTTCGAGCGCGAAGCCACCACCATCACCCCCATCGGCGTCGAGGGCCTGGCCAACCTGCCGGCCGAGTTCATCGCCGTGATCGAAGCGCAGAACGTCGAGCTGGTGCCCGTCGACGAGGCGGTGCAGGCCGTGCAGGACGGCGAGGTCGACGTGGTGGTGCGCGTACCGCAGCCGCTCGACGCTGCCCTGGCCTCCGGCGAGCCCGGCGTCGTCACGCTCGTCACCAAGGTCGGCAACATGAAGAGCGAGCTGAACGCCTCGAAGGTTCAGCAGGCGGTATCCATCTACCAGCAGCAGATCGTCGCCGAGCGCCTCAGCGCCGCGGGCCTCGACCCCACCGTGCTCCAGCCGCTGCGGATCGAGACGGTCGACGCCAGCAGCGATGCGGAGCGCTCCAGCGGCCAGCTCTCGTGGCTCATCCCGTTCTTCATCGCGGTCTGGACCCTGACCGGCGGCCAGATGACCGCCATCGACGCCACCGCCGGCGAGAAGGAACGCGGCACGCTCGAGGTGCTGCTCGTGGCGCCCGTGCGCCGCACGGAGGTGGTGGTCGGCAAGTTCCTGGCCACCATGACGTTCGGGTTGAGCGCGGCGTTGATGGCCATCCTCGGCTTCCTGCTGGGCGGCGTCATCATGAACGCCATCTTCCTCCCGCGCCTCGCACTCGAAGGCGACGGCGCCGAGATCGTGGCCATGATGGGCGGAGGCCTGAACATCGACCTCCCCTCCATCCTGGTGCTCGTCGTCAGCGCGCTGCTCCTGTCGGCGCTCGTCGCCGCACTGCTGCTGAGCGTGGCGCTCTTCGCGCGCTCCTTCAAGGAAGCGCAGAGCTACATCGCGCCCCTCTCGTTCCTGTTCATCCTCCCGGCCGTCGCGCTGCAGTTCAAGGACCTGATCGGCGTGGGCGACGAGGCGTACCTCATCCCCGTCTTCAACGTCCTGCTGCTGATGGACGACGTGGTGCGCGGCAGCTTCGACGCGAACCAGCTGCTGCTGGTGTGGGGGTCGATGCTGGCGATGATCGTGCTGCTGCTGGCGTTCGCACATCGGAGCTTCCAGCGGGAAGAGGTGATCTTCCGGAGCTGAGCGGTTCAGGCCCCGTCGCTCGGACTTGAGGGCTGAGGGTGGTGGGGGTGGGATGGGTGCGTGCCTGGGGCCTCGAGAGGCAAACGGCGCGCACCCATCCCACCCCCACCACCTCGTTGGTTCGGAGTACGGCGAGGCTGGGGCGGCGCCAGAGCTGGGACAGCTTTCGGGCAGCTCCGGGAGGTGACCCAGCTGAACGAACGTTTCGGCATGGTGACGGTAGATCGGGAGAACTGAACACCGGC
>CAZVCT010000081.1:0-1848 GCA_964625655.1 uncultured bacterium
GGCGTGCTCGTCTACTATGTGGTATCCATGTTGGTACAGGTATTCCAGTACTGGCTGCTGAGCCGCGGCCAGCCCACCCCGGCCCTCGCGGGCGCGGGTGCGCCGGTCAAGGGGAGCGCGAAGGCGGGCTCGAAGTCGCTGGGTGTCAAGGCGAACGCCAGGACGCTCGACGTCAAGGCGAACACCAGGTCGCGCAGCGCGAAGGAGCCGGGTACGAAGGAAGAGGACGCCACCGAGCCGGACGGGAACGGAGCTTCGAGGGCGTCGACCAAGTCAAAGACGAAGAGCGGCAAGCGCCGTAAGTGAGGCCCATCGATGAGCGACTCTGACCTCGACAAGTACCTGGAAGGCATCGGCATCGACGTCAGCGACGAAGCTGACGAGCGCACCGAGTTCGAGGCCCTGCTGGCCGCCGAGCCCGAGTACGAGTCGCCGGCGGCCATGGCCGGCCCCATCGTCACGGGCACGCCGGTGGAGCGCGCCGAAGCGTTCCTCGTCAACCTGCTGCTGAACCTCGACCCGGCGTACGCCGTCGAGGTCGAGGAGCGCGACGAGGACGAGATCCACGCCGAGATCTACGGCGGCGACCCAGGCCGCATCATCGGCCGCAACGGCCGCACTCTGGCCGCGCTCGAGTTCGTCACGAACGCCGTGGTGAACCGCGACGAGAGCGACTGGCAGCGCGTCAACGTCGACGTGGGCGGCTACAAGCGCCGGCGCGACGAGCGCCTGCGCAAGGAAGCGCAGAACGCCGCCGCCCGCGTGCGCAAGGGGGGCGTGGCCGTCGAGATGGAGCCGATGTCGGCCGCCGAGCGCCGCGTGGTGCACATGGAGCTGGCCGACGAGCCCGACGTCGTTACCGAATCGGCCGGCGAAGGCCCCGGCCGCCGCGTGGTGGTGAAACCCGTCTGAGTCGCGCTTCAAGCGCGCCTGCCGCGGGTGGGAGGCGGGTTACGGAGTGAACGATGTTCGCACGGCAGGAACGGTCGGCGAGTTGCCCCACGACGTGGCGGCGGCGCGCCGGCTTCTCGTAAGGCGCCTGGGCGCCGCCGGAGTTCCCAGCCCCGAGGCCGACGCCATGCTGCTGCTGGAAGCCGCGCTGGGCGTCGACCGCACCACCCTGCTGCTGCAACCCGACCGCCCCCTGACCGACGAGGCGCGCTCGCGGCTCGCCGAGATGCTGCGCCGCCGCGTGTCGCGCGAGCCGCTGCAGCTGATCGTGGGTCACACGAACTTCTACGGACTGGAGCTGGCGGTAGGGGAGGGCGTGCTCATCCCGCGCCCCGAGACCGAGCGGCTGGTGGAACTCGTGCTCGGCGAACTGCGCTCGCGCAACGAGCCGCCAGTGATCGTCGACGTGGGCTGCGGCACCGGCGCCATCGCCTTGGCGCTGAAGGCGCACCTGCCGGGCGCCGAGGTGTGGGGCAGCGACCTGTCGCCCGCCGCGGTGGCCCTGGCGCGCCGCAACGCCGAGGAGGCGCGGCTGACCGCCACCTTCCGCCTGTCCGACCTGCTGGCCGACCCCGACGTGGCGCAGGCTGCCGCGCGCAGCGACGTGCTCGTCTCGAACCCGCCCTACCTGCCCGAAGCCGACCGCGGCCGGGTTCCGCCCGAGGTGGCCGCCGACCCCGACGCGGCACTCTTCGCCGGCGAGGACGGCCTGGACGTGGCGCGGCGGCTGGTGCGCCAGGCGGCGCGGCTGCTGCCGACGGGGGCGCTGCTCGCTCTGGAGCTGGACCCGCGGAACGTGAACGAGCTGGCGCGCTCGATGGTGACGTGGCGGAACGTGCGGGTGGAGGCGGACCTGGCCGGGCGCGAGCGGTTCCTGCTGGCGAGGCGCTAGGCCGG
>CAZVCT010000081.1:1948-8852 GCA_964625655.1 uncultured bacterium
ACCTCTGGCATCTCCTCGAGCGCGTGCTCGCGCGGGGCTGGGCCGCGCTTGACGGAGGCGTCGGCTTCTGCGTTCGCGTCGCGGGCGGCAGACGCAGGGGCGGTCGAACCATCGCGCAGGCTCGCGATCACCAGCAGCGCCGCGCCTATCACCACGCAGCTGTCGGCCACGTTGAAGACGGGGAAGTGGAACGTGCCCACGTTGAAGTGGATGAAGTCGACGACGTAGCCCAGCCTGAAGCGATCGATCATGTTGCCCGCCGCGCCGGCCAGCACGAGGCCCAGGGCCGTGGCCATCAGGGCCGGCAGGCGCCTCGCGTTGCGCAGCAGGTAGATGGCCAGGACGAGCGACACGGCGGCCGACAGCACGCCGAGCAGGAAGGTGCCGTCCACCACCAGCGAGCCTATGGGCAGGTTGAAATCGCGCAGCATCCCGAAGGCGGCGCCCGTGTTGCGCGAGTGGGTGATGGAGAAGCCCAGCGCCAGCGGGATCGATTCCCCAAGCGCGAGGTTGTTCACGACGAGGGCCTTGGTCAGTTGGTCGAGGCCTACGAGGGCGGCCGCGAGAAGTAGCGTCATCGCCAGGCAGTATACGGGCGCAGAGCGCCTCTTCCGTGCCGAACGCAGGTGTCCTGCCGTGCGTTCGCCTGGTACACCGGCCGGCCGCGCCGGCGGTATGGTGAGCCGAGTTGGTCGATAACTCCGGGCCCCGCGCACGCGGCGCGCCCATGGAGGGACAAGGCTATGGCGGCAACACTAGAAGCGGTAAGACAGCGCCTGTCGGAGGTCGGGGACCCCGACCTGGCGCGCTTCGCCGAAGCGCTCTTCGAACGAGCGGACGATTCCTTCCTGGCGGCCCATGACGCGGCCGCGCTCGACGGCATGGCGCGGCAGGGCATGCGCTTCCTCGCCAGCCTGGGCCAGGACGACCTGCGCGTGCGGGTCTTCAACCCCGGCGAGGCCGACGGCTGGCGCTCGCCGCACACGGTCGTGATGCTGGCGCTGCCGGACCGGCCGTTCATCGTCGACTCGGTGCAGGCCGAGCTGCGGCGGCGCGGCAAGGCGCTCTTCCACCAGCTGCACCCAATCGTGCGCGTCAGCCGCGACGACGAAGGCAAGGTCGTCGCCATCGGCGACGCCTCCGGGCGCCAGGAGGCGTTCGAGCTCTTCTTCGTCGAACGCGAGGACGACGAGGGCGAGCGCGAGAAGCTCGCCGAGGCGTTGCGGCGCGTGCTTTCCGACGTCATCCTGGCCACCGACGACTACCGCAAGATGCTCGAGCGCTCGGTGGAGGCCGAGGGCTACCTCAGGCAGCTGGCCGAGCAGGGCGTGAACGGCCCGCTGGCCGTGCCCGCCGAAGAGCTGGCCGAGTACGCCGCCTTCATGGAGTGGCTCGACGACGACAACTTCGTCTTCCTCGGCTACCGCGCCTACGACCTGGTGGACGTGGACGGCGTGCCGTCGCTGAGGGTCGACTCGGACAGCGGCCTGGGCGTGCTGCGCAAGCTGGAGGACAGCGCCTACCGCAAGCCGGTGCCCCTCGAGCAGCTGCCCGCCGACCTGCGCGAGCGCGTCACGGGTGGCCGCCTCTTCATCGTCACCAAGGCGAACGCCGAGGCCACCGTCCACCGCGCGCGGCGCATGGACTACGTGGGCATCAAGAAGCTGGGGGCGAACGGCGAGGTCGTGGGCGAGAAGCGCTTCATCGGCCTCTTCACCACCAAGGCGCTGAGCGCTCCGGTGGAGGAGGTGCCGATCCTGCGGCACAAGCTGGCGCAGGTGCTGGAACTCGACCAGGCCATCCCCGGCTCGCACGACTACAAGGGGATCGTGGCGGCCTTCAACGGCATGCCGCGCGAAGAGCTCTTCTGGTCGGACGCCGAGCAGATCCGCACCGACATCCGCACCATCCTGCGCCTCGAGCAGGAGCAGGCCGTGCGCCTCACGCTGCGCGCCGACCCCCTGAAGCGCGGCCTGGCCGTCATGGTCGTCATGCCTAAGGGGCGCTTCTCCGACGCCGTGCGGCAGAAGGTGCAGCACTACCTGGCCGACAGGCTGGGCGCCCGCCGTGTCGACTCGCGCCTCGCGATCGGCGAGGACGAGGGGCACGCGCGCTTCCACTTCTTCTTCGCCACCGACGAGAGCGTCTCGCCCGAGCTGGCGCGCGAACTGGAGCGGGCCGTGCAGCGCCTGGCCCGCAGCTGGCAGGAGGAGCTGCGCGAGCTGCTGACCGAGCAGCACGGCGAGGCCGAGGGGGCCGTGCTGGCGTCGCGCTACCTCAACGCGTTCGACGAGCGCTTCCGCGCCGACGTCACGCCCTCGCGCGCCCTGACGGACGTCGCCAACCTCGAGCGCCTCGACGCCACCTCGCACGTCATCGACCTGATCGAGCCCAGTGGCGAACCCGGGTCCGAACAGGACGCGGCAGCCGCGAACGGCCACCG
Source organism: uncultured bacterium (assembly GCA_964625655.1). Lineage (GTDB taxonomy): Bacteria > Deinococcota > Deinococci > Deinococcales > Trueperaceae > JAAYYF01. The sequence goes on from CAZVCT010000081.1 coordinate 4,392, forward strand.
CGAGGCGGCGGCCACGCTGATCGTCTACCACCGCGACCACGCCCTGGCCCTCTCCGACGTGCTGCCGCTGCTCGAGAACCTGGGCTTCCGCGTGCTCGAGCAGAACCCGTACAACCTCACGGTGGACGGCGAGCACCGGGGCATGGACGTCTACTCGGTGCTGGACGCGAAGGGCGGCGCCATCGACGTGCCCGCCAACCGCGAGCGCCTGGTGGCCGCCCTCGAGCAGCTGCTGCGGGGCGAGGCCGACAACGACCGCCTGAACCGCCTCGTGCTGCACGCGGGCCTGAACGTGCGCGAGGTGGCCCTCATCCGGCTCTACCAGATGTACTACGCGCAGATCGACCCGGTCACGAGCCGCGCGTTCGTCAACGACGCGCTGCTGTCGCACCCGAAGCTGGCGGCGCTGCTGATGCGCTACTTCGAGGCGCGCTTCGACCCCGCCCTGGACGGCAGCACCACCCCGACCGAGGCACGCATTCAGGCCATGGCCGCCATCGAGACGCGCTTCGTGGACGGGCTGGCAGCCGTCAGGTCGCTGGCCGAAGACCAGGTGCTGCGCGGCCTGCTCGACCTGATGAAGGCCACGGTGCGCGCCAGCTACTACCAGGAGCACGACCGCATCAGCATCAAGATCGACTCGGTCGCCGTGGGCAAGATGCCCGAGCCGCGGCCCATGTACGAGATCGCCGTGGCAAGCCGCGGCGTCGAGGGCACGCACCTGCGCGGCGGCAAGGTGGCGCGCGGCGGCATCCGCTGGTCGGACCGCCCCGACGACTTCCGCACCGAGGTGCTGGGCCTGCTCAAGACCCAGACCACGAAGAACGCCGTCATCGTGCCCGTGGGCTCGAAGGGCGGCTTCGTGGTGAAGCGCGCCCCCGCCGGCGGCGACCTGCGCGAGTACGTGCGCACGCAGTACCAGACCTACATCCGGGGCCTCCTGGACCTGACCGACAACCTGGTCGACGGCCGCGTGGTGCACCCCGAGAACGTCGTCATCTACGACGAGGACGACACCTACCTCGTGGTGGCCGCCGACAAGGGCACCGCCACCTTCTCGGACCTGGCCAACCAGACCGCCGCCGAGTACGGCTACTGGCTGGGCGACGCTTTCGCCTCCGGCGGCTCGGCAGGCTACGACCACAAGAAGATGGGCATCACCGCCCGCGGCGCGTGGGAGGCCGTGAAGCGCCACTTCGCCGAGCTGGGCGTCGACGTCTTCCGCGACACCTTCACCGCCGCCGGCATCGGCGACATGTCGGGCGACGTGTTCGGCAACGGGATGCTGTATTCCGACCGCATCCGGCTGCAGGCGGCGTTCAACCACCTGCACGTCTTCCTGGACCCCGACCCCGACCCGGCCATCGGCTTCCAGGAACGCAAGCGCCTCTTCGAGCTGCCCCGCTCGACCTGGGACGACTACGACCGTTCGCGTATCAGCGCGGGCGGCGGCGTCTTCGAGCGCGCCGCGAAGAGCATCCCGCTCTCGCCGCAGGTGCGCTCCATGCTGGGCGTCGAGGACGAGGCCCTGAGCGGCCAGGCGCTGATCCAGGCGATCCTGCGCATGCCCGTCGACCTGCTGTGGAACGGCGGCATCGGCACGTACGTCAAGTCGGTGGACGAGCGGCACGGCGAGGTGGGCGACTCGTCCAACGACGGCGTGCGCGTCAACGGCGCCGACCTGCGCGCCCGCGTGGTGGGCGAGGGCGGCAACCTCGGCTTCACCCAGTTGGGGCGCATCGAGTACGCCCTGGCCGGTGGCCGCATCAACACCGACGCCATCGACAACTCGGCGGGCGTCGACAGCTCCGACCACGAGGTCAACATCAAGATCCTGCTGCAGCCGCTGGCCGCCAGCGGGCGCCTGCCCGAACCCGAGCGCAACGAGCTCTTGGCCGAGATGACCGACGAGGTTGCCCGCCTCGTGCTGCGTCACAACTTCGAGCAGTCGCGCGCCCTCAGCCTGGCGCAGCGCACGAGCCGCGAAGACCCGGCGCTGTTCACGTCGCTGCTCGACTACCTGGTCGAGTCGGCGGGGCTGAACCCGAAGGTCGAGTTCCTGCCCACCGCGCGGCAGCTGGAGGAGCGGCGCCGCGCCGGCGAGGGCTTCACGCGCCCCGAGCTGTCGATCATGCTGGCGTACGTGAAGATGGGGCTGTACCGGCGCCTGCTTGAGACCGAGCTGCCCAACGAGCACCACCTGCAGCACTACCTGCACGACTACTTCCCCACGCAGCTGCGCGAGCGGCATGCACCTGCCATCGACGAGCACCGCCTGAAGCGCGAGATCACGGCCACCGTCATCACCAACACGCTGGTCGACTACCTGGGCCTGGCGTTCGTGCACCGCGCCATGCGCGAGAACGGCGCCAGCGCCATCGAGGTGGTGCGCGCCGCGCTCATCGCCCTCGAGGTGATGGACGCGCGCGCGTCGTTCGAGCGCATCGAGGCGCTCAGCGGCCAGATCGACAGCGAGGCCGAGTACGACGCCATCGCCCAGCTCGTGGACGCCGTCGAGGGCGTGGTCAGCTGGCTGCTCTTCAACAACATCGGCCTGGGCGACTTCGAAGAGGTCGTCGGAACGTACTCCGCTCCGCTGCAGGAGCTGCGCGGCGGCCTGCGCGGCTTCCTGACCGACGAGCAGAAGGAGCGCTACGACGCCCGCGCCTCCGAGCTGGAGTCGCAGGGCATGGGCGCCGCGGTGGCGGCCGACCTGGCCGGACTCGACTTCCTGACGGCCGGCTTCGGCATCATCGAGGTGGCGCGCAACACCGACGTCGCGCTCTCGGACGCCGCCCGCCGCTTCTTCGCGCTGGGCGAGCGCCTGTCGCTGGGCTGGCTGCGCAGCGAGCTGCAGAGCCTGCCCACGACCGGCCCCTGGGAGAAGGTGGCGCTTACCGACCTGGTGATGGACCTGCGCGACGTGCAGCAGCGCCTGACGGCCACGTTCGTCCACGAGCGGCCTGTCGAAGAGCTGGAGGAGTTCCTCGAGCCGCTCGACCCGCTGGTGCGTTACGAGGACGCGCTGGCCAGCGTCACAGCTCCGGGCGCGCTCGACCTGGCGGCGGGCGCCGTGCTGGTGCGGCTGCTCAAGCAGACGGAGGCGACGGCGGCGAAGCTGCGGTTGCGGGAGGCTCGCTGAGCGAGCGCGTAGATACGAACGTACGCAGCAGGGCGTCCAGGCGCTGCAGCCCCTCCGGGGTGGCGCGCAGTACCTGGGCGCCCTGCCCGTTGGGGTCCCCTAGCGTCAGCAGCCCATGCCGGGTGGCGTCGCGCAGCCAGGCGGGCGCCACGTTGCGCACGGCGAGGCCGGTACGCGCTTCCAGCGCGGCAAGGTCCAAGCCCTCGCGCGTGCGCAGGCCCGTCATCAGGCGCTCCAGCAGCACGTCGTCGGCGTCCAGCTCGTCCCGCTCGGCGGGGGCGCCCAGCAGCCACGTCTTGATGGGTGGGCTCTTCGCCCGCGTGCCGTGCGGCCCCTCGGGCAGGTAGGCCGAGGCGCCGGGCCCAAGCGCCAGGTAGTGGTCGCCGCGCCAGTAGGCGAGGTTGTGCAATGACTCCTGGCCGGGCTTGGCGAAGTTGCTGACCTCGTAGCGCTGCAGGCCGTACTCGGCCACCACCTGGCCGGCCAGCTCGAAGGCGTCGGCGTCGACGTCGGGGTCGACCTCGATGCCGCGCCGGCCGAACGGCGTGCCCGGCTCGATGGTCAGGCTGTAGACGCTCAGGTGCTCGACGCCCAGGTCGAGCACCGTGCGCAGGTCGTCCGCCAGTTCCTGGCCCGGCACCGCCATGATCACGTCGACGTTCACGCGCATGCCCGATGCCAGCGCCATCCGCACCGCCTCGAGCCCGGCTTCGCTGTCGTGCACGCGGCCGAGGTACGAGAGCACTCCGTCCTGGCTCGACTGCAGGCCGATGGAGAGGCGCGTGACGCCCAGGTTTCTGAAGAGCGCCAGGCGCCGCTCGTCGAAGGTGAGGGGGTCGGCCTCGAGCGTCGTCTCGAGGCGGCCGACGCGGCCGTCGGCGTCGCCCCAGCCGCGGCGCAGCGCGCCGAACACGCGCTCCAGCTCCTGGTCCTTCAGGTGCGAGGGGGTGCCGCCGCCGAAGTAGACGGTGTCGAGCGGGCCGGAGTACTGGGCTGCCACTTCCGCCACCTCCTGCTCGAGCCGGTCCACGTAGCGCGCCACCAGCGGCTCGCTGCGCAGCATCTTGTGGAAGTCGCAGTAGGGGCAGATGCTGGGGCAGAAGGGGACGTGCAGGTAGAGGGCCGAGACCGGTCTCGGGTTCGGGGTGGGGGTCGACGGCATCACTGAAGCGTAAACCAGGCGCCACCGCAGTCCCGTAGCACTGGGGCGACGGCTCCGACATTCTCCGACGGGATGTGGCCCCGTGGAGCATGGGATGCTTCGTTTCGAGTGGTTTCCGAACTCACCAACGTCCGCCTGCGCGTTGGTGAGTTCGGAA
>CAZVCT010000082.1:0-8806 GCA_964625655.1 uncultured bacterium
GTCAGGCGCCTGGTGCTCGAGCAGCTGGGCAACGCACCACGCAAGGCCGGCGACGACGACGACGTCACGGAAGGCGACGACGAACAGGTGTCGATCCTGGAGGCCTGAACCTCCGCAGAACCACGGGGCGTCCCCGACTCCTCGTCCTCCAGAGCCCCTCGCGGTACTATGCCGGCACCCCGAGGGGCTCTTCCATGTATCACCCGCCCTCCGGGCAAGCGAGGCACGCGCCGGTACGGCGCCCGTTCGCGGTGGCCACGGCGAAAGGCACTAAGCCGGCTCGCCCGCCACCCGGCGCCGCGACCGAGCCGACCGCTGGAGGTGCGCTCAAGGCATGGCAACAGGAACAATGATCCGCTCGGAAGCGGGACGGGCAGCGGCAGCGATAGTCAACGACTTCTCCATCGCCGTCGCCACCGCCAACGGGACCGGGAGCCAGACCGCCAACCTCACGTTGCTACGGTCGTTCTTCAAGATGGGCATCCCCGTCCACGGCAAGAACATCTTCCCCTCCAACATCCAAGGCCAACCGACCTGGTACCACATCCGCGTCAGCAAGGACGGCTACGTCGCCAGGCGCCCACCCGAGCTGCTCGTCGCCTTCAACCGCGACACCATGCACCAGGACGTCGCCAACCTGAAGGCCGGCGGCGTCTGCATCTACAACTCCGACCTGCGCCTCAGTACCGACCGCACCGACCTCGTCTACTACCCCGTCCCCGTCAAGGCGCTCCTCGAGAACGTCGACGCCAAAGGCAAGATCAAGGAGTACGTCGCCAACATGACGTACGTCGGCGTGGTCGCCCACCTGCTGGGCGTGCCGCTCGACACGATCGAGAGCGCGCTCGAGCATCACTTCGGCTCGCGCCGCAAGCTGATCGACAGCAACCTCGAGGTCGTGAAGATCGCCTTCGAGTGGGCCGTAGAGAACCTCGCGAAGCTCGACCCCTACCGCGCCGAACGCATGAACGCCACCGACGGCCTCGTGATGATGACGGGCAACGAAGCGGGCGCCCTGGGCGCCGTGTTCGGCGGCGTCAGCGTCTCGGGCTGGTACCCCATCACGCCCTCCACCAGCTTCATCGACGCCCTGCGCGACTTCCTGGCCAAGCTGCGCCACGACGAAGAAGGCCGCCCGACCTACAGCGTCGTCCAGGCCGAGGACGAGCTGGCCGCCATCGGCATGGTGGTCGGCGCGGGCTGGGCGGGCGCCCGTGCGCTCACGGCCACGAGCGGCCCCGGCCTCTCGCTGATGGCCGAGTTCCTGAGCCTCGCCTACTACGCCGAGGTGCCCGCCGTCGTCTGGGACATCCAGCGCGTCGGCCCCAGCACCGGCCTGCCCACCCGCACCAGCCAGGGTGACGTCGGCTTCGCCTACACGATCGGCCACGGCGACACCAAGCACGTGCTGCTCTTCCCCTCGTCCATCGAGGAGTGCTTCGAGTTCGGCTACCTGGCCCACGACCTGGCCGACCAGCTGCAGACGCCGATCCTCGTGCTGTCGGACCTAGACCTGGGCATGAACAACTGGATGGGCGAACCGTTCGACTACCCCGAGCAGCCGCTGAACCGCGGCAAGGTGCTCAGCGGGGAAGAGGTGGCCGCCCTCGGCGACTGGGGCCGCTACAAGGACGTCGACGGCGACGGCATCACCTACCGCACCCTCCCCGGTAACCCCAACCCCGCCGCCGCCTGGTTCGGGCGCGGCACCGGCCACGACGAGATGGCGCGCTACTCCGAGAGCCCCGAGCACTGGGAGAAGAACATGGAGCGGCTCGGGCGCAAGTTCGACACCGCCAGGGCCGTGGTGCCCAAGCCCGAGATCGACGAGGCGCCCGGCTCGCAGCTCGCCATCGTGGCGTACGGCAGCACGCGCTACGCCATCGAGGAGGCCCGCGACCAGCTGGCCCGGGCGGGTATCGCCACCAGCTTCATGCGCGTGCGCGCGCTGCCGATAGGCGACGAGGTCCGCGACTTCGTGGCGCGCCACGACAACCTCGTGCTGCTCGAGATGAACCGCGACGCGCAGCTGACGGCCATCCTGCGCGACGAGCTGCCCGAGCACGCCGCCCGCATCAAGCCCATCGCGTACCTCGACGGCATGCCGTTCACCGCTGCCTGGGTCGTCGACCGCCTGAAGCCGCACCTCACGCCCGAGGCGCAGCGCCTCCTCCAGGAAGGAGCCTGAGCATGGACCGCGCTCCCAAGCTCAACCTCGCCGGACTATCGAAAGCCGATTACGCCGCCGCCCCCTCCACGCTCTGCAAGGGCTGCGGCCACAACTCGGTGGCCGCCCAGCTGATCCAGATCGCGTATGAACTCAACCTGAAGCCGCAGGAGATCATCAAGCTCTCGGGCATCGGCTGCTCCAGCAAGTCGCCCGCCTACTTCCTCGGGCAGTCGCACGGCTTCAACTCGCTGCACGGCCGCATGCCGTCATTGGGCACGGGCGCGCTGCAGGCGAACCACACCGTGCGCGCCATCGGCATCAGCGGTGACGGCGACACCGGCTCGATCGGCCTCGGCCAGTTCAAGCACATGCTGCGGCGCAACGTCCGCATGGTCTACATCGTCGAGAACAACGGCGTCTACGGCCTCACCAAGGGTCAGTTCTCGGCCACCGCCGACCACGGCCAGACCCTCAAGTACGGCGGCACGAACCAGTTCCCGCCCATCGACATCTGCCTCGAAGCGCTCGCCGCCGGCGCCGGCTTCGTGGCGCGCGCCTTCGCCGGCGACGCGAAGCAGGTGCGCGAGGTCATCAAGGCCGGCCTCTCGTTCCGCGGCACCGCCGTCATCGACATCATCAGCCCCTGCGTGGCGTTCAACGACGAGCCCGACTCGACCAAGAGCTACGCCTACGGCCGCGAGCACCAGCACGCGCTGCAGGAGATCGGCTTCTTCCCGGCGCAGGAAGAGATCGTCGTCGCCGACTACGGCCCGGGCGAGTTCCAGGTCGTCGAGCTGCACGACGGCTCGCGCATGACGCTGCGCAAGCTCGAGGCGGAGTACGAACCGAACGACGCCACCGCCGCCATCACGCGCCTGCGCCGCGCCGACAAGGACGACGAGCTGCTGACGGGCATCCTCTACTACGACGCCGAGCGTCCCTCCCTCGCCGAGGCGAGCGACTTGCCCGGCACCCCGCTGTCGATGCTGCCGGACGAACGCCTCAGGCCCAGCCGCAGCACGCTCGAGAGCCTGCTGGCGGGCTACGCCTGAGCGGAGCCGAGCCGCCCGCCGCCGACCCGACGGGCGGCGCGGCCGACCGGGCCGGCGCGCTGCCGCCCCCCGAACGAGAGGGGCCGCTGCGCGTCGCGCTCGTCACCGAGACCTTCCTCCCGAAGGTGGACGGGGTGGTCACGCGCCTCGTCGCCACCCTCGAGGCGCTCGCAAGGCAGGGTCACGAGGTGCTGGTGCTGGCGCCTCCCGGAGCGCCGCCTGAGTTCGCGGGGCACCGGGTGCTGGCCGCGCCCGGCATCCCCTTCCCGTGGTACCCCGAGCACACCGCCGCCCGGCCCGCCGCGGCGCTGGCGCGCGAACTGCGCGCCTTCGCCCCAGACGTCGTGCACGTCGTGAACCCGGTGCTCTTCGGGGCATGGGGCACGTGGCTCGCGCGGCGCGGCGGCCTGCCGCTGCTCGCCAGCTTCCACACCGATCCGAAGGTAGTACGGAAGCTGGGCCTCGGCTGGTTCGAACGGCCCCTCGAGGTCGTCGACCGCGAGCTGCACAACCAGGCCGACGTGACGCTGTGCACGAGCCCGCAGATGGAAGAGCTGGCGCGCGGCCTTGGCATCGGGCGGGTGCGCCTGTGGCCCAAGGCCGTCGACAGCGAGCGCTTCCATCCGAACGCGGCGACGCCCGAGATGCGCGCGCGCCTGACGGGAGGCGCCAGCGAAGCGCCCCTGGTCGTGTACGCGGGCCGCGTGTCGTTCGAGAAGCGCGTCGACACCTTCGCCGAGGCAGTGCTGGCGCTGCAAGGCAGCGAGGCGGGGCGGGCGGTGCGCTTCGCGGTCGTCGGCGACGGGCCGGCCCTCGAGTGGCTGCAGGGGAAGCTGGCGGGAACACCAACCACCTTCACGGGCTTCCTGGCCGGCGACGAGCTGGCTGCCGCGTACGCCGCGGGCGACGTGTTCGCCTTCCCTTCCGATTCCGAGACGCTGGGCTTCGCCGCGATCGAGGCGATGGCCGCTGGCGTAGCGGTGGTGGCGGCCGACGCCGGCGGCATCCCCCACATCGTCAGGCACGGGCAGAACGGCGTGCTCGTGCCGCCCGGCGACGCCCAGGCTCTGGCCGCCCAGCTGCTGGCGCTGCTGGCGGACGACACCGAGCGCCGCCGCCTGGCCCAAGCAGGCCGCGAAGAGGCCGAGCGTTGGTCGTGGGACGCGGCCACCAGCGCGCTCGTCGAGCGCTACCGGCAGGCCATCCGAGTGAGACGCTTGGCGGAGCTGAGGCGGGCCCTCAAGCCTTCGCCTGGAACCGCTCCCTGAAGCTGGCGGTGTGCCCCGGCGCCACGTTGGCCACCACCAGGTCGCCCGGTTCCAGCGTGCTGTCGCCGTGCGGGAAGAGGGTGCGGCCGCCGCGCCGGATGGCCACCACGATGCAGTTGCGGGGCAGGGCGACCTCGCGCAGGGTGCGGCCCGCCAGCTCCGAGCCGGGCTGCACCCGCACCTCCAGGATCTCCTGGCCCGTCAGGTCGCGCAGGCGCAGCTCTTCGCTCGCCTGCTCGCGAACCCGCTCGCGCTCGAGCGCCTGGTAGTAGCCGCGCGCGAGGTCGGCCTGCGTCACCAGGCCCACGGCGCGCGTCGGCGCGCGTTGCTCCACCACCGGCATGAGGTCGATCTGCAAGCGGGCCATGCGCTCGAGCGCATGCCCCGCCGACTCGTCGTGGCGCGCGGTGGGCACGTCGCGGCGCGCCACCTGCTCGAGCGGCGTGGTGGGCGGCAGCTCGGCGCGGCGCGCCCGTTCCAGGTCGGCCAGGGTCACCAGCCCCAGGATCTGACCGGGCATCCCCCGCGGGCTGACGACGAAGGCCGTCTGGCCCAGCGTGGCCGTGCGCTCCGTCAGGTCGCCCAGCGTCTGGTCCGAGTAGATGGTGGGCACGTCGGTCTCCATCAGCTCGTCGACGCGCACCGTCTGCAGCAGGTCGATCTCGCGCAGCCGGTAGAGCGTGCGTCCGGCCCGCGACAGCATCACGTGGTAGATCGACTCCTGGCGCATCACGTCGCTGACGAGCGTCGAGATGACGGCCGCCAATAGCAGCGGCAGGATCAGCGCGTAACTGCCCGATAACTCGAACACCATCACGATGCTGCTCATGGGCGCGTGGGTGACGCCCGACATGACCGCCGCCATCCCCACGAGCGCGTACGCGCCCGGCGCCAGCGCCAGCTCGGGGAAGAGCGGCGCCACCAGCTGCCCGAACGCGGCGCCCACGCCCGCCCCGACGAACAGCACGGGCGCGAAGATGCCGCCCGAGCCCCACGAGCCGAACGAGGCGCCGCTGGCGAGGAGCTTCGCCGCCACCCAGATCAGGAGCAGATGCGTGGGGCCGGCGTTGCCCTGCATCAGCTCGCCGATGGTGTCGTAACCGCGGCCCAGCACGCGCGGCACGGCAAGCGCCAGCAGGCCCACCGCCAGGCCACCCGCTGCGGGGCGCAGCAGGGGCGGCAGGCGCAGCCGGTTGAACAAGTTCTCGGAGCCCACGAAGACGCGCGTGAACAGCACCGAGGCGAAGGCGCACACGAGGCCGAGCGCCAGGTAGAGCGGCAGCTCGAGCGGCGAGGAGAGACCGAAGTCGGGTACCGGGAAGGCGGGCGCGTCGCCCAGGATGGCGCGCGACACCGCCGTGGCCGTGACGGCGCCGATGACGATCGAGGAGAAGTAACGCGCGCGGACCTCGCCCAGGATCACCTCGACGGCGAACAGCACGCCGGCGATGGGCGTGTTGAAGGTGGCCGCGATACCGCCGGCTGCCGCGACGGCCACCAGCGTCCGGCGCCGGTCCGCGTTCAGGTGCAGGGGCTTGGCGATGATCGAACTGACCGCCGCGCTCAGCTGCACGACCGGCCCTTCCGTCCCCAGCGAGGCGCCGCTGCCGATGGAGAGGAGGCTGGCCAGGGGGCGCCAGAACGCCAGGCGCCTGGGGACGTTGCCGCCCAGGTTCGACACGGCGTAGATGACGGCCGGGATGCCCGAGCCGCGCGACTCGGGCGAGATCCTGACAACGATCGGGGCCACCAGCAGGCCACCCAGCGCGGGGGTAAGGACCGTGAGCGCGAAGCCCAGGTACGGGCCCAGCAGCTGCGGCAGGTCGACGAGCGCGTCGCCCGTCAGGCGCACGGCCACGTCGAACGCCACCGCCGCCAGGCCGGCAAGCGCCCCGACCAGGGCGGCCGTGAGGATGACCGACACGGCCTCGCCGGGCCTGCCGCCCGGAAGGTAGCGCCCCAGGCGGAGCCATTGCCTGCGGCCGGCGCTGGAAGATCGCGTCTCCATGCGCTACAAGCATGACACCCGCGCCCGGTGATAGCATCCCGCGAGTTGCGCAACGTCCTGGTCGCCATTTACATCCCCGCCGCGCTGCTGGCGTTCAGCGACGGCATGCTGGTTCCCACCCTGCCGGTCTTCGCCGACTCGTTCGGCGTCAACCTTGCCGTCGTCGGCCTCGTGCTGGCCGCCGAGGCGCTGGGGATGCTGCTGGCCGACGCTCCTGCCGGCTACCTCGTCAGCCGCCTGCGGCCCAAGACGGCCATGCTGATCGGTGTCGGGCTGGTGGGGGCGTCCGTGCTGGGCACGGCGCTGGCGCCGTCGCTCTGGCTCGTGCTCGTCACGCGCGTGGCGGCCGGCGCCGGCAAGTCGTTGTGGAGCCTCTCGCGGCACGCCTACCTGACGCACGTCACGCGCAGCGACAACCGCGGCCGCACCATGGGCCTCTTCGGCGGAGTATCGCGCCTGGGCGGCTTCGTGGGCCCGGCCGTGGGCGGGGCGGTGGCGGCGTGGTGGGGCCTCGACGCGCCGTTCTTCGTCTACGCCGGCGCGGCGCTCGTAACCGTGCTGCTGATCGCGCTGCTGCTGCCGCCCGAGGAGCGACCCGGCGGCGGGCGCGCCGGCGCCAGGGGGGCTGCCGCCCGCGTGGCGCTGCGCAAGGCCGCCCCCCAGCTGGCCAACGCCGGCACCGCGCAGCTGATGGTGCAGATGCTGCGCGCCGGGCGGCGCGTGCTGGTGCCGCTGTACGGCAGCCACGTTCTGGGGCTCGACGTCGGCGCCGTGGGCGTCATCGTCAGCGTCGCCAGCCTCATCGACTTCTCGCTCTTCTACCCGGCGGGCGTCATCATGGACCGCTTCGGCCGCAAGGCGGCCATCATCCCCAGCTTCCTGCTGCAGGGGCTGGCGATGGCGCTGCTGCCCCTGACGGGCGGCTTCACCGGCCTGCTGCTGGCCGCGTCGCTGGGCGGCCTGGGCAACGGGCTGTCGACGGGCAGCATGATGACGCTGGGGGCCGACCTGGCGCCGCGCGAGGCGCTGGCCGAGTTCCTCGCGCTCTGGCACCTGATAGGCGACGCGGGCTTCGTGGGCGGGCCGCTGCTGGTGGGCTTCGTGGCCGACGCGGCGGGTCTGCAGCCGTCGGCGCTGGCCGTGGGCGCGCTGGGCGGTGCGGCCGCGGCGTGGTTCGCGTGGCGTGTGCCGGAGACGCTGAAGCGGCCGCCGCGGCGCGTCGCTTAGCCCTTCGGCTGCGCCCAGGATCGACGAAGCCTCAAGCCCCCCACGTGAGGCGCAGCACCCGGAACCAGTTGCGGTAGGCGATCTTCTCCAGCGCCTCCTGGTCGTAGCCGGCTTCCGCCAGCGCCTCCAGCAGCCGCTGCACGCCGGTGACGTCGCCGATGGCCCCCGGGATGCCGGCGCCGTCGAAGTCGGAGCCCAGCGCCACCCCGTCGATGCCCAGCTTGTCGACCAGGTGGTCGACGTGGCGCACCATCACCTCGAGGGGCATGGCCGGGTCGAAGCGGCCGTCGGGCGCCAGGAAGGCGACGGCGAAGTTGAGGCCCACGACGCCGGCGGAGGCCCGCACGGCCTCGAGCTGCTCGTCGGTCAGGTTGCGCGCCGAAGGGCAGAGGGCGTGGGCGTTGGAGTGGGTGGCCACCAGCGGCGCGTCCGACAGGGCGGCCACGTCCCAGAAGCCGCGCTCGTTGATGTGCGACAGGTCGACCATGATGTTCAGCTCGTTGCAGCGCCTTACGAGGGCGCGGCCGTGGGCCGTCAGGCCGGGGCCCGTGTCGGGGCTGGAGGGGTAGGCGAACGGCACCCCTTCGGCGAACAGGTTCGGCCGGCTCCAGACCGGGCCGATGGAGCGCAGGCCGGCAGCGTGGTAGACGTCGAGCGCCGCCAGGTCGGGGCCGATCGCTTCCGCACCCTCGAAGTGCAGGATGCCCGCCAGCACCTCCTGTGCCATCGCCTCCTCGAGGTCGGCCGCGCTGCGCGCCAGCCTGAACCGGCCCTCGGGGTCGGCGGCCCAGCTCAGGATGGTGGCGACGGCCGAGTTCGTGTTGCGCACGGCGTCCGTGGGGTCGATAGCGCCGATCGGCGTGGGCGTCGACAGGCCCGGCGCCTCGATGGCCTCCTTGTAGCGCGCCCCCACCGCGGGGGAGGGGGTGTAGACGGCGAAGAAGCCGCCCACCAGGCCGCCCTCGCGCGCCCGGACGTAGTCCAGGTGCCCGTCGTCCTGACGGGCGAAGAAGTCCCGCTTCGGCTCGGCGAGGTGCTTCAGGACGGTGTCGTTGTGGCCATCGAAGACGGGGATCATGGC
>CAZVCT010000083.1:0-8804 GCA_964625655.1 uncultured bacterium
CTGCACCCCTTCGAGTCGCACGTGCACCGCAAGCTGACGCTGGCGAAGGACGGCACCGGGCTCGCCGAAGGGCGCCGCGTCTTCACGAAGGAGATGCTCTTCACGCTCGCGGACGACCTGTTCGCCGTGGCTGCAGCCTGAAGCCTTCAACCGCAGCCTGAAGGCCTTTTACCCGTAGCCGGAAGCACCTCCGACCGCCAACCGCGTGATCCAGCACGTCGGGCGCGTGCCCGTGCGCTTCACCGGGCGCACGCTTCGGGCTTCAGACCTGCGCCTGGCCCTGGGCCAGCCGCGCGGCCAGCCGTTCGGCCAGGCGCCCTGCCACCGAGGCCGCCCGCAGGAAGCCGCGCCCCCCGAAGCCGTTGAGCAGGTAGACGCCGGGGCAGAGCCGGCGCGCCACCGGCTCGGCGGACGGCCGCTTGGCGCGCACGCCCTGCCAGCGTCCGACCTCCGGCGCCTCCGCGGCCGAAGGTAGCTGCCAGGCCAGGCTGCGCCGCAGGCCTTCGGGGGCGTCGTCGCTAACGGCCTCCGTCACGCTGCCCACGGTGCGGTGGCCGCCCGTCACCACCGCGCGGCCCTGCGAGAAGGCCGCCACGACGCTGCCGGCCAGGGGGTAGGGCGGCGTGACGCCCAGCTCCAGCACCTGCGCTGCACCCCAGACGAGCTCGAAGGCGGGCAGCCGCAGGCCGGCGGGCTGCCAGGCGCCGGTGGCGACGACGAGGGCGCGGCACCTGACGTGATGCCTCGAGGCGTGCTTCCCCTCGCCGCCGTGCGACCTTCCGTCCGCCTCGCGCGCTTCGAAGCGCGCCACCAGCAGCCCGTCGCTGCCGCGTTCGACGCTCACGAACTCCGCCCCTTCGGATACGCGCGCCCCACGCGCTGCCGCGCCCAGCGTGAGGGCCCGCAGGAGGGTGGACGTCGCCGCCCAGCCGCCGCCCTCCACCAGCAGCGCTCCGAACGGTGCGTGGTACGGCTCGGGGACGCCACCGGGCTCCAGCCACCGCAGCCCGTCGCTCTGCTCTGCCAGGCGCCGCCACGCTCGCGCCTGGCGCTCCTGGTCGGGGATGCGCAGCACGCCGCTGCGCTGGGCTCCGCTGAAGCCGACCTCGCGTTCGAGGCTCTCGGTCAGTTCCCAGAACGCCGCAGCTCCCCCCAGGTCCGCGTCCGAAGCGCGGGCGCTGCGACCACGGTGCGGGTTGATCAGCGCGGCTGGCACCCCGGAGGCGCCCGCTCCTGGCGCGGTGCGGTCGACCAGAGCGCACTCGACCCCGCGCCGCGAAAGCTCGTAGGCGAGCGTGCAGCCGGCGATGCCAGCGCCGACGACCAGGACGTCGGTGCTCGGGGGCAGGGATCCATGCTCGGGACCGCGAGCGGCGACCTGCCCAGATGCGAGCGCAGGCAGGGACTCGCCGCGGTTCACGCCGGCCGCTCCGCCACGAGCACCTCGCGCTTTCCACCAGCTGGCCCGGGCGCCTTGCGCACCACCAACCCGGCTTCCGCGAGGGCGCGCCGCACCGCGCCGGCGACGGTGAAGCTCACCAGCCGCCCACCCGGGCGCAGGCTCTTCGCCAGGTGCGTCAGGAACGCCGGCTCCCACGGCTCGGGGTTGGTGGCTGGGCTGAAGGCATCGTGGTAGATGGCGTCGAAGCCGTCGAAGCCGTCGAAGCCGTCGAAGCCTTCATCCGACTTGCCATCGTCCGGCTCGTGCTCTCCGTCGCCAAGACGGTCGCGGCCCGACCCGCCCTCCAAGTCGTTGCCGCCCTCCCACGGGCGGGTCAGGGCGTCGGCGACGTGAAGTGTCAGACCTACCTCCCCGTGCTCGAAGCGGTGGACGCCGCCGCCCGGCGTTACTCCGAGGGCGTCCCGCCACCAGGCGAGCAAGGCGCGGGGCAGTGGCGAGGGCGCCAGCAGCTCGTCGTAACCGAGCGCCTCGAGGCGCCCTGCCGGCGGAGGCAGCTGCTCGACGGCCACGTAGTCGAGCGCCGCGCCCTGTTCGGCCGCCAGGGTGGCCGTGACGAGGAACAGCAGGCCGGTGCCGAAGCCCAGTTCCAGCAGGCGCGTCGGCTTGCCGGCCCGCAGGCGCTCGCCGACGCCGCTGCCCTCCAGGTAGACCTGCCGGGCCTCCGTCAGGGCGCCGGCACGCGACTTGAAGCTCTCAGCGCCCGGCCTCGCCAGCGTGCGCGAGCCGTCCGCCGTCAGGATCACCTCGTCCTCTTCGTGAGAGCAACTCGTCGCCACGCACCGATGCTAACGCCGCCGTGGCCGCGATCCTCGCAGGAAGTTCTCACCTACGTCGCATGTATAGTCCACCAGTCGGCGGAAGTCGCGCAGAATGGAGCAGATGATGCGTTTTCTAGAGCTAGCCCGAGACGCCGTCGTCGGAACGGTGCAACTGCTGGTGGACTGGGTGCAAGGTCTGGCCGCCGCAGGTGTGTTCGATCCGTTCGGCTGGCCGCCCCTGGTGTGGCTCGTGCTGGCGCTGCTCGCTATCGCGCTGCTTGCGTTCGCGCTGAAGAAGCGGCGCCGCGTCGTGCAGCCCGGGGTGCCCGAGATGATGGTCTCGCATGGCGAGATCGTTCTGGTGGCCGAGTCCGACGACGATGACGATGGGCCCGCCTACGGCCTCGCCGCTCCGCCCCGGGCGCATCACCGGCTGGAACTGACCCTCTCGAACCTGAACCCGTACCCGGTGCAGCTGTTGGAGCTGGCAGTCCGCACCCGTAACCTGCGCATGCCGGTCGTGGCCGAGGCGGGCTCCGTCGTGCCGCCCAACGGCGCGGTGGACGTGGTGGCCGAACTGTTCGACCTCCCGGGCGACGCCGGCGTCGTCGAGCTCTACCTCTACAGCAGCCGCAGCGGGCGCCGCACTTTCGTGGTCACGGCCCCGCTCGAGTGGGAGCCGTGGGCGCAGCGCTACCGGATCAAGGCGCTGGCGCTGAAGGTGGCGCCCACGGGCACGCTCGCCTCGCAGGAGCGTCGCCGCCGCGAGCGCCGTTCGTACGAATCGGCCAAGCGCCGCGAGCGCCAGCGCGAGCTGGCCGAAGCGGCCTTCCGGCGCGCCGAGGACCTGGGACGGCAGATGCGCGATAGACGCGCGGCCGCCACCGAGCAGCGCCGCGCCGCGACGTCCGAGGCCGCCGCAGCCGTTCCCATGCGCGGTTCGCGCGAGGTCGGCGACGAGGTGGTCGCCGAGACGGTCTACAGCGGCGCCGCCGCCCCCGAGATGGCCGCTGCGTGGTCGGGCGCCAGCACCGTCGCGACGGCCGATGGCGACCGCCCCTCGGGCAGGCGCATCCGAAGGCTTGGGCGCGCCTCCGACCCCGGAGCCTCCGAACCCGGAGACGCGTACGCGCAGGACGCCGTCCCCGAGCGGGACCAGGCTCCCGAGCCCGAGCCGGAGACCAAGCCCCGCCGCCGGCTCGAGTTCCCCGACGAGTTCTGAGTCGACCGACGCTCCAGTTCAGCACCTTGTAGATCTCCGTTGCCCGACGAGGTCCGGTCCTCCGTGCGCTCACCCACTGGGTATGCTGAGCGCCCGGAGGCCACGATGAAGATCGAACGCGTCGAGTTGCGCATGGTGAACGTGAACCTGAGGTTCCGTTTCGAGACGAGCTTCGGGGTCGAGGAGGACCTGCAGAAGGTCCTGCTGGTGCTGCACTCGGACGGACTCGAGGGGTACGGCGAGGTGACCGCCAACCGCGTGCCCGGCTACAGCTACGAGACCTCCAAGGTGGCCTGGACGGCGCTCGAAGACTACGTGCTGCCGGAAGTCGTAGGGCGCGACTTCGCGACGCCGGCGCAGCTGCTGCAGGCGCTGCAGCCGATCCGCGGCCACGACATGGCCGTCGCCGCCCTCGAGATGGCGTTCTGGGACCTGCAGGCGAAGGCCGCCGGCGTGCCGCTGTGGCACCTGCTGGGCGGCGTGCGCACCGAGATCCCCGTGGGCGCCTCGATCGGCATCCAGGAGAGCATCGAGCGCACCGTCGAGGTGGCCAGGAGCCACGCGGAGCAGGGCTACAAGCGCCTGAAGTTCAAGATCAAGCCGGGCTGGGACGTGAAGCCGCTGCGCGCCGTGCGCGAGGCGCTGCCCGACATGCCGCTGACCGTCGACGCCAACTCCGCCTACCGCCTCACCGACGCGCGCGTGTTCCGCGACCTCGACGAGCTGGGGCTCGACTACGTCGAGCAGCCGCTGGCGCACGACGACCTCGTCGACCACGCCCGCCTGCAGGCGATGCTGAGCACCCCGATCTGCCTGGACGAGAGCGTTCACTCTGCCGCCGACGCGCGCAAGGGCCTGGCGCTGGACGCGGGCCGCGTCATCAACGTGAAGCTGGGCCGCGTGCGCGGGCACCTCGAGGCGCGGCGCGTGCACGACGTGGCGCTTGCATTCGGGGCGCCCGTCTGGTGCGGCGGGATGCTGGAGCTGGGCATCGGCCGCGCCCACAACCTGCACCTGAGCACCATGGAGAACTACACCCTGCCCGGCGACACCGCCAGCGCGTCGCGCTACTGGGGCGACGAGGACATCATCGAGCAGCAGCTCGACGCGGTCGACGGCGTGCAGCGCGTGCCGAGCGACGGGCCGGGCCTGGGCGTGACGTTGCGGCCAGATCTGATCGAGCGGTTCACGGAACAGCACACCGTCATCGACTGAGCGGCGCTGGTCGTGATGCTCTCGGCGACTACGCCCTGAGCGTCACGAACCCCAGCAGGTCGAGCAGCTTGCCGTGCAGGTGGCCGTTGGTGGCGACGAGCACGGGCTGCTCCAGCCGGTGCGGCGCGCCGTCCGGCCCGCTGGTGGAGCCGCCCGCCTCCCGCAGGACGAGGGTGGCGGCGGCCGTGTCCCACGGCTGCAGCGTCAGCTCCCAGAAGGCGTCCAGCCGGCCGCACGCGACGTAGCAGACGTCCAGCGCCGCGGAGCCCGCGCGCCTGACGCCCTGCACCACCGGCAGCACGCGCCCGAACAGCTCCAGGTTGCGCAGCCGCTCCTCGAGGTCGTACGAGAAGCCCGTGCAGCAGAGGGCGCGCTTCAGGTCGCTCTCGGCGCTGACGGCGATGCTCCGCCCGTTCAGGTGTGCGCCCCGGCCCGCCACGGCGGTGAACAGCTCGTCGCGCACGCCGTCGTAGACGACGCCCAGCGCCACGCTGCCGTCCACCTCTAGCGCGATCGAGACGCAGAAGAAGGGGTAGCCGTGGGCGTAGTTGACCGTGCCGTCGATGGGGTCGACGATCCAGCGGAAGCGCGCGTCGCCTCCCTTGACGACCACCTCTCCGGCCTCCTCGCCCAGTACCTGATGGGTCGGGTGGGCGGCCGTGATCACCTCACGGATGCGCTCCTCGCAGAGATGGTCGACGCGCGTCACCAGGTCGACGTCCGTCGACTTCGTGCGGATCTCCATGTCGCCGCCGCGCTCCGCGAGCTGGATGCGGGCCGCTTCGTGCGCGGCGAGGATGGCGGTCTGGAGGAAGCGGTCGAGCTCGGCCGAGCTGGCGCCTTGGGGCATGCGCTTAGCCTACGCCCTGCTTCTCGACGCCTTCCAGCTCGCGCTCGGCGCGCGGTGGCGCGTCGTCCAGGTCCGTGGGCCAGTCGATGCCCCTGATCTTCTCGACGATCAGGCGGGCGTGACGGTCGTAGGTCAGGTAGTTGTAGGCCCAGCTGAACAGCGCCGAGGCGCGGTTGCGGAAACCGGGCAGGTAGATGAGGTGCAGGAAGAGCCAGCCCAGCCACCCGATGAAGCCGCGCAGCTTCATGTTGCCGAACTTGTCGGACAGCTCGGCGATGCCGGCGTTGCGGCCGATGATGGCCATGCTGCCCAGGTCGTTGTAGACGAACGGCTTGCCGGGGCGTCCCTGCAGGCGACGCTCGATGGTCTGGCCGACGTGCTTACCCCCCTGGATCGCCACCTGCGCCAGCTGCGGCCACAGCTGCCCCGTCTCGGCCGACGGGCCGGCGCCCGACAGGTCGCCGATTGCGAAGATGTTCGGGTGCCCGGGCAGGCTGAGGTCGGGTTCGACCTTCACGCGCCAGCCGCGCAGCAGCTCGGTGTCCAGCTTCTCGGCCAGGGTGCTGGTGCGCACGCCCGCCGACCAGATGATCGTGCGGGTGGGGATCAGCTCGCCCGAGCCGAGCACCACCGCATCGGCACGCGCTTCCGTCACGGGGCTGGCGAGGCGCACGTCCACGCCGCGCTGCCGCAGCACCCGCTCGGCGTAGCGCTGCGAGCGCTCGCCGAAGGGCGCCAGCACGGCGCCCGCCGCCTCCAGGAGCACCACGCGCGCCAAGCGCAGGTCGAGTTCGGGGTAGTCGGCGGGGAGGGCGCGCTCGAACAGCTCGACGAGCGCGCCGGCCGTCTCGACGCCCGTGGGGCCCGCGCCGACGATGACGAACGTCAGGGCCCCCTTGGAGACGAGGGTGGGGTCGGCGGCGGCGCTCTCGAACTGCCGCAGGATGTGGTTGCGGAGGCTGATGGAGCGCTCGAGGCTCTTGAGGGCGAAGGCGTGCTCGCGGACGCCCGGGATGCCGAAGTCGTTGTAGACCGCGCCCGGCGCCGCCACCAGGAAGTCGTAGCCGAGGCGCTCGCCGTCCGCCAGGACGACCTCCTGGGCCATCTTGTCGATGTCGACCACCGTGCCCTGCCTGAAACGAACGTTCTTCTGGCCGTGGAAGACGCCGCGCACCTGGTGGGCGACGTCTCCGGCCGCCAGGCCGGCCGTGGCCACCTGGTAAAGCAGCGGCTGGAAGGTGTGGTAGTTGTTCCGGTCGATCAGCAGTACGTCCACCGGCGCGCGCTTCAGCGCTTTGGCGGCGTTCAGGCCACCGAAACCGGCTCCGATTATGACCACGCGAGGGCGTGCGCTCATCTGCAGGATCCCCTTTCGCTGCCGGCGCTCGTCCGGGGCCGGTCCGGGGGGACGTACGTCCCTTGTGAAACATTGTACAAGCGATGGATGACGTGCGGGCGCCCCGGGCCGACGTAGCAACGCGAACCGCCCGGAGCGGCCGTGTCGGCACCCGCTACGGGCGGTTACGAGGAGTAGAAGTGGGGAAGGGCCGCGCCGGAGCGGTTACTTGCCTGCCATCTTGAGCGCCACGCGGCGTCCGGTCGGTGTGTCGGCCACACCACCCTCGCCCGTCTCGCGCAGCTCGGGGGGCAGCATGCGCCCCACCGAGGCCATGGCGTAGATGATCTCGTCGGGCGGGATGAACGACTCGACCCCAGCCAGCGCCAGTTGCGCCGCGGAGACGGCGTGCACCGCGTAGAAGGCGTTGCGCGACACGCACGGCACCTCGACGTAGCCGCCCACCGGGTCGCAGACGAGGCCGATGGTGTTCATCAGCGCCTGCGCGGCCGCGTGAACGCTGGCGCGCGCGCTGCCCCCCATCAGCTCGGTGATGGCGGCGGCGGCCATGGCGGCGCTCGAGCCGATCTCGGCCTGGCAGCCACCCGTGGCGCCGGCTATGAACATGCTCTTGCTGATCACCTGCGCCACGCCGGCGGCCAGCACCAGCGGCATCACGAGGTCGTCATCGGGGATGCCCAGGTGGTCGGCGACGCCCAGCAGGGCGCCCGGAACGGTGCCGGCGCTGCCGGCGGTGGGCGCGGCCACGATGCGCCCCATGCGGGCGTTCTCCTCGTTCACCGCCATGGCGTACTCCTGCACGCGCTTCAGGAGCGGCGAACCCAGCGGGTCGGGCGCCTCGTGCAGCTGCCGGGCGTTCCAGCCCACCATGCCCGTGCGGCTCGGCTCGCTGCTGGCCAGGCCCCTGCGGATCGAGTCGCGCATCTCGTCGACGCGCGACCGCATCGTCTTCAGCAGCTTCTCGCGCGCCTCGGCGTCGTCGCCCACCTCGTCCAGGAGGACGGCTTCGGACGCCTTGCCAGGACTGCGGGCCAGTTCGTCGAGCGTCACGGCTTGGCTCCTTCCGCCCAGGTGCCCTCGGCAGGAGGGTTCTCGGCATCCGCTACGCGCTCCTCGGAGCCGCGCATCACCTCGGGCAGCAGCCGCAGCCAATGGATGTACGGCAGCTCGCTCAGGTACTCGACGGCGTAGGGCGCCAGCGGCTTGTCGATCTCGACCGACATCATGGCGTGCCCTCCGCGCTTCTGCCGCGCCGAGAAGGCCGTGGCGATGTTGCCGTCGTCATCGGCCACCACGCCCGCCACGCGCGCGATGACGCCGGGCCGGTCCGTATGCAGCACCAGCAGGGTGTGGTATGCCCCGCTGACGTGGACGTCGAAACCGTTCACCTGCGACACGCGCACGAACCCCGCCCCGAGGCTGGAGCCCAGCACCGAGACGCTCTCCTCGTTCGCGCCCGTCAGCTCGATGCGCACCGAGTTCGGGTGGATGTCGCCCAGGTCGGACGTCACGTACTCGAGCTCGAGCCCAGCCGCCGCCGCGTGCGCGAACGCGTCCTTGATGCACGGGTCGTCGGGCATGAAGCCCAGGAGCCCGCCGGCAAGCGCCAGATCGGTGCCGTGCCCCTTGGCCGTCTTCGCGAACGAACCGTGCAGCACGAGCCGCGCCTGCCTCGGCTGCGACGCCAGCGCATGCCGCGCGAGCAGGGCAAGCCGGCAGGCGCCCGCCGTGTGCGAACTGGAGGGGCCGACCATCACGGGGCCGATCTGATCTAGGAGACCCATGTTGGCTCTAGTCTAGCCACGCGGGGGGTGGCTGGGCGTCCCATGCCGTACGCAGTCGGGCCAACGGGCAGTGCTTCGGGCCTGCTTCTGTCGGACTTGAGTGCTGGTGGTGTGTGGGGCGGTGAGGCAGGGGTCGTGGCAGTGGTGGCCGGGCCC
>CAZVCT010000084.1:0-7089 GCA_964625655.1 uncultured bacterium
CGGTGGCGCTGCGGGTGCTCTCGCCGACCAGGGCCATCTCGCCGAAGAACTCGGGTGGCTGCAGTATGGCGAGCGTCTTCTCGTGCCCGCCGAGGTCGACCTTCGACAGCTTCACCAGGCCCTGGGCGAGGATGTAGAGCGCTTCGCCCTTGTCGCCTTCCTGGAAGATGGTGGTCCCTGGCTCGTAGACGCGCTTGCGCACGGCCGAGGCGGAGATCTCCAGCGCCCGCTCGGGGGCGTTCTGGAAGAGTGGGACCTGCTTCAGAAGTTGCATCAGGTCGCTCTGGTTGGCTTGACTAATCACTGAAGCTCCTTCACGTATGGACCGCGCGAAGCGTGATCGGGGAACCGTACAGGTTGCAACGTATAGTAACCCGTGGCGATCGTCCTGACGAGCAATGGAGTCGAGCGGCGCTTCCGCGCGCCTGGCGGCGACGTCGAGGTGCTCGCTGGCGCCTCGATGGAAGTGTCGTCCGGCGAGGTGGTGGCGATCCTCGGACCCAGTGGCTCGGGGAAGAGCACCTTGCTTCACCTGCTGGGCGGCCTGGACCGCCCGGACGCGGGCGAGATCTGGTGGGGCGACTTCCCGGTGCACGAACATAACCCGAGCCAGCTCGCCGAAAGGCGCGCCAGGTACGTAGGCTTGATCTTCCAGAACCACTACCTTCTATCGGACCTCTCCCTTCTCGAGAACGTCGCGCTGCCGAGCAGGATCATCGGACGTCCGGATGAGGAGAGGGCGAGAGCGCTGCTCGCCCGCGTCGGCCTCGAGCACCGCGCCAGCTTCCCCCCATCGCGCGTGTCAGGGGGAGAACGGCAGCGGGCGGCGGTCGCCCGCGCTCTCATGTTGTCGCCAAGCCTGCTGCTGGCGGACGAGCCGACGGGCTCCCTGGACCAGCGCCGCGCGGTGGGCGTCCTGGAGATGCTTCTCGAACTGGCGGCCGACGAAGGGGCAGCCGTGATCGTCGTCACCCACGACGAAGAGCTCGTCAGCCAGGCCGGACTGAGGGTGCTTCGGCTGGCCGACGGCCGCCTGACCGAAGAGCCGAAGCCCATGACCACCGCGCTCGCTCGTTGACGCGACCCGCGAACCGCGCGTGGCACGGTGTTATATAGTTCACGTCAAGTCTAGCTAGCGTGGATCCCGCGCCTCCGCCAACCCGGCCGGTGGCGCCCGCGCCGGACTTGCATTCGGCCATCGGAGGTAAGAATGAAGCGTTTCCTCGCCGTACTGGCAACCCTCGCCGTTCTCGGCATGGGTGCAGCCCAGACCCTCGTAATCGGCCAATCCGGCCTGCCCGTCACGCTCGATACGGGCCAAGACGGCAACTCCCTGACGCCCGCCATCCAGGTCGTCGAGCGCCTCGTCGGCTTCGAGCAGGGCAGCGCCCAGATCGAGCCGCTCCTCGCCACCAGCTGGGAGCCCAACGACGACGCCAGCGTCTGGACCTTCACCCTCCGCGAGGGCGTCACGTTCCACGACGGCACCCCCTTCAACGCCGAAGCCGTCAAGTTCAACTTCGACCGCTGGAACCTGCGTGACCACGAGTACAACTTCGTCGACCAGGGCCGCGACTTCACGTCGTTCACCTACGTGTTCGGCGGCTACCACGGCGATCCGGGCTACCAGATCGAGTCGGTCGAGGTCGTCGACGAGTACACCGTCCGGTTCAACCTGACGGGCCCCATCGGCTTCTTCCCGCAGCAGGTGGCCAGCGCCTACTTCGGCCTCCACAGCCCCGCGGCCGTCGCTGAAGGCGGCCTCGAGTACGGCAGCCCC
This sequence comes from uncultured bacterium, assembly GCA_964625655.1. GTDB lineage: Bacteria > Deinococcota > Deinococci > Deinococcales > Trueperaceae > JAAYYF01. The sequence continues at coordinate 1,781 of CAZVCT010000084.1, forward strand.
CGCGTCGGCATCGTCGGCACCGGGCCGTTCGTGTTCTCCGAGTGGATCGACGGCGACCGCGTCGTCCTCGACCGCAACGACGAGTACTGGGGTGAAGTAGCCGGCGTCGCGCAGATCGTGTTCCGCGGCATCGAGTCGCCCACCGCGCGCCTCGCCGAGCTCGAAGCCGGCAGCATCGACATGGCGCTCAACCTCTCGCCCGAGAGCTACGACGTCGTGGCGAACAGCAGCGACTTCCGCCCCGTCAGCGCCGAGTCGGACCTCGTGATCGGCTACCTGGGCATGCACCAGGCCAACGAGCCGTTCGACGACCTGCGCGTGCGTCAGGCGTTCGCTTACGCCATCGACAAGGAAGCCATCGTAGACGCCTTCTACGGCGAGCTGGCCTCCGTCGCCAACGAGTTCGTGCCCCCGGGCCTCTTCGGTCGCCTCGACCAGGATCCGTTCCCCTACGACCCCGAGCGCGCCCGCGAGCTGCTGGCCGAAGCCGGCTACCCGAACGGTTTCGACACCGAGTTCTGGTACATGCCCGTCTCGCGCCCGTACTACCCGGCCCCGCGTGACGTCGCCGAAGCCATCGCCAGCAACCTGGCCGACGTCGGCATCCGTGCCGAGCTCATGACCGAGGACTGGGGCATCTACCTCGAGAACTACCTCCAGGGCAAGTTCCCGATGTACATGCTCGGCTGGAGCGCCGACTTCGCCGACCCCGACAACTTCATCAGCTCGTTCTTCAACGAGAGCAACGCCCAGGGCTTCGGCTACGACAGCCCCGAGCTGTTCCAGCTGATCGACGAGGCCCGCGAGGCCGGCAGCCTCGAGGAGCGCGAGCTGCTCTACCAGCAGATCGCCCAGGTCCTCCACGACGACCTGCCCGCCCTGCCCTTCGTGAACCCGCGCACGCTCAACGGCGTCAGCAACGCCGTCGACGGCTTCTACCCGAACGCCCTCGGCAGCACGGTGCCGTTCAACACCATCACCAAGCAGGAATGAGCTGAGGCTCTAACCCGCAAGCCGGCGGTGGGAGGCGAGTCCGCTCTCCCACCGCCCTTTCCGTTACCCCAGTCGGAGTATCCAGTGTTCGCCTACGTATCCCGCCGTGTCCTCGGACTGATCCCCGTCCTGTTCGGGGTCAGCCTCCTGGTATTCCTCATCCCCCGCGTGGTGCCCGGCGATCCGGCCACCATCATGCTCGGCGAGCGCTCGTCGGCCGCCAACCGCGAACGCCTGCGCGAAGAGCTGGGCCTTAACCGGCCCCTGTTCCTCGACTTCGAAGGCCTATCCGAACGTGGCGTGGCGGGCCTGTTCGACTCGCAGTATTTCGACTTCATGTCCAGCGTCCTGGTCCTGGATTTCGGACGCTCTATCTACTCGTTCATCCCCGTGCGCGACGGGCTGTTCCAACGCTTCCCCGCCACCGTCGAGCTGGCTCTGATGGCCATGTTCTTCGCCGTGCTGGTAGGCATCCCGCTCGGTCTCATCGCGGCGCTCAGGCGCGGCACGGTCGCCGATACGGCGGTCACCATCGTCGCGCTCGCGGGGGTCTCGTTCCCCGTCTTCTGGCTCGGCATCATCTTCATCTACATATTCGCGGTCAACCTCGGCTGGCTGCCCTCGTCGGGTCGTATAAGCGTCACCTCGGCGATTCAGGACGGCACCGGCTTCTACGTCCTCGACGGCATCCTGCAGGGCCGCTGGGAGTTCACGGTCGACGCGCTGCGGCACCTCGTGATGCCCGCGGTGGCTGTCGGCACCATCCCCCTGGCCATCGTCGTGCGCATGACGCGCTCGGCGATGCTCGAGGTGCTGGGGCAGGACTACATCCGCACCTCGCGCGCCAAGGGGCTGGCGCCGCGCACGGTGACGCTGAAGCACGCGCTGCGTAACGCCATGCTGCCGGTCATCACGATCATCGGCCTCAGCTTCGGGTCGCTGCTGTCGGGCGCCATCCTCACCGAGACGGTCTTCTCGTGGCCCGGCATCGGCCGCTGGATCTACCAGGCCATCGCCAGCCGCGACTACCCGATCATCCAGGGAGGGGTGCTGTTCGTGGCGCTCGTGTTCGTCATCGTCAACCTGCTGGTGGACGTCTCCTACAGCCTCATCGACCCAAGGATCCAGTACTCGTGACCGAAGCAGCGGACACCACCGTCGTCACCGCCGAACGCGGCTCCTCGCTGGGCCGCGACGTGGCCAAGCGCCTGCTGCGGCACCCCACCGGGCTGCTGGGGATGGCCATCATCGTGCTCTTCATCCTCTCGGCCATCTTCGCGCCGCTACTGCGCTCCGGCGATCCGCTCCGCAGCAACCTCTCGACCCGCAACATCCCGCCGACGCTCGTCATGAGCCCGTCCGACCTCGAGACGCGGGGCCTGGCGCGCGGCGACTTCCCGCTGGGAACCGACGCCCAAGGGCGCGACCTGCTGCGGCGCGTGCTGTACGGCGGCCGCATCAGCCTGCGCGTGGGCCTGCTGGCCGTCGCCATGGCGATGTTCGCCGGCACGATACTGGGGCTGCTGGGCGGCTACTTCGGCGGCCGGGTCGACATGTTCGTCGTGTGGCTCGTCGACATCCTGCTCGCCTTCCCGGGCATCCTGCTGGCCATCTCGATCGTGGCCGTGCTCGGGCCCAGCCTCACCAACGCCCTCATCGCCATCAGCATCACGCAGATACCGATCTACACGCGCATCGTGCGCTCGGCCACGATGTCGCTCAGGGAGAGCGAGTACGTGCAGGCCGCGCGAGCCCTGGGGTCGGGCGCGCCGCGCATCGTGTTCGGGCACATCCTGCCCAACAGCCTCTCGCCGCTGCTCGTCCAGATCACCATGTCCACGGGCACGGCCATCCTGGACGTGGCCGCCCTCGGCTTCCTGGGCCTGGGCGCCCAGCCGCCCGCCGCCGAGTGGGGCGTGATGATCAGCGACGGCTACAACCGCTTCCGCGAGGCGCCGTGGCTGTCGATCGCGCCGGGCCTCGCCATCTTCCTCTCGGTCATCGGCTTCAACCTGCTGGGCGACGCGGCGCGCGACGCGCTCGACCCGCGCCTGAACTGACGTTCGCGTGGCGCCTGGGCCCACTGGCCTCGGCGCTACGAACCGTCCGACCTTGACCCGTCCAGCCCGCTGCGCGAGAGTTGGAGCATGAGCCTCAAAACCGACCTGGCCGCGCTGCTGGGTGTGGACCGCCTCGACGACACCGAGGCCGTGCGCGCCCAGCACGCCCGCGGCGAATCGTACGCCGGCTCCGTGCTGCCCGACCTGGTGGTGTTCCCCCGCTCCACCCAGGAGGTGGCGCGGGTGCTGGAGTACGCCACCGCCAACGGCGTTCCCGTGACCCCCGTGGGCGCGAACTCGAGCCTCGAGGGACATACGGTGCCCGTGCGCGGCGGCATCTCGCTCGACCTCACCCAGCTGGACGCCATCCTCGAGGTGCGGCCGCACGACCTGCTGGCCGTGGTGCAACCCGGCGTCACGTACCCGCGGCTCAACGAGCAGCTGCGCCGCCACGGACTCTTCTTCCCGATCGACCCCGGCGCCCACGCCAGCCTCGGCGGCATGGTGAGCACGAACGCCTCGGGGACGGCCGCGGTGCGTTACGGCACCACCGGCGACTACGTGCTGGCGCTCGAGGTCGTGACGCCCGCCGGCGAGGTGCTCAGGTTGGGCAGCCGCGCCCGCAAGTCGGCCAGCGGCTACGACCTGTGCGCCCTGTTCACGGGCGCCGAAGGCACACTGGGCGTCATCACCGAGATCACCGTGAAGCTCGTCGGGCTGCCCGAGACGGTGGCAGCCGCCCGCGTGCCGTTCGCCGACGCCTTCGCCGCCACGACCTTCGTGACGCGCCTCATCCAGGCGGGCGTGCCGGTGGCGCGCTGCGAGCTGGTCGATGCCTACAGCATCCGCGATGCGAACGCCTACTCGGGCACGAGCTTCCCGGAAGAGATGACGGTGTTCCTCGAGTTCCACGGCAACGCTCCAGGCGTGGCGTCCGACGTGGAGCTGGCCCGCGACCTGGCGCTGGACACTGGCGCGGGCGCCTTCGAGGCCGCCGCCGACCCCGCCGAGCGCGAGCGCCTGTGGCGCGCCCGGCACACGATGTTCTTCGCGGCCAACGCCGCCCATCCGGGCCTCGAGAGCGTGGTGACGGACGTGGCGGTCCCCATCTCGGAACTGCCGACGGCCCTGACGACGGCGCTGGCGGAGTGCGCGGCTGCCGGTTTCGAGGCGAACCTCGTTGGCCACGTCGGCGACGGCAACTTCCACCTGAACCTCTACCTGCCGAACGAGGCAGGCGGCCGCGCGGCGGCGCAGGGCATCGTCGACCGCCTGACGGAGCGCGCGCTGGCCGTCGGCGGCACCGCCACGGGCGAGCACGGCGTGGGCCTGCGCAAGCTCAAGTACATGGAGCGCGAGCACGGCGCCAGCCTGGGCCTGATGCGTTGCATCAAGCAGCTGCTGGACCCCGCAGGCATCATGAACCCTGGCAAGAAGATCCCGGAGGCGCCTTGAGCACCGACCTGCACGACCTGTATCCGCTGCTGCTCGAGCCGCGCCTCCACCGCCGCGTGTGGGGCGGCGACCGCCTGCCCGCGCTGCACGCCGGCCGTCCGCCCCGCCACGGCCCGGAAGGCGAGCCCGTGGGGGAGAGCTGGCTGGCGGGTGACGACAACGTGATCCTGAACGGCGCCCTGGCCGGACGCACGCTGGGCGAGGTGGCTGCCGACCTGGGCGCTGCCCTGGTGGGAAGCGTGGCCTACGCCCGCTACGGCGCCCGCCTGCCGCTATTGGCGAAGTTCCTGGACGCCGCCGCCGACCTGTCGGTGCAGGTCCATCCGGACGACGCTTACGCCCTGTGCGAGGAGGCCGCCAGCGGCCACCTGGGCAAGAGCGAGGCGTGGTACGTGCTCGAGGCCGAGCCCGGCGCCAGCGTGCTATGGGGCTTCCGCCGTGACGTGAGCCAGGACGAGGTGCTGCGGGCGGCCGAGGACGGCACGCTGCCCGAGCTCATGAACCGCGTGCCGGTGAGGCCAGGCGACGTGGTGGTCAACGCCGCTGGCATGGTGCACGCGGTGGGCGCGGGCGTCCGCCTCTTCGAGATCCAGCAGGCGAGCGACCTCACCTACCGGCTGTTCGACTACGGACGGCTGGGCGCCGATGGGCAGCCCAGGACCCTGCACCTGGAACGAGGGCTGGCCGTGGCCGACCTTTCCGGGGTCGAGTGGGCGCCCGGCACCGCGCACGCGCTCGACGGTGGTTGGCAGCGGATCGTGCAGCGGCCCGAGTTCGTGCTCGACCGCGTGGAGCTGATTG
>CAZVCT010000084.1:7189-8693 GCA_964625655.1 uncultured bacterium
GACGGCCTCGAACTGGGCGACGCGCTCGACCGCGCCTACGGCCTGGAGCGCGCCAAGGACGGACCCGGGGCCGTGGGCGTGCTGACCGGGGGGCTCGTCGATCGGCCCGAGCTCTACCGCGCCGCCGTGCTCCTGGCGCTCATGCCGTGGCTGGGGCCCGACGCGTCCGAACGCTGACCGGGGCCCAACGAACAGGGCGGCCGCTAGGGCCGCCCTGGTGAGTGCTCACGATGTAAGGCCTACCTGAGGCTCAGACGGCCGGCCCCGGCGCGGACTTGCCGGCCTGGTCGGCCTCGCGGGCGGGCACGAACGGCGCCTGGGTGCGCGGCTCGCCGACGAGCATCACGTCGAGCACCTCGCGGAAGTCGCTGACCGGCAGCACCTCCAGCTCTTCCAGGATGGTGTCGGGCACCTCTTCGAGGTTGGCCTCGTTCTCGCGCGGCAGGATGACGGTCTTGATGCCGGCTTGGTGCGCCGCCAGCAGCTTCTCCTTCACGCCGCCGATGGGCAGCACGCGGCCGCGCAGCGAGATCTCGCCGGTCATGGCGACGTCGCCGCGCAGCTCGCGGCCCGTGAGGGCGCTGACGACCGCGCTGGCGATGGCGATGCCGGCCGACGGACCGTCCTTGGGCGTAGCGCCTTCGAGGACGTGCACGTGCAGGTCGCGCGTCTCGTGGAAGCCGGGCGCGATGCCGTACTCGTCGGCGTGCTTGCGCAGGTAGGCGATGCCCGCCTGCGCGCTCTCCTTCATCACCTCGCCCAGCTGGCCCGTCAGCGTGACGGTGCCCTTGCCGGGGATGGCGACGGCTTCGATGTCGAGCGTGACGCCGCCGACCGAGGTCCAGGCGAGGCCGTGCGCCAGGCCGACTTGCGGCTCCTTCTCGGCCTGCTCGTCGCGGTAGGGGGGCACGCCCAGCAGCTCGCGCACCTCGGCGTCGCCGATGCGGCGGACGCCCTCCCAGGGGGTCTCCAGGAACTCCTTGGCCGACTTGCGCGCCACCTTGGCGATCAGGCGGTCGAGGTTGCGCACCCCGGCCTCGCGGGTGTACTCGGTGACGATGCGCCTGAGCGCCTCGTCGGAGATCTCGAGGTGGCCTTCCAGGCCGTGGTCGCGCAGCTGGCGCGGCACGCGGTAGCGGCGGGCGATCTCGATCTTCTCGTCGAGGGTGTAGCCCGGGATCTGGATGACCTCCATGCGGTCGAGCAGCGGCCGCGGGATGGTCGAGAGGGTGTTGGCGGTGGTGATGAACATGACCTTCGAGAGGTCGTAGGGGATCTCGAGGTAGTGGTCGGTGAAGGTGTCGTTCTGTTCCGGGTCGAGCACTTCCAGCAGCGCCGACGAGGGGTCGCCGCGGAAGTCGGAGGTCATCTTGTCGATCTCGTCTAGCAGGAAGACGGGGTTGACCGTCCCGGCCGTCTTCATCCCCTGGATGATGCGGCCCGGCAGGCTGCCGATGTAGGTGCGGCGGTGGCCGCGGATCTCGGCCTCGTCGCGCACGCCGCC
>CAZVCT010000085.1:0-8659 GCA_964625655.1 uncultured bacterium
GGGGGCGGGGCCGGGCGCGCGCCCCCGCCCGCCCGGGCCCCCCCCCCCCCCCCCCCCCCCCGCCCCACACACCTGCGCGACTCGCGGCGCGGTGAGGCAGGGGTCGTGGCAGTGGTGGCCGGGCCCGGTTCGTCATAGGTGAATGGCATGGGCGCCCTGCTGGAGTAATTGATGACTTGGTGCGCGGAGCGGGTGTTGGGGTCGTTCGAGGCGGTGGAGCCCGAGGATCGTTGGCCGCGCGTCGCCATCGAGATGGCGCGCCTGGGTGTGCGGCGAGGTATCGATGAGCGAGGCGCGGAAAGCAGCCTTCGACGCGAACGCGTCAGCGCGTCCGCTGAAGGGGGCCGCGCGCCATGCCGCCTATGCAGCCGGCCAGGTCGGATCGGTCAAGAACTCGGAACCCAGCTCTGCCACGACCCCTGACTCACCGAACGGACCATGCCAGCAGTGGTTCGGGCGGGTCCCATCACGCACCGTTTGCGGCCTGCCGCCTCAGGTGCGTGATGGGACCCGCCCGAACCACCATCACGATCGAACCGCCCGAGCCGCTGGCCCGAACGCAATCGCTACTTCCGAGCCTTGTCCTTCAACCCTTTCCCGGGCTTGAACGCCGGGTACTTGCTGGCAGGGATGTCGATCCTGTCGGTGGTGCCAGGGCGCACCCCGGTCCGCGCCTTGCGCGAACGGATCTCGAACGTGCCGAAGCCCGTGAGCTGCACCTTGTTGCCCTTCTCGAGGTGGGTGCTGATGTTCTCCAGAACGGCGTCCAGGACTTCCTTGACGTCCTTCTTCCTCAGGGCCGTGTCCTCGGCGACCGAGTTCACCAGGTCGGCCTTGGAGACGGTTCTCGACATACCCTTAGCCATCTTGCCCTCCAGTTGGTCCATTTGGATTTGCAGCACTGTAGCAGACGCCTTCGGCCCTGACAAGCCGAAACTCCCTCACCGACGCGATATCTGCGTTTCGGGTCCGGTTCAGGCCTCGGCGCGGCTCTTCGTGAGGGCGCCTTCCGGGATGAGCGCCTCGATGCGCTGCACCACCTGCTGGGTCAGGGCGGTGGCGTCGTCGCGGCTGCGGCCGGTGGGGGTAAGGGGCGGCCCGAACGACACGTGGAAAGCGCGTCCCTCGCGCCAGATGGCGCCGGGGACGAGGGGTACGTCCGCGCGCTGCGCGAGGTAGCTGGCGCCGTCGAGCGCGGCCGCGCCGCCGGCGTTGCGCGTCCCCTCGACGAAGATGCCGATGGCGCGGCCGGCCTTCAGGCGGCGGAGCGCTTCCTTGATGGCGCCGATGTCCTGGCCGCCCCGGTCGACGGGGAAGACGCGCAGACCGCGGATGATGGCGGCGAAGAGGGGCTTCTCGAACAGCTCCTTCTTGGCCATGAACTCGAGCGGCCGGCCGAAGGCCACGCCCACGATGGGCGGGTCCCAGGCGCTGATGTGGTTGCACGCCACGACGGCACCGCCCGTCTTCGGCACGTTCTCGAGCCCCGTGACGTGCAGGCCGTAGACGAGCCTGACGTAGTTGCGCACCAGGAAGGTGGCGGTGGGCATGAACCAGTTCGGGTGGAAGATGCGCTCGAGGAGGGTCATGGGGGCCAGCTCCGGTTCAGGCGGGTTCGGGCTCTGTTCGGCCCTGTTCGGCTTTGGCGCGGCGGCGGTCGAAGTAGAGGGCAACCAGCACGCCGGCCAGCGCCACCAGCAGGTGGAGCGCCACCCAGGTGCCCTGCTGCCCTTCCCAGGGAAGGTTCACCTCGAAGAGCGGCTGGCGTGGCAGCTGCCAGGCGACCAGCGCCGGCGCCACCAGCAGGAGGGGCGACAGCGGCACGGCCAGCATCCGCCAGCCGTACTCGAGGCCGATCATGGCCAGCAGGTTGCCCGAGAGCACCACCGGCAGCATCACGAGCCAGTCGGGGTCGCCGGTCAGCAGTCCGACGGGCGGGGCCAGCAGGGCCGTCAGGTAGGCGGCCGGCATGCCCGCGGCTGCGAAACCGAGGTACGCCATCAGCACGATGCCCAGGCTGCGGTAGAGGAGGGGCATCGGAGCCACCGCGCACACCACGGCCGCCAGAAAGAAGAAGATGCCGATGAAGAGGCGTTGTGGCATGGCAACCGTGCGGATCACCCGGGCATCGTACTTCGTTCTGCGCGCCTACTGCGAGAGGCGGCGCGCCTTCTGCGAGAGGCGCGGAGCGATCATGCCGCTCCGCGCCTCCAGTCACGCCGGTTCCCTTACCCGATCGGTCAGGCGACGTCGGCCACCTCGGGCACGCGCGCCCTCAGCTCGGGCATCTGGCGCAGGAACGTGCCCGTGGCGCTGGTTGCGTGCGCCGCCACCGTCTCGGGTGTCCCTTCAACGACGACGGAGCCGCCGCGGGCGCCGCCGTCGGGGCCCAGGTCGATGATCCAGTCGGCGGTCTTGATGACGTCGAGGTTGTGCTCGATGACGACCAGCGTGTTCCCCTGCTCGACCAGGCGGTGCAGCACGTCGAGCAGCTTGCGGGTGTCGTCGAAGTGGAGGCCGGTGGTGGGCTCGTCGAGGATGTAGAGCGTCTGGCCGGTGCTGCGGCGCCCCAGTTCGGACGCCAGCTTGACGCGCTGCGCCTCGCCGCCCGACAGGGTGGGCGACGACTGGCCGATCTTGATGTAGCCCAGGCCCACGTCCACCATCAGCTGCAGCTTGCGGGCGATGGCGGGGATGTTCTCGAAGAACTCGAGGCCCTCGTCGACGGTCATCTCGAGCACGTCGGCGATCGACTTGCCACGGATCTTCACTTCCAGGGTCTCGCGGTTGTAGCGCGCGCCCTTGCACACCTCGCACGGCACGTAGATGTCGGGCAGGAAGTACATCTCGACCTTGACGGTGCCGTCGCCCTTGCACGCCTCGCAGCGCCCGCCCTTGACGTTGAAGCTGAAGCGGCCGGGCTTGTAGCCGCGCTTGCGCGACTCGGGGGCGCGGGTGAAGAGGTCGCGGATGTCGGTGAAGATGCCCGTGTAGGTGGCGGGGTTCGAGCGGGGCGTGCGGCCGATGGGGCTCTGGTCGATCTCGATGACCTTGTCGACGTGCTCGGTGCCGCGGATGCGCGCGTGCGCGCCCGGCTGCGTCTTGGCTCGGTAGAGCTTCTTGGCCAGCGACGCGTGCAGGATCCCCTTCACGAGCGTCGACTTGCCCGAACCCGAGGCGCCCGTCACGCAGGTGAGGGTGCCCAGCGGGAAGTCGACGTCGATGTTCTTGAGGTTGTGCTCGCGGGCGCCCACCACCGTCAGCTTCTTGCCGTTGCCTTCCCGGCGCTGCGTGGGCACGGCGATCTGCCGCTCGCCGCGCAGGTAGGCGGCCGTCAGCGACTTCTCGTTCTTGACGAACTCGTCGGGCGCGGCCGCGGCCACGACCTCGCCGCCGTGCACGCCGGCACCAGGCCCGAGGTCGACGATGTAATCGGCCGCGCGCATCGTCTCTTCGTCGTGCTCGACCACGATGAGGGTGTTGCCCAGGTCGCGCAGGTTGAGCAGCGTGCGCAGCAGGCGCGCGTTGTCGCGGGGGTGGAGGCCGATGGAGGGCTCGTCGAGCACGTACAGCACGCCCGTGAGGCCGCTGCCGACCTGCGTGGCCAGGCGGATGCGCTGCGCCTCGCCGCCCGAGAGCGTGTTGGCGCTGCGGTCGAGGCTCAGGTAGTCCAGCCCGACGTCCTCGAGGAAGCCGAGGCGGGCGTTCACCTCGCGCAGGATGGGCTGCGCCACCTTGTCGTTGGCGCCCTCCAGCTGCAGGGTGCCGAACAGCTTGCGGCCCTCCAGGACGGTCATGGCGCTGACGTCGGCGATGTTGCGTCCGTCGACCGTCACGGCCAGCACCTCGGGCTTGTAGCGCGTGCCGCCGCACACGCTGCAGGCGACGAGCGACATGTACTCCTCGAGGCGCTCGCGCACCATCTCCGAGGCGGCCTCCTTGAGGCGCCGCTCGAGGTTGGGGATGACGCCGTCGAACTCGGCGCGGAAGCGCATCGTCTCGCGGCCGCCGCGGGCGTAGACCACCTCGATGGGCTCGTCGGAGCCGCGCAGCACCAGCTCGCGCGCCTCCTCCGGCAGGTCCTTCCAGGGGGCGTTCAGGTCGAAGCCCGCGTGCTCGGCGATCGCCTTCAGGCGGTCCCAGTAGAAGACCTTGCCGCTGTCGCCCCTACCGCCCGTCCAGGGGGCGATGGCGCCCTGCGAGATCGAGAGGTCGGGGTCGGGCACGATCAGCTCGGGGTCGAACTGCTGCAGGTAGCCGAGGCCGCTGCAGTGTCCGCAGGCGCCGTACGGGGCGTTGAACGAGAACGTGCGCGGCTCCATCTCTTCGAGGAACGTGCCGTGCTCGGGGCAGGCGAAGTTCTCGGAGAAGAGCTCGTCGACCTCGTCGTCGGGCAGGAAGACGCGCATGAGGCCCTCGCCCTTGGCGAGCGCCAGCTCGGTCGACTCGGCGATGCGCGAGCGGTCCTCTGCGGTCAGCACGACGCGGTCGACGACGATGTCGATGTCGTGCTTCTCGAAGCGCTCCAGGTCGGCTTCCAGCGCCTGGTCGACGGTCTGTACCAGTCCGTCGACGCGCACGCGCGCGAAGCCTTCCTTCTTGATGTCGTTGAAGAGCTTGCGGTACTCGCCCTTGCGCCCCCGCACCACGGGTGCGAGCAGCAGGGCGCGCTTGCCCTCGTACTGCGACACGAGGCGGTCGACGATCTCGGTCGACGACTGGCGCTCGATGACGCGGCCGCAGACGGGGCAGTGGGGCACGCCCACGCGCGCGAAGAGCAGGCGCAGGTAGTCGTGGATCTCGGTGACCGTGCCGACCGTCGAGCGCGGGTTGTGGCTCGTGGTCTTCTGGTCGATGCTGATGGCGGGCGACAGGCCCTCGATCGAGTCGACGTCGGGCTTGTCCATGATGCCGAGGAACTGGCGCGCGTAGGCCGACAGGCTCTCGACGTAGCGCCTCTGCCCCTCGGCGTAGACGGTGTCGAAGGCCAGGGTCGACTTGCCCGACCCGGATACCCCGGTGAAGACGATGAACTTGTTGCGCGGAAGCTCGAGGTCGACGTTCTTCAGGTTGTGTGCGCGCGCTCCGCGGATTATGAGGTCCTGCAAGGTGCCTCCTACTTGCTGATGTCCGGCGAGACGTTCACGAAGAAGAGCGCCGTCTCCGGCGCGTGAGTAGCGCCGCGGGCGGCGCGTTAGCGCGGCAGTATACCAGTTGGCCGCAGGTCGCCTGCATGCCGGGCCGACAACGGCTGGGGGCTGGTAAGCTATGTGGGCACAAGGAGGGATCGCGTGACCACTGCCACCTACTCGGCCGACAGGAAGCCCGAGCCGCAGGTCGACAACGAGCGCGTGCTCGGACTCTACGGCGTCATCCTCGGATCCATAGCCACGTTCATGGTCTTGGTCTTCTGGGCCATGGGCGCCGTGCTGAAGGCCACCGGCAACGGTGGGATCATCGTCCAGCTCGACCTGCAGGGGATCTGGAACACCCTGTTCTGGGCGTTCCCCTTCGTCGCCCTCGGGGCGATCGTCCTCTCGGTGGCCGCCTTCGCGCTCGGGCGCGCCAAGGAGGCCGCCGGCATCGCTCTGCTGCCAGCCGTAGGCGTGGTGCTCTACTACTTCGCCCTGGTGCAGCTGCGCTGAGCACGGTGCCGAAGGAGAGAAGATGAAGCTCCGTTACCTCGGCCACTCGGGCGTCAGCCTCAGCCTGAGCGTCGCCGGCCGTGGCTTCGAGCTGGTGATCGACCCGTTCATCGAGGGCAACCCGAACACGAAGGTCGACCTCGCCAGCGTGCAGCCCGACTACGTGCTGCTGACGCACGCCCACGGCGACCACTGGGGCGACACGCCCACCCTGGCCCAGCAGCACGACGCGACCGTCGTGGGCACGGCCGAGATAGCTACCTACGCCGAGGGCCTGGGTCTGAAGAGCCACGGCATGAACGTGGGCGGACGGCACGAGTTCGAGTTCGGCGCCGTCACCCTCACGCCGGCCTGGCACTCCAGCTCGTTCCCCGACGGCACCTACGGCGGCATGCCCACCGGCATCGTGCTCGAGGTGGGCGGCGCGCGCATCTACCATGCCGGCGACACCGCGCTCTTCTCCGACATGAGCCTGATCGGGCGGGGCGGCCTCGACCTGGCCCTGCTGCCCATCGGCGACAACTTCACCATGGGCCCGGCCGACGCGGTGGAGGCGGTCAAGCTGCTGAACCCGCGGATGGTCATGCCCATCCACTACGACACCTTCCCGCTCCTCAAGCAGGACGTCGGCGCGTTCAAGCGGCGCGTCGAAAGCGAGACGGGCGCCAAGTGCCTCGTCATGCGTCCGGGCGAGGAGACCGAGTTGGAGGAGCTGCTCGGGGAGCTGCGGTGACGCGCGCTGCCTGGCTCGTGAAGCTTCTGCAGGCCTGAGGAGGGCGATGCCGCCGGAAGGGGATGACCCCAAGTTCGTGCCGTCTGGTTACACGGTCGTCTCGAAGCTCGGCTCGGGACAGACGTCGCACGTGCACCTGGCGCGCCACGAGCTGTTCGGCGACGTGGCGCTGAAGCTGCCGCGCCACGGGCTGTCGACACGGCCCGTCCTCCGGCGGATGTTCGAGAACGAGGTCTCGATCACCGTCAAGCTGTCGCACCCCAACGTGGTGGCGGCGTTCGACGGCTTCCCCACCGGCGACGGCGCCTTCCTGGCGCTCGAGTACTGCAGCGGCGGCACGCTCGATCAGCACCTGCTGGAGCGCGGGCGGCTGCCGCTGGCCCGCTGCTTCGAACTGATCGTGAACGTGGCCGAGGGCCTGGCGCACTCGCACGAGCGCAAGGTGCTGCACCGCGACGTCAAGCCGGCCAACGTGTTCATAACCGAGCAGGGCGCCGCGAAGCTGGGCGACTTCGGCACCGGCCTCTTCATGGAGGAGTCCAGCGAGGACCGCGTGGGCACCCCCTTCTACATGGCGCCCGAGGTGTTCGAGGGGCGCTCGGCGGGGGTGGCGTCGGACGTGTACAGCCTCGGCATCCTCGCCTACGAGGTCATAGCGGGCGAGCGCCCGTTCCTGGGCGACTCGTACGACGCCCTGATGGTGGCGCACCACACGGCCGTGCCGAAGGACCTGAGACGCATGCGCCCCGACGTGGGCACGCACGTGACGCGCATCGTGGCGAAGGCGATGTCTCGCGATCCGGCGAAGCGCTACACGAGCGCCGCCGAGTTCGCGCGCGCCGTGCGGGCCGCTTCCGGAGCGCCGGAGCGCTCGGCGGATGCGCCGCCCGCGCCCGTTACGCCCACCACGGGCCGCTCGAGCCGTGCCGACACGCGCCCGGCTTCGGGCAAGACCCCGCTGCCGCCCAGCCGGACGGGGCGCGTGCAACCCGAGACGAGCAAGCGGGCGGAGCCCGAGAAGCGCGACGCCGGCACCGAAGGCGACACGAGCAGGAAGCGCGACGGCGACGAGGCCAAGCGCGAAGGCAGCGAGGAGGCGCCGCGCCGACGCGGGCCCTTCTCTTGGTTCCGCCGCGACAAGTGACGCCCCCTCGGCCGCGGTACCCTTAATCCTGAGTCGAACGCTCGGCTTACCGCGTCAGCGGCGCCGGGGTATGATCAAACTCGGAACGAGTCCTATTAACGACCCAGGTCGTCGGGATCGAACGAGACAACCCCATGAGAGGTGCATAGATGAGTGACAAGACGCTGGAGATCCGGAACCTTCACGCCCGCATCGTAGACGGGGAGGAGATCCTCAAGGGGGTCGACCTCGTCGTCCCGCGCGGCGAGGTGCACGCTCTGATGGGGCCGAACGGCTCGGGCAAGTCGACGCTGGCCAAGGTCATCGCCGGCGACCCGCAGTACGAGATCACCGAAGGCGACGTGCTGCTGGAGGGTCGCTCGATCCTCGAGATGGAGCCCGACGAGCGTGCGCGCGAGGGGCTCTACCTGGCCTTCCAGTACCCGGTCGAAGTGCCGGGCGTCAGCATCGCCAACTTCCTGCGGCTGGCGCTGAACGCGCGCCGCGAGGAGGGCGACGAGATCGGCGTCATGGAGTTCTACCAGAAGCTCCAGCGCGCCGTTAAGGAACTGAACTGGGACGAGTCGATCATCGAGCGCAACCTGCACGAAGGGTTCTCGGGCGGCGAGAAGAAGCGCTCCGAGATCCTGCAGCTGCTCGTGCTCGAGCCGCGCTACGCGATCCTCGACGAGACCGACTCTGGCCTCGACGTCGACGCGCTGAAGGTCGTGTCGCAGGGCGTGAACGCCGCGCGCGGCCCCGAGTTCGGCGCCCTCGTCATCACCCACTACCAGCGCCTGCTGAACTACATCGTGCCCGACAAGGTCCACGTGATGGTCGGCGGCCGCGTCGTTCGCACCGGCCCCAAGGAGCTCGCGATGGAGCTCGACCAGAAGGGTTACGAATGGATCCGCGAAGCCGTAGGGGCCTAAGCAAACCACCCCGGCGCTCGCGCCGGTTCACGGACGGAGGGACGCATGTCCGACGTTAACGAACTACATCCCGATGCAGCCAAGCTGGAAGGGATGCGGCACACCGATCAGTACAACTTCAAGCTGGAAGAGGACTACTTCTTCAAGTCGGAGAAGGGCCTCAGCAAGCGTGTCGTCGAGCAGATCAGCTACTACAAGGGCGAGCCGCAGTGGATGCTCGACTTCC